>NZ_JBEZFD010000001.1:0-427721 GCF_040649235.1 Spirillospora sp. NPDC049024
CCCATCGATACGGGATGTAGTTGTCCAGCACGTTGGCCGGCACTGACAGCCGCTCACGGAGCTCAGGCTCGTCGTCTCGCGCGTAGAAGCGGTTCTCTGCCCTGAGGGCGCGGCGGCCTCCCCGGCCCGCGCGGGCGCGCGGGCCGGGGAGCGCCCGGGCGGGCAATGCTTGATCCAAAAGGGCGAAACCGGTCACCAAGAGGACTAACATCGGGCTACGTGACGAGCATCAGCCTTGACAGCGCAGACCTGGCCGGACTCGACGTCGACGCGATCGTGATCGGCGTCGCCCCCGCGGAGGCGGGTGCCGCACCGGCCGCCGGCGCCGAAGCACTCGACCGCGCGATGGACGGCAGGCTCGCCGACGCGCTGGGCGCGCTCGGCGCCACCGGCAAGGCCGGCGAGGTGACCAGGCTGCCGTCGCTCGGCGCCGTCCCCGCCAAGATCGTCGTGGCCGCCGGGCTGGGCGAGAGCCCCTCCGCCGAGGACCTGCGCCGCGCCGCGGGCGCCGCCGTCCGCTCCCTCGCCGGCACCGCCCGGGTCGCGGTCGCGCTCCCCGCCTCCGGCGCCGCGGACGTCGAGGCCGTCGCGCTGGGCGCGCTGCTGGGCGCCTACTCCTTCGACTCCTTCCGCACCGGCGACGACCACAAGAGCCCCGTCGAGGAGATCCGGCTGCTCGCGCCCGCGTCCGAGGAGGCCGCCGTCGGGCGCGCCCGCACCCTCGCCGCGTCCGTCAAGCTCGTCCGCGACCTGGTGAACACCCCGCCGTCCCACCTGTCCCCCGAGGACTTCGCCGGCGAGGCCGAGCGGGTCGCCGGCGAGACCGGCCTCGCCATCGAGGTGCTGGACGAGAAGGCCCTCGTCGAGGGCGGGTACGGCGGCATCACGGGTGTCGGGCAGGGGTCGGTGAACCCGCCGCGCCTCGTCCGGCTGGCCTACGCCCACCCCGAGGCGTCCAGGACCCTCGCCCTCGTCGGCAAGGGCATCACGTTCGACTCCGGCGGCCTGTCCCTCAAGCCCAGCGAGGCGATGGACTGGATGAAGTCCGACATGGGCGGCGCCGCCGCGGTGCTCGGCGCGCTCGCCGCCATCGCGGAGCTGCGCCCCGCGGTCAACGTCGTCGGCTACCTCGCGATCGCCGAGAACATGCCGAGCGGCACCGCGCAGCGCCCGTCCGACGTGCTGCGCATCTACGGCGGCAAGACGGTCGAGGTCCTCAACACCGACGCCGAGGGCCGGCTCGTCATGGCCGACGCCCTCGTCCGCGCCGGCGAGGACTCCCCCGACCTCATCGTGGACGTCGCCACCCTGACCGGCGCGCAGCTCGTCGCCCTCGGCACCCGCACCGCCGGCGTCATGGCCAACGACGACGACGTGCGTGAGAAGGTGGTCGCGGCGGCCGAGCGCGCGGGCGAGGCCGCCTGGGGCATGCCGCTTCCCGCGGAGCTGCGCAAGGGCCTCGACTCGGCGGTCGCCGACATCGCCAACATCAGCGGCGAGCGGTGGGGCGGCATGCTGGTCGCCGGGACGTTCCTCAAGGAGTTCGTGCCGGACGGCGTCAAGTGGGCGCACCTCGACATCGCGGGCCCGGCCTTCCACAAGGGCGAGCCGTACGGGTACACGCCGAAGGGCGGCACCGGCGCGGCGGCCCGCACGCTGGTCCAGATCGCCGAGGACGTCGCCGCGGGCGTGCTGTAGTCGCCACGGGAATCCCGCGGGGGCCCCGCGCGCTGTGAGCGGGCGGAGAACAGAATAGGTTTTCTTGTGGCGGTGGGGGCCCGGGTACCGGTGCGCCCCGCCCCGCCCAGGGCGCCGCGATCCACGCGGCGCCACAACCGGGGAAAGGGAGCGTCCAGTGGCCAACAACGGCCCCTTCGACATCGTCGTCCTAGGTGCCGGCAGCGGCGGTTACGCGTGCGCATTGCGCGCCGCCGAGCTCGGCAAGTCGGTCGCGCTCATCGAGCGGGACGAGTCGCTCGGCGGGACGTGCCTCAACCGCGGCTGCATCCCCACCAAGGCGCTGCTGCACGCGGCCGAGGTGGCGGACCAGTCCCGCGAGGCCGCGAAGTTCGGCGTGAAGACCACCTTCGAGGGCATCGACGTCGCCGGAGTGAACGCCTACAAGGACAAGGTCGTCTCGACGACCGTCAAGGGCCTCACCGGGCTGATCAAGTCCCGGGGCATCGAGGTCGTGCACGGCACCGGCCGGCTGGCCGGCCCGACGGCGGTCGAGGTCGACACCGCCGAGGGGACCCGCCGGATCGAGGGCGCGCACATCGTGCTCGGCACCGGTTCCGTGCCGAAGTCGCTGCCCGGCCTTGAGATCGACGGCGAGCGCGTCATCTCCAGCGACCACGCGCTGCGGCTGGAGCACGTCCCCGGCTCGGTCGTCATCCTCGGCGGCGGCGTCATCGGCGTCGAGTTCGCCAGCGTGTGGCGCTCGTTCGGCGCCGAGGTCACGATCGTCGAGGCGCTGCCGCACCTGCTCCCGCTGGAGGAGGAGTCCAGCTCCAAGCGCCTGGAGCGCGCCTTCCGCAAGCGCGGCATCAAGTTCGAGCTCGGCACCCGGTTCGAGAGCACCAAGACGACGCAGGGCGGCGTCTCGGTCACCCTCGAGGGCGGCAAGACGATCGACGCGGAGCTGCTGCTGGTGGCGGTGGGCCGCGGTCCGGTCTCCGACGGCATCGGCCTGGCCGAGGCCGGCGTCGAGACCGAGCGCGGGTTCGTCAAGGTCGACGAGTACTGCCGGACGAACGTCCCCACGATCTCCGCGGTCGGCGACCTCGTCCCGACCCCCCAGCTGGCGCATGTCGGCTTCGCCGAGGGCATCCTCGTCGCCGAGCGGCTGGCCGGGCTCACCCCGCCGCCGATCGACTACGACGGCGTCCCTCGCATCACCTACTCCGACCCCGAGGTGGCCTCGGTCGGCATCACGTCCGCCGTGGCCCGCGAGCGCGGGTACGAGATCAAGGAGGTCACCTACGACCTCGCCGGCAACCCCAAGAGCAAGATCCTGGGGACGCAGGGCGAGGTCAAGGTGATCGCGGCCGCGGACGGCCCCGTCCTCGGCATCCACATGGTCGGCGCACGCGTCGGCGAGCTCATCGCGGAGGGGCAGCTCATCTACAACTGGGAGGCCCTGCCCGGCGAGGTCGCCCAGCTGATCCACCCCCACCCGACCCAGTCCGAGGCGGTCGGCGAGGCGCATCTCGCCCTCGCCGGCAAACCACTGCACGTGCACGGCTGACAAGCCGCACAAGTATTCCGAAGGAGTCGCTGAGACATGCCGGTCTCCGTCACCATGCCCCAGCTCGGCGAGAGCGTCACCGAGGGCACCGTCACCCGCTGGCTCAAGAAGGAGGGCGAGCGCGTCGAGACCGACGAGCCGCTCCTGGAGGTGTCCACCGACAAGGTCGACACCGAGATCCCCTCCCCCGCCTCGGGCATCCTCACCAGCATCACCGTCGCCGAGGACGAGACCGTCGAGGTCGGCGCAGAGCTGGCCGTCATCGGCGACGAGGGCGAGGCGCCGTCCGGCGGCGGCGCCCCGGCCGCCGAGGAGCAGGAGGCGGAGCCCGAGCGGCAGGAGGCCCCGCAGCAGGCGCAGCAGCAGGCCCCGCCGCCCGCGGCGTGGCCGCCGCCGGCCCAGCAGCACCCCGCCGCCCCGCCGTCCCCGGCGCCCGCTCCGGCACCGCAGCCGCAGGCCCAGCAGCCCGCGCCGCAGCAGCCCGCCCCCCAGCCGCCCGCGCCGGCTCCCGCGGCCCAGCAGCCCGCCCAGCAGCCCGCCCAGCAGCAGGCCGAGCCGGGCGAGGGCCCGTACGTCACGCCGCTGGTGCGCAAGCTGGCGGCCGAGCACAACGTGGACCTCGGCACGGTGAAGGGCACCGGCGTCGGCGGCCGCATCCGCAAGCAGGACGTCCTGGAGGCGGCCCGCGCCGCCCAGCAGGCCGCCCAGCGCCCGGCCGCGCCCGCCGCCCCGGCCCCCGCGCCGGCCCCGGCCTCCGTCGGCCGGCACGCCGCCCCGGCGCCCGCCGGCGCCCCCGCCGAGCAGATGGCGCTGCGCGGCCGCACCGAGAAGATGTCGCGCATGCGGCAGACGATCGCCCGCCGCATGGTCGAGTCGCTGCAGGTGTCGGCGCAGCTCACCACCGTGGTCGAGGTGGACATCACCAAGCTGGCGCGGCTGCGGGAGCAGGCCAAGGCCGACTTCCAGGCCCGCGAGGGCGTCAAGCTGTCGTTCATGCCGTTCTTCGCGCTGGCGGCGGTCGAGGCCCTCAAGGCGCACCCGAAGCTGAACGCGGTCATCAACAGCGAGACCAACGAGGTCACCTACCACGAGGTGGAGAACCTCTCCATCGCGGTGGACGTGCCCGAGCGCGGCCTGATGGTCCCGGTCGTGCACAACGCGGGCCAGCTCAACCTCGGCGGCCTCGCGCAGCGGATCGCCGACATCGCCGAGCGCACCCGCACCAACAAGGTGAGCCCGGACGAGCTGGCCGGCGGCACGTTCACGCTGACCAACACCGGCAGCCGCGGCGCCCTGTTCGACACCCCGATCCTCAACCAGCCGCAGGTCGCCATGCTCGGCACCGGCGCCGTCGTCAAGCGCCCGGCCGTCATCGACGACCCGGAGCTGGGCGAGGTCATCGCGGTCCGGTCGATGGTCTACCTGGCGCTGACCTACGACCACCGCCTGATCGACGGCGCGGACGCCGCCCGCTTCCTCGCCACGGTCAAGCACCGCCTTGAGGAGGGCAACTTCGAGGCCGAGCTCGGCCTCTGACCCTCCCGCACGTCCGCCCGGACCCCGCCGCGCCGCACGGCCGGCGGGGTCCGGCGCGTCCGGGGAAACGCGGGACCCGCCGGAGAGTTCCACCGCCCGGTGGCGCCGTCCCTCTACGCTGGGGATATGAGGGTCACCGTCACGGGGTCGTCGGGCCTCATCGGCTCGGCGCTGGTGCAGTCGCTGCGGGGGGACGGCCACGACGTCGTCCGGCTGGTGCGCAGGGAGCCGTCCGGGCCCGGGGAGGCGCGCTGGTCCCCGGCCGACGGGTGCGTCGACAAGGAGTCGCTGGAGGGCGCGGACGCCGTCGTGCACCTGGCGGGCGCCGGGGTCGGCGACCGGCCGTGGACGAAGGCGTACAAGCAGAAGATCCGCGACAGCCGGCTGGTCGGCACCCGCACGCTCGCCGAGGCGATCGCGACGGCCTCGCCACGGCCGCGCGTGCTGGTCTGCGGGTCGGCGATCGGGTACTACGGCGACACCGGCGACCGGGAGGTCGACGAGGACTCCCCCGCCGGGCAGGGCTTCCTGGCCGACCTCGTCCGCGACTGGGAGGCCGCCGCCGCGCCCGCGCGCGAGGCGGGGGTCCGGGTCGTCCACCCGCGGACGGGCGTCGTGCTGGCCCGCGAGGGCGGCGTCCTCGGGCGCACGCTCCCGCTGTTCAGGCTCGGCCTCGGCGGCGACCTCGGCGACGGCCGCCAGTGGACGAGCTGGATCTCCCTGCCCGACGTGGTGGCGGCGCTGCGGTTCCTCATCGACACCGAGATCGCCGGGCCGGTCAACCTGACCGCGCCGAACCCGGTGACCAACGACGCCTACACCAAGGCGGTCGGCCGCGCCCTGCACCGGCCCGCCCGGCTGTCCGTCCCGAAGTTCGCGCTGCGCGCCGCCCTCGGCGGCTTCGCCGACGAGGGGCCGCTGGTCAGCCAGCGGGTCCTGCCGCGCCGGCTGCTGGGCGCCGGGTTCGGGTTCGCGCACGAGGACGTCGACTCCGCCCTCGCCGCCGTCCTTTGACCCTCAAGAAACGTCAAAGTCCCGGGCGGCCCCCCTCGGCGGCCATACGGTGGCGGTGAGACGGATCGCCTACGAGGGGGATGCATGAGCACCGACGGACAGCCGCACATCCTCGCCATCGGCGGCGGCAGCTTCGTGCCGGACGGCAGGGAGGGGCTCGCCCCGAGCCCGCTGCTGCGCTACGCCTTCGACCTGACCGGCCAGGACCGCCCGCGGGTGTGCTTCCTGACGACCGCCATGGGCGACGGCGCCGAGTACATCGCCCGCTCCTACTCCGCCTTCTCCTCCATGGACGCCGAGGTCAGCCATCTCGCGCTGTTCCCGATGCCGAACGTGCCCGACGTCCGGGCGCACCTGCTCGGCCAGGACCTGCTGTACGTGTCGGGCGGCAGCGTCGCGAACCTGCTGGCCCTGTGGCGGCTGCACGGCCTCGACGAGATCCTGCGGGAGGCGTGGCAGGAGGGCGTCGTGCTGTCCGGGCAGAGCGCGGGAGCGCTGTGCTGGCACGCCGGCGGCAACACCGACTCGTTCGGGCCGCAGCTGCGCCCGCTGACCGACGGCCTCGGCCTCCTGCCGTACTCGTGCGGCGTCCACTACGACAGCGACCCGCAGCGGCGCCCGCTGCTCCAGCAGCTCGTCGGCGAGGGGACGCTGCCGGGCGGGTACGCGGCCGACGAGGCGGTGGGCCTGCACTACGTCGGCACCGAGTTCGTCCAGGCCGTGTCCTACCGGCGGGACGCGGGGGCCTACCGGATCGAGCCGGACGGGCCGGGGACGGCGAAGGAGTACCGGCTGGAGCCCCGGCTGCTCGCCGCGTTCTGAGGAGCGGTCCGGGCGATCACGGCATAAGCTTGCCCGTGTGAGCGATGTGGACGTACGTGAGCTGGTGGTGGTGCACGCGGGGTTCGGCGAGGCGGCCGTCCCCTACGAGGACGGCTGGGAGCTGCAGAAGCGCACCCACGCGCTGCGGGTGGACGACGCGATCCCCGACACCGTCCTGCTGCTGGAGCACCGCCCCGTCTACACGGCGGGGAAGCGGACCGAGGCGCTCGACCGCCCGTTCGGCGACCCCGGCGCACCGGTCGTGGACGTCGACCGCGGCGGGAAGATCACCTGGCACGGTCCGGGGCAGCTCACCGGCTACCCGATCGTCCGGCTGCCCGACCCCGTGGACGTCGTCGGCTACGTGCGGCTGCTGGAGCAGATGATGATGGACGTCTGCGCCGACCTCGGGCTCAGGACGGCGACGGTGGAGGGGCGCAGCGGCCTGTGGGTCCCCGGGACCCCGGACCGCAAGATCGGCTCAATCGGGATCCGGGTGGCGCGCGGCGTCGCGATGCACGGCTTCATGCTCAACTGCGACAACGACATGAGCTGGTTCGACCGGATCATCCCCTGCGGGATCCGGGACGCCCAGTCGACCAACCTCAGCCGCGAGCTGGGCCGGGACGTGACGGTCGCCGAGATCGTCCCGCTCGTCGAACGGCACCTGGCGGCGGCGCTGGGCGCGGCGGAGACGTTCCACCGCACCACGGCGCAGCTCGGGGTCGCCGGTCAGGCCATCACCTTGTAGACGGCCTGGCCCTCGGTCGCGGCGAGCCGGAAGAACTCGGCCAGCCCCGCGTAGGCGGGCTGGAAGACCCGCTCGCGGGCGGCGCCGTCCAGCCGCCCGGCGTCCTGGACGCCCGCCTGGACCATCGCGGCCGGGTCGTAGCGTCCGGCGATCTGGGCGAACGGCGTCGCGGCCAGGTGGTCGGCGGCGGGCTTGACCCGGTCCGGGGCGAGGTAGATGACGTCCATGCCGAGCTCGTCGGCGCCGTCCTCGGTGAGCAGCCGCCCCCCGCAGACGACGTCGGCCTCGGGCTGCCGCCCCTCCCACGGGTCGCCGGTGACGAGGTAGTGCATGGCCTGCCACGCCCGGCCGAGGTCGAACAGCGCGCCCGCGCCGCGCCGCCGCCAGTTCGCGTCGCCGAAGACGTGGCGCGCGATCCGGCCGGGATCGGGCTCGCCCTCCAGCACGGGCGGCACCCTGAGGTACGACATTGCCAGACCCACGGTGGTCCTCCTGCTGACGCTGTTGCGTGACGACAGGGAGTCACCCTAGAGAGATCCATTGACGGAGATGGCCGAAACACGCGAATCGGCTGCACCGGCGGAGTACCGTCATACGTTCGAGATCGCTCCGATACGCCATCGATGCCCCTCCCGGCGGAGGGCTCCGGTGTGCCGGGACCGCAGATCGCGACGTACTCTGGGACCCGTGACGACGGTGACACCTGAGGGGCGCAAGCTCCTGCGCGTCGAGGCGCGCAACAGCCAGACCCCGATCGAGCGCAAGCCCGAGTGGATCAAGACCCGGATGAAGATGGGCCCGCAGTACCGCGAGCTCACCGGCCTGGTGAAGTCCGAGGGCCTGCACACGGTGTGCCAGGAGGCGGGCTGCCCCAACATCTTCGAATGCTGGGAGGACCGCGAGGCCACCTTCCTCATCGGCGGCGACCAGTGCACCCGGCGCTGCGACTTCTGCCAGATCGACACCGGCAAGCCCGCCGCGCTCGACCGCGACGAGCCGCGCCGCGTCGCCGAGTCCGTCGCCACGATGGGGCTGAAGTACGCGACCGTCACCGGCGTGGCCCGCGACGACCTGGAGGACGGCGGCGCCTGGCTGTACGCCGAGACCGTCCGGCGCATCCACGCCGCGGTCCCCGGCTGCGGCGTCGAGCTGCTGATCCCCGACTTCAACGCCGTCCCCGAGCAGCTCGCCGAGGTGTTCTCGGCCCGGCCGGAGGTGCTCGCGCACAACGTGGAGACCGTCCCGCGGATCTTCAAGCGGATCCGGCCCGGGTTCCGGTACGAGCGCTCCCTGGAGGTCATCACCCGGGCGCGCGAGGACGGGCTGGTCACCAAGTCGAACCTGATCCTGGGCATGGGCGAGACCCGCGAGGAGGTCTCCCAGGCGCTGCGCGACCTGCACGAGGCCGGCTGCGAGCTCATCACGATCACCCAGTACCTGCGGCCCAGCCCCCGCCACCACCCGGTGGAGCGGTGGGTCAAGCCCGAGGAGTTCGTGGAGCTGTCGGCCGAGGCCGAGGAGATCGGCTTCGCGGGCGTGATGTCCGGGCCGCTGGTGCGGTCCAGCTACCGCGCCGGCCGCCTCTACAAGCAGGCCGTCTCCGCGCGCGGCTGACGACCGGGCTGGCGGGGCGGCCGCCCGACCCGACTATCCTTGGACGCATGTCGAAAAAGCCCACGGACGGGGCCCAGGAGAGTCCAGGGCGCCTCAAGCAGATCCGCATGGTCGCCCAGGTGCTCCGCCAGGCCGACCCGAAGGCCCTGCCGATCGTGTTCGCCTCCGCGATCGGGACGCTCGTCGTCGTCATCCTCATCGGGCTGCTCATCGGCCAGCTCTGGTTCTTCATCCCGCTGGGCGTCCTCGCCGCGTTCGCCGTCGGCATGATCGTCTTCGGGCAGCTGGCGCAGCGCGCCCAGTACAAGGTGATCGCCGGGCAGCCCGGCGCGGCCGCCGCGATCCTGAAGAACATGCGCGGCAACTGGTCGGTGACCGAGGCGGTCAGCGGCAACCGCAACCTCGACATGGTGCACCGCGTGGTGGGGCGCCCCGGCGTCGTGCTCGTCTCGGAGGGCCCGCGCAACCGCGTGGGTCCGCTGCTCGGCGCGGAGAAGAAGCGCATCTCCCGCGCCGCCCAGCAGGTGCCGATCTACGACCTGCAGGTCGGCGACGACGAGGGGCAGGTCCCGGTCGACAAGCTTCAGCGCCACCTGATGAAGTTGCCACGCAACCTCACCAAGGGGCAGGTCGCCGAGCTGAACGACCGGCTCCAGGCGCTCCCCCGGTCGATGCAGATGCCGAAGGGCCCGATGCCGAGGGGCGCGAAGATGCCCAAGGGCCCCAAGCCCAAGCTGCGCTGACGCCCCCCACAGAAAAAGCGCCCCCTCGGGGGCGCTTTCTTTTTTGGATGGCCGGCTTCCGGCTTTCCGGGCCGGCCGTCCCGCCGGATCGTGACGGCGAGGCTAGATGGTGACGACGACCGTGTTGCTCGCGCGGTCGTGCATGCCGCGGTAGTCGCGGTCCCAGATCAGCGCGGGGATGACCAGGAGCAGCAGCAGGGTCCGGGCGAGAGCCCAGCCGAGGCCGACGGGGCGCCCGTCCAGCCGGGCGACCCGGATGCCGCACAGCCGCTTGCCGATCGTCGTGCCGAGGAACGCGGTGAGCACCCACGCCTGCAGGCCGAAGATGAGCAGCGTCCACGTGCTGCGCTCGGCGGGCTCCCACCCGAACGAGCGCGCGAGCAGGCTCGCCACGAGCATCGACAGGCCCCAGTCGATGAACAGGGCGAGGAGCCGGCGGCCGTAGGGCGCGACGGATCCGCTGCCGCTCTCCGGGAGGCCGATCCGCTTCCCGGGCTCGCCGAGGTCGGCGCCGGCCGAGCGCGCACCGCCGAGCCACGTCTGCGTCCACCGCGGCCCGGCCGCCTTACCACCGCTCATGCCCCTACGCTATCCGGTCCCTCCGAAGGTTCGGACACGGCTCCCGGGGGGAGGCCCGGAGTGACCCGTAACACAGCGGAAACATACGAGACATGGCCGGGAAACGGCGCCGCCATAGCGTGCTGTAAGCCGAGAACCGCCCTGAGGAGGCTGGATGTTCAGCAGCGCCGAAGAGGTCCTGAGCTACATCGGGAACGAAGGTGTGCGATTCGTCGACTGCCGGTTCGTGGACCTGCCGGGCAAGATGCAGCACTTCACCTTCCCCGTCGAGAGCTTCGGCGAGAGCGTCTTCACCGACGGGCTGATGTTCGACGGGTCGTCCGTCCGCGGCTTCCAGGAGATCCACGAGTCCGACATGCTCCTGCTGCCGGACCCGAGCACCGCCGTCGTGGACCCGTTCCGCCAGCACAAGACGCTGATCCTGAACTTCTTCGTGCACGACCCGCTGACCGGCGAGCCCTACAGCCGCGACCCGCGCAACATCGCCCGCAAGGCCCAGGACTACCTGCGCGGCACCGGCATCGCCGACACGTGCTACTTCGGCCCCGAGGCCGAGTTCTACATCTTCGACGACGTCCGCTTCGAGACCAAGCAGAACGCCGGCTACTACTACCTCGACTCCGTCGAGGGCGCCTGGAACACCGGCCGCGAGGAGCCCGGCGGCAACCTCGGAGCCAAGCCCCCCTACAAGGGCGGCTACTTCCCCGTCCCGCCGATGGACCACTACACCGACCTGCGCTCGGAGATGGTGGCCCAGCTCATCGAGTCGGGCATCCACGTCGAGATGCAGCACCACGAGGTCGGCACCGCGGGCCAGGCCGAGATCGACTTCCGCTTCGACACGCTGCTGAAGACGGCCGACAACCTGATGCTCTACAAGTACATCGTCAAGAACGTCGCGCGCGCCGAGGGCAAGACCGTCACGTTCATGCCGAAGCCGATCTTCGGTGACAACGGCTCGGGCATGCACTGCCACCAGTCCCTCTGGAAGGACGGCTCGCCGCTGTTCTACGACGAGGTCGGCTACGCGGGCCTGTCCGACAACGCGCGCTACTACATCGGTGGCCTGCTCAAGCACGCCCCGTCCCTGCTGGCCTTCAGCAACCCCACGGTGAACAGCTACCACCGTCTCGTCCCCGGCTACGAGGCCCCGGTCAACCTGGTCTACTCCCAGCGCAACCGGTCGGCCTGCATCCGCGTCCCGATCACCGGTTCGAACCCGAAGGCCAAGCGGATCGAGTTCCGCGTGCCGGACCCGTCCTGCAACCCCTACCTGGCCTTCTCCGCCATGCTGATGGCCGGGCTGGACGGCATCAAGAACAAGATCGAGCCCGCGGAGCCGGTCGACAAGGACCTCTACGAGCTGCCGCCCGAGGAGGCCCGCGCCATCCCGCAGGTCCCCGGCAGCCTCCCCGAGGTCCTCGCCGCCCTGGAGGCCGACCACGACTACCTGCTGGAGGGCGGCGTCTTCACCTCCGACCTCATCGAGACCTACATCACGATGAAGAACGAGTTCGAGATCGACCCCATCCGCCTGCGCCCCCACCCCCACGAGTTCGAGCTCTACTACGACATCTAGGCCGCGGAGGCGCGCTGACGCGGCATGTCGTCAGCGCGCCTCAGCCCGGTTCCGGCCCGGTTCCGCGAGCGACCGCGGACCGCCTGCTCGAAGGACCGCTCCCGGTCAGACGCCGACCGTGCACATCGTCACGGGCGGATCGGGATAGGCGAGCGCGAAGGGCCGTCCGGGGTCGACCTCGAGCGGATTGACATCCCGGCCGCAGAGGGCGGGGTCCGTCCTGCCCGGGACCACGGCGGCGACCCGGTAGGTCGCCGACGGCCCGCACGCCACCTTGGTGGCCTTGCCGTGCGGGAGCCCGGCGTCCTGGTAGAAGCAGTCTCCGACCTTCGCGTTCAGCATGAGGCACAGGTCATCGCTACCCCGGCCCTTCGATGTGGAGGCCTCCCCATAGGCGTCGCCCTTGCAGTCTCCCTCGCGCACCGTGACCACCTGGTAAGCGGCCGTCGGGGCGGTGCAGGGGACGACGCGGAAGTCGTCGGCGTTCACGATCAGACCCCCGCGCGCTTTGGCCTCCAGGCACTCGCCCTTCCGGGGAAGACCGTCCCCGACCAGATGAGCGATGACGGGTACGCCCACAAGCACCGCCACCATGAACACGCTCGTGAAGACCAGCCAGAACTTGGTCTGCCGGCTCAAGCCAGGTGACGGGTCCGGCAGGTCTATCCGCAGTCTCTGCGGCTCCATCGGTCTTCGCCTTTCCGCCCGTGACCTGGCCGGTGTCCGCGACCGGGACATCAGCGCTCGGCCGTAGTTCTCACCCGTGGTGCTGGGACGCTCCCGTACCTCCATCGGTTCCGCGGCGACGCCGCGCGCGGCAGGGCTCTCGCCGTTCCTCCGGCCGCTCCAGTGTCGTGTCGGTGGGGCCGCCTACGGTGGGGCGGCGTGAGGGATCGGCTCGGGCGCACGGCCGCCCGGGCGGGGCGGCCGCCGCACGCGTGCGGGGCTGGCATCATGTGGGCCGAACGCGCGGGTTGGAGGGCGGGATGGCATACGACGCCAAGGACGTCCTGAGGGGCGGGTACTCGCTGCTGGGCGCCGCGCGGGACCTGGTCGCCGACCACCGGCGGGCGCTGGCCGACGTGCACGCGGCGCTGGCGCCGCTGCGGACCGAGGCGGCGCGCGAGCAGCTCACCTCGATACCGCTGGCCCGGCTGAAGGACGTCACGGACGGGCGGCTGCGGCTCGGGCCGCTGGAGGAGGCCGGGTTCACCAGCGTCGCGGACGTGCTCGACTCGACGCCGTACCGGCTCCAACTGCTGCCCGGGCTCGGGCCGCAGACGGCGCAGCAGCTCCACGCGGCGGCCGGGAGCCTGGCGGAGGCGGCGGAGCGGTCGGCGACGGTGCGGATCGACGTCGACCGGCGGGACGAGGCGATGACGCCCGCCGTCGTCGCGCTGCACCGGCTGGTGAACGCGGGGCCGGAGCTGCCGCGGGCGCGCGCGGTGGCGGAGGAGGTCGACGAGCGCGTCGCGCCGCTGGTGCAGGACGCGCGGCCGGCCGGGTCGTGGTGGCGCAGGCTCCTCGCGCCGCCGGCGCGGCGCGAGCGGGCGCGGGCGGCGGTCGGCGAGCTGGCCGAGGCCCTGGCCGCCGAGGAGGCGCGCGGCACCCGGCTGCTGATCTCCCAGGCGTCGGTCGACCTGCTGCGGCCGCACGTGTCGGCCGACGAGGCCTGGATCGACTTCGAGCTGCGGGCGGCCGACTACCAGACGCTCCTGGCCGAGCTCGCGGCGGCGGACCCGGAGCGGGAGGCCGCCGAGGGTTTCCTGCCGACCGACCTCGCGGCGCGGGTCAAGGCTCAGCCGCTCGACGACCGGTTCCGGCGGGTGTCGCTGCGCGGGTACCAGGCGTTCGGGGCGCGGTTCGCGCTCGTCCAGAAGCGGGTGATCCTGGGCGACGAGATGGGGCTCGGGAAGACGGTCCAGGCCATCGCCGCGATGGCCCATCTGCGGGCGCGGGGGGCCACGCACTTCCTGGTGGCGTGCCCGGCGAGCGTGCTGATCAACTGGGTCCGGGAGATCGAGACCCGCAGCACGATCGCCGCGCACCCGCTGCACGGGTCCGGCCGCGCGGGGGCGCTGCGCAAGTGGGCCGGGGACGGCGGCATCGCGGTGACGACGCTCGCCACCCTCCACTCCCTCGGCGTCCCGGAGGACGTGCGGGTCGGCATGTTCGTGGTGGACGAGGCCCACTACGCCAAGAACCACGAGACCCGCCGCGCCCGCGCCGTCGCCGAGTGGTGCCGCAGGACGGAGAACGTCCTGTTCCTCACCGGGACGCCGATGGAGAACCGGGTCGAGGAGTTCCGGAGCCTCGTCGCCCATCTGCGGCCCGAGGTCGCCGAGCGGGTCCGCCCGCACGACGCGGCGATGGGGGCGCGGGCGTTCCGGTCGGCCGTGGCGCCGGTGTACCTGCGGCGCAACCAGCGTGACGTGCTCGTCGAGCTGCCCGAGGTCGTGCACGTGGACGAGCTGGAGGAGTTCAGCCGGGCCGACGCGGCCGCCTACCGCAAGGCCGTGGCGGCGGGCAACTTCATGGCGATGCGCCGGGCCGCCTACGCCGTCCCGAAGCGGTCGGCCAAGCTCGACCGGTTGAAGGAGCTGGTGGTCGAGGCCGCCGAGAACGACCTGAAGGTCGTGGTGTTCTCCTACTTCCGGGACGTGCTGGCCGCCGTCGGGGAGGCGCTCGGGCCGGACACCCGCGGGCCGATCTCGGGCGAGACCCCGCCGGCGCGGCGGCAGGAGATCGTGGACGAGTTCACCGCCGAGCCGGGGCACGCCGTGCTGCTCGCGCAGATCCAGGCGGGCGGAGTCGGGCTGAACCTGCAGGCGGCGTCGGTGGTGATCCTCTGCGAGCCGCAGGTGAAGCCGACGATGGAGACGCAGGCGATCGCGCGGGCGCACCGGATGGGGCAGGTGCGGACCGTCCAGGTGCACCGGCTGATCACGCCCGGCGGCGTGGACGAGCGGATGCTGGAGATCCTGCACGTCAAGACCATGCTCTTCGACGAGTACGCGCGGCGCAGCGACCTCGCGGAGCAGACCCCCGACGCGGTCGACATCTCCGAGCGCGACCTCGCCCGGCAGATCGTCGCCGAGGAGCAGGAGAGACTCGGGACGTAGGGAAGGCCCGGGACGCAGGGAAGAACGCGGGGCATGCCCGCGTTCTCGCGGGCGGAGACCAGCCGATCAAAGGGGATTGTCATGGCGGAGGTCAGGGTGGAGCGCACCGAGGACGGCTTCCGGGCCGTCAACGGCCGGGGCGCGGCGGTCGCGATCGGGGACGGGGACACCGAGGGCGTCTTCACGCCGGTCGAGCTGCTGCTGGCCGCGCTCGGCGGCTGCGAGCTGGTCACCGTCGAACCGCTGACGGCCAAGCGCGGGCACCGGATGGCGCGCCTCGCCGCTACCGTCCAGGCCGACAAGGTCGCGACGAGCACCCTCGGCACGATCACGGTCACCTACGACGTGGAGCTGCCCGAGGGCGACGACGAGGCCGAGGACGTCCTGAAGGCCGTGGCCGCGCGCGTCCACGAGAAGTACTGCACCGTCGGCAACGCGCTCCGGGAGCCGATGAAGGTCGACCAGGTCGTGTAGCGGCCCCCGGGCGCGCCGCGGGCCGCTAGCCGCAGGTGGCGCCCGCCGCCGGCAGCGCGCCGCGCAGCAGGTAGGCGTGCACGGCCTCGCGGACGCAGGGGTCGCCGGTGTCGTAGGCGCCGTGCCCCTCGCCCTTGAGGGTGAGGAGCGCGGCCCCGCCGCCGAGCGCCTCGGTCAGCGCGGCCGCCCACGCGTACGGGGTGGCGGGGTCGCCGGTGTTGCCGACGACGAGGATCGGCGCCGCGGACGGCGCGGACACCTCGCGCGCGGCGGGGTCGCCCTGCACCGGCCAGCCCGTGCACTGGAGCAGGCCCCACGCCAGCGGAGCCCCGAAGATCGGCGAGGCCGCGCGGAACCGCGGCAGGAGCCGGCGCACGTCGCGGACGGTGTAGCGGTCGGTGCTGTCGGCGCAGGTGATGGCGGTGTTGGCGGCGGCGAGACTGCTGTAGGTGCCGTCCTGCCGCCGCCCGTTCTGGACGTCGGCGAGCATCAGCAGCAGGCTCCCGTCGCGGCGCTTCACCGCGTCGACCAGGCCCTGCGCGAGGTACGGCCAGGCGTCCTGGGAGTAGAGCGCGGCGGCGACGCCGGCCGTGCCGAGGCTCTGGGTGAGCCTCCGCCCGGACGAGGTGCGCAGCGGCTTCCGGTCGAGCCCGGCCAGGAACCGGCCGATGGACGCGGCGACGGACGGGCCGTCCCTGCCGAGGGGGCACTGCTTGGCGCCGAGCCGGGCGCAGGCGGCCCCGAACTCGCCGACGGCGCGTTGGAACGCGGCCGCCTGCTGCCGCGCCAGGTCGGCGCGGTCGAGCCGGGTGTCGACGGCCCCGTCGAGGACGGCCCGCCCGACCCTGCCGGGGAACTGGTGCGCGTAGCTGCCGCCGAGCCAGGTGCCGTAGGAGATCCCGAAGTACCGCAGCCGCTCGTCGCCGACGGCGGCGCGGATCATGTCCAGGTCTCGGGCCGCGTCGACGGTGCCGACGTGCGGCAGCAGCCGTCCCGACCGCGCCTCGCACTGCCGCACGAAGGCGGCGCGCCCGGCCGCGTACGCCCGCTCCTCGGCGGCGGTGTCGGGGCTGTCGTCCATGGCGGCGAGCGCGTCCATGCGGCGGGCGTCCGCGCAGGCGACGGGGCTGCTGCGGCCGACGCCGCGGGGGTCGAAGCCGATGAGGTCGTAGCGGGCGCGCAGGTCGGCGTACTGGCCGGCGGCCTGGGCGAGCGTGTCGACGCCCTCACCGCCGGGGCCGCCGAAGTTGAACACCAGCGAGCCGATGCGCCGGTGCGGATCGGCCGCCGGCACCTTGATCAGCGCGATGCCGATCCGCTCCCCGGACGGCTTGGCATGGTCGAGCGGCACCCGGAGCGTCGCGCAGCGCACCCCGCGCGGCCGCTTGCTCCCGGGCGCCGGGGACGGCAGGCCGGTGCAGCGCCCCCACGCCGGCCGCGGGACGGCCGCCGCCTGCGCGCCGGTCGCCGCCGGCGGGGTGCCGGTCGCCGCGCGGGGCTCGCCGAGCGCGGTGCGCGACTCGCCGGGCGCCGTGCGGGGGCGGCCCGCCCCCGCCGAGAGGGAGAGCAGCACTAAGACGGCCAGGGCCGCGCCGCCCACCGGCATCACGCCGGATGTCCCCCGATACCTGGCCATTCGTCCTCCCGTTCGCATCGTGTGAAGCGATCGGGATCTACCCAGGGCCCTCTATGCTGACTCCTGGTCGGCTCCATCGGGTCCGGTGGGAGGAGGAGCGGCGGGGGTCCCCCCGGCGTCCCTGAGGCCCTCCCCCGAAAGTCCGGATACCGCATCAGGGTCGTACTACTCAAGTCTGAGATGAAGACCATTCGTCGCGGTGATCTCATTCGGGGGCCGTGCGGCAAAGATAGGTACCATGGCTCAACCCGCCCCCCCAGCGGCCCGCAGAAGCGAGGCCGGCGCCACCGGAATGCGGCGCCGCATCCTCACCGCGCCCCCTGTCTGGCGCGAGCTCCTGCTGGTCGTCCTCTTCTACACCGGCTATACGCTGACGCGCATCGTCCTGGTTCAGGACGGCACCGGGCCGGCGTTCGCGCACGCCGACGAGATCCTGCGCGTGGAGCGCTACCTGGGGCTGGACTTCGAGCTGCACCTCAACCAGACGCTGCTGACCGTGCCCTGGCTGGCGCGGACCGCCAACGTCTTCTACGCCACGATGCACTTCATCGTGACGCTCGCCGTCGTGGTCTGGCTGTACCGCTACCGGCCGCAGCACTACCGGTGGCTCCGCACGTCGATCATGGTCGCCACCGGCGTGGCGCTGATCGGCTTCTGGCTGTACCCGCTGGCGCCGCCGAGGTTCCTGCACAGCGAGGGCTTCGTCGACCCGGTGACCGCGCTGCACTCGCTCGGCCTGTACGCCAGCGACGCGTCCGGGAGCCTGACCAACCAGTACGCGGCCATGCCGTCCATGCACGCCGGCTGGTCGCTGTGGTGCGGGCTCGTCCTGGTCAAGCTGGCGACGCAGACGTGGGCCAAGCTCCTCGGCGTGCTCTACCCCGCCACCACCGTGGTCGTGATCCTCTCCACCGCGAACCACTACGTGCTGGACGCGGTGGCGGGCATGGCGCTCATCGGCGGCGCGCTGTGGGTGTCGTGGATCCTGTACACCCGCTGCCCCGCGCCGCTCATCATCGCGAGGACCCACGTCGCGCACCGGCTCCACCAGTGGACCGGGCGGCGCACGGGCGGCTCCGGGGCCGGCTCCGCCGCCACCGGCGGCGCCACCCGCCCCTGACCGGCGTACGACTCCGGGCCGACCGCGTACATCCCGGGGACTACGCGCCGCCCGGTCCCGCGGGCCGGGGGCTCAGTCGGCGCCGTAGAAGACGCGGTCGACGACGGTGCGGGCGCGGCGGGCGTGCCGCCGGTAGTCCTCCAGGAGGTCGCCCGTCCCGGGATAGTCGAGGACGCGGGCGACGGCGCTGCGCTCGCGGCGGTGGTCGGTGGGCAGCAGGTCGGACGCCCGGCCCCGCACCAGCATGAGCGCCCCCCGGATCCGGGTGGCCATGCACCACGCCTCCGCCAGGACCTCGGCGTCCTCGGCGCTCAGGAGGCCGGCCTCGACCGCGGCGTCCAGCGCGTCCAGGGTGCGGGTGGTGCGCAGCGCCGGGACCTCGTGGGCGTACCGGAGCTGGAGCAGCTGCGCGACCCATTCCACGTCGGCGAGCCCGCCCGGCCCGAGCTTGGTGTGCAGGCGCCGCTCGACGCCGCGCGGGAGCCGCTCGGACTCCATCCGCGCCTTCAGCCGCCGGATCTGCCGGACGGCGTCCTCGCCGATCCCGTCCTCGGGCCAGCGGACGGGGTCGATCAGCGCGCGGAACCGCTCGCACAGCTCCGGATCGCCGATCATCGGGTCGGCGCGCAGCAGCGCCTGCGCCTCCCAGGGCTCCGACCAGCGGGCGTAGTAGGCGGCGTAGGACGCGAGGGTGCGCACGAGCGGCCCCTGGCGCCCCTCCGGGCGCAGGTTCGGGTCGACCACCAGCGGCGGGTCGGGGGCGGGCAGCGCGAGCAGGCGGCGCAGCTCCTCGGCGACGGCGTGCGCGGCGCGCCCGGCGGCGCCCTCGTCCGCGCCGGTCAGCGGGTCGTGCACGAACATCACGTCGGCGTCGCTGCCGTAGCCGAGCTCGTGGCCGCCGAAGCGGCCCATCGCGACGACCGCCATCCGGGTCGGCAGCGGACCCCGGGACTCCATCTCGATCTTGTTGATCGCGGCCTGGAGCGCGGCCTCGACGGTGACGGCGGCGATGCCGGTCAGCGCCTCGCCCACCGCGCGGACGTCCACGAGGCCGAGCAGGTCGGCGACGGCCACGCGGAACAGCTCGCGGCGCCGCAGCGCCCGCACCACCCCGACCGCCTCCTCGGCGCCGCCGCTCACCCGCGCCTCCGGCGCGGCGGCGCCGCCCGGCCCCTCGTTGTGGCGGCGGACGGCGGCGAGCGCCTCAGCGCGCAGCGCCTCGCAGGGGCGCGGCTCCAGACCGGTGTCGCTGCCGAGCAGGGCGACCGCCTCGGGGGCGCGCAGCAGCAGGTCGGTGGCGTAGCGGCTGGAGCCGAGCAGCCACGCCATCCGCTCGGCGACGGTCACCTCGTCGCGCAGCAGCCGCAGGTACCAGGGCGTGGTGCCGAGGGCGTCGCTGACCTGCCGGAACCCGAGCAGCCCCGCGTCGGGATCGGGCGCGTCGGCGAACCAGCCGAGCATGACCGGCAGCAGCGTCCGCTGGATCGCGGCCCGCCGCGACACGCCCGCGGTCAGCGCCTCGATGTGCCGGAGCGCGCCCGCCGGGTCGGCGTACCCGAGCGCCTCCAGCCGGACGCGGGCCGCCTCCGGGGTGAGCCGGGACTCCTCCCCCGGCAGCCGGGCCACCGCCCGCAGCAGCGGCCGGTAGAACAGCTTCTCGTGGATGCGGCGGACCTCCCGGGCGTGCCGCCGCCACAGCGCGGTGAACTCCCCGACCGGGTCGGTGCGCAGCCCGAGGGCGCGGCCGAGGCGGCGCAGGCCGCCCTCGTCGTCCGGGACGAGGTGGGTGCGGCGCAGCCGGTGCAGCTGGACGAGGTGCTCCACGCGCCGCAGGAACCGGTACGCCGACGCCAGCGCCGCCGCGTCGTCGCGCGCGACGTAGCCGCCCTGGGACAGGTCGGCGAGGGCGTCCAGCGTGGTCGGGCTGCGCAGCTTCCCGTCGGCGCGGCCGTGGACGAGCTGGAGCAGCTGCACCGCGAACTCGACGTCGCGCAGCCCGCCCGGCCCGAGCTTGAGCTGCCGCTCGGAGTCGGCGGTGCGCTGGTTCAGGTCGGCCTCGACGCGGCGCCGCATGGCCTGGACGTCCTCGACGAAGCTCTCCCCCTCGGCCGCCTTCCACACGATCGGGGTGATCATGTCGAGGTAGCGGGCGCCGAGGCCGGCGTCGCCCGCGACGGGACGGGCCTTCAGCAGCGCCTGGAACTCCCACGTCTTGGCCCACCGCTCGTAGTAGGCGCGGTGGCTGGCGAGGGTCCGCACGAGCGGCCCGGACCTGCCCTCCGGGCGCAGCGCCGCGTCCACCTCCCAGAGCGAGCCCTCCTCGGTCGAGGCCGAGCAGGCCCGCATCATCGCCGACGCGAGGCGGGTCGCGGTGCGCAGCGCGGCGTCCTCGTCCTGCCCCTCACCGGTCTCGCCGGCGCCCCGCGCTTCCGCCACGAAGACCACGTCGACGTCGCTGACGTAGTTCAGCTCGCGGCCCCCGCACTTGCCCATGCCGATCACGGCGAGCCGGCACGCCTCGTGCCCGGGGACCTCGGCGCGGGCGATCGCGAGGCCGGCCTCCAGCGCGGCGGCGGCGAGGTCGGCCAGCTCGGCGGCGACCTCGGCGACGTCGGCCAGGCCGATCAGGTCGCGTCCGGCCAGCGCGAGGAGGCGGCGCCGGTAGGCGACGCGGAGCGCGACGAGCGCGTCCTCGCCGCCGGCCACCGGCTCCTCGGCGGACGGGTCGGCGCCCACGGCGGCGAGCAGGTCGTCGCGGGGGGTGCCGAGCGGGCCCGCGAAGCCGTCGCGCAGCACCCGCCAGTGGTCCGGGTGCCGCGCCAGGTGGTCGCCGAGCGCCGCGCTCACCCCGAGGACGGCGGTCAGCCGCTCTCTTGTCCCCGGCTCGGCGGCGAGCGCCGCGCGCAGCTCGCCGCCGGCGGCGGGGAGCAGGCGCAGCAGCCCGTCCAGGGCGAGGTCGGGGTCGGCGGTGCCGCCGAGCGCGTCGAGCAGGCGGTCATCGGGCCCCGAACCGTCCCGCTCGGCCTCCGCGAGCAGCCGCTCCGCCCGCGCCGCGTGGGTGAAGCCGAGCCGGGCCAGGCGTCCGGCGAGCGAGGGACGGCGGTCGGAAGTCCAGGACTCGGTCACAGGACCAACCGTAATCCGGTACGGGCCTCAGAGGACGGCCAGCAGCCGCTTCCGCTCGAATTCGGTCACCTGGCGGCGGTAGTCCTCCCACTCCTGGCGCTTGTTGCGCAGGAAGAAGTCGAAGACGTGCTCGCCGAGGACGTCGGCCATCAGCTCGCTGCGCTCCATCGCGTGGATGGCCTCGTCCAGGTTCTGCGGCAGCGGCTCGATGCCGAGGGCGCGCCGCTCGGCCACGGTGAGGGCCCAGACGTCGTCCTCGGCGCCCGGCGGCAGCTCGTAGCCCTCCTCGATCCCCTTGAGCCCGGCCCCGAGGATCGCCGCGAACGCCAGGTAGGGGTTCGCGGCCGTGTCCAGCGACCGGAACTCGATGCGGGTCGAGTGGCCCTTGTGCGGCTTGTACATGGGGACGCGGACGAGGGCGGACCGGTTGTTGTGCCCCCAGCAGATGTACGAGGGGGCCTCTCCGCCCAGGCCCGCCGTGGAGCCGACGTTGCCCCACAGCCGCTTGTAGGAGTTGACCCACTGGTTGCACACGGCGGTGATCTCCGCGGAGTGCCGCAGCAGCCCGGCGATGAACGCCCGTCCCGCCTTGGAGAGCTTGAACTCCGCGCCGGGCTCGTAGAAGGCGTTGCGGTCGCCCTCGAACAGCGACATGTGGGTGTGCATGCCCGAGCCGGGGTACTCGGTGAACGGCTTCGGCATGAAGGAGGCGTGGACGCCCTGCTCCAGCGCGACCTCCTTCATGACGAGCCGGAACGTCATGATGTTGTCGGCGGTGGTGAGCGCGTCGGCGTACCGGAGGTCGATCTCCTGCTGGCCGGGGGCGCCCTCGTGGTGGCTGTACTCCACCGAGATGCCCATCGCCTCCAGCATCGTGATCGCGTTGCGCCGGAAGTCGTGCGCGGCGCTGTGCGGGGTGTGGTCGAAGTAGCCGCCCGAGTCCGCCGGCTCGGGCTCGCGGCCGTCCTCGGGCTTGTCGTTGAGGAGGAAGAACTCGATCTCGGGGTGGGTGTAGAAGGTGAACCCGAGGTCGGCGGCCCGCGCGAGGGCGCGCTTGAGCACGTAGCGGGGGTCGGCGAAGCTCGGCGTCCCGTCCGGCATGAGGATGTCGCAGAACATGCGGCCGACGCCCGGCGACTCCGACCGCCAGGGCAGTACCTGGAAGGTGGACGGGTCCGGCTTGGCGATCATGTCGGCCTCGTACACCCGGGCGAAGCCCTCGATCGCCGAGCCGTCGAAGCCGATGCCCTCGCCGAAGGCGCCCTCCAGTTCGGCGGGGGCGACGGCCACCGACTTCAGGAACCCGAGCACGTCGGTGAACCACAGCCGGATGAAGCGGATGTCGCGCTCCTCAAGAGTGCGGAGCACGAACTCCTGCTGACGGTCCAATGCCCTCTCCCTCGGTACTGCCCTGTCGGCGGGACTGCGGTGTCGACGACGCGGGCCCGGCATGCCGGCCGTGCTGAGCCGGTCCGGCTACATCTGCAGTATGCCCGGCCGCTGTTACCGCGACGTTACGCGTCCGCGGCCGGTGATCGGAACATATCCGACCCGGGACCGTCCTCGATCCGCGCGGCGGCCGGGTCGAGGACGCGCGAAAGGAAGGTCCTCGTCCGCTCGTGCTCCGGATCGCCGATCACCCGGGCGGGCGGGCCCTCCTCCACGACCACCCCGCCGTCCATGAACACCACCCGGTCGGCCACCTCCCGGGCGAAGCTCATCTCGTGGGTGACGACGAGCATCGTCATCCCCGCCTCCGCGAGCCCGCGCATGACGCCGAGGACGTCCCCGACCAGTTCGGGGTCGAGCGCGGACGTCGGCTCGTCGAACAGCATCACCTCGGGGCCCATCGCGAGCGCGCGGGCGATCGCCACGCGCTGCTGCTGGCCGCCGGACAGCTGCGCCGGGTAGGCGTCGACCTTGTCGGCGAGCCCGACCCGCTCCAGGTTCTCCCGGGCGGTCCGCTCGGCCTCCGCCCGGCCGCGCCGCAGCACCTTCCGCTGGGCGATCATGACGTTGCCGAGCGCGGTGAGGTGCGGGAACAGGTTGAACGACTGGAAGACCATGCCGATCCGGCGGCGGACGGCGTCGATGTCGACCTCGGGGTCGGTGACCTCGGCGCCGCCGACCCGGACCGTCCCGGCGGAGGGCTCCTCCAGCAGGTTGACGCACCGCAGCAGCGTCGACTTGCCCGAGCCGGAGGGGCCGATCACGCAGACGACCTCCCCCGCCTCGACGCGGAAGTCGATGCCGCGCAGCACCTCGTTCGCCCCGAACGACTTGTGCAGACCGCTGATCTCGATGGCCGCCGGGTTCCCGGTGTCCTTGCCGAGGCTCGTCATCGCCGCCCCCTGCGCTGCCGCGCCTCCAGCCGCCGGGCCAGCAGGCTCAGCGGGATCGTGATGAGCAGATAGCAGATCCCGGCCACGATGATCGGGGTGGTGTTGCCCTGCTCGCCCGCGAGGTCGCGGCCGAACTTCGTGAGCTCCCGCTGTTCGAGCGTGATGCCGAGGAACAGCACCAGCGAGGAGTCCTTGCAGAGCAGCACCAGCTCGTTGGTCAGCGGCGGGATGATGATCCGGAACGCCTGCGGGATGACGATCGAGCGCATCGCGCGGGTGTGCGACATGCCGAGCGACCGCGCCGCCTCCAGCTGCCCCTTCGGGACGGCCTCGATCCCGGCCCGGATCGTCTCGGCCATGTACGCGGTGGCGGCGAGGCCGAGGGCCAGGCCCGCCTGCCCCGCGGCGCCGCCGGGGATGTTGGTGCCGGGGAAGGCCAGCGGCACGCCGACGCCCACGAAGATGAAGATCAGCAGGAGCGGCAGGCCGCGGAAGACCTCGATGTAGCCGGTGGCGAACCACCGGTACGGCGGCACCGACGACAGCCGCATCAGCGCGACGACCAGCCCGCCGCCGAGGCCGAGGCCGAACCCGACCGCGGTGTAGACGGCGGTGTTGCGCAGCCCGATCGTGATGATGTCGGGGAACAGGCTCTTCGCGACGTCCCAGTTGGCGAAGTTGAGCCGCAGGGTGCCCCAGTCGGCGAGCGCCGCGACCAGCACGATGACGACGATGAAGATCCCGTACTGGCCGCCGAGGGAGAGCTGCCGGCGGCGCCGGCGGGTCAGCCCGCCCGGCGCCGCCGCCCCGGCCGGCTCGGCGGTCACGATCCGCCGCCGGCGCTCGGCGGCATTGGACCGATCCACTTCTCGTAGATCCGCTTGTAGGTCCCGTCCGACTTCGCCTGCGCGATCACCTGGTTGGTGATCTTCACCAGTTCGGGGTTGTGGCCCTTGCGCATCCAGAACCCGTACTGCTCGCCGGTGTTGAGGTTCGCGGCGATCTCGAAGCCGGAGTTCGCCGGGTCCTTCAGCCAGCCCTTGACGACCGGGTCGTCCTGGACGATCACGTCCACCTGGCCGGTGCGCAGGCCGTTCAGCTCGGCGTTGGAGTTGTCGAACGAGCGCGGGTCGAAGCCCTTGCCCTTGACGAAGTCCTCGCCGGTGGTGCTCGCCTGCGAGCCGAGCTTGAGCTTCTTGGCCTTGACGTCGTCGAGCGAGGTGATCCCGCTGCCCTTCTTCGCCATCAGCGACTGGGTGGCGTCGAAGTAGGGGGCGGAGACGTCCATGAACTTCACCCGGTCGGGCTTGATCGTCATGCCGCCCATCTGGATGTCGCACTTGCCGGCGTTGAGCGCCGAGCCCGTCTTCATCGTCTCGAACGGGGTGTCCACGATCTTCTGGGTGACGCCGAGCCGCTTGGCGACCAGGTCGATGAGGTCGACGTCGAAGCCGACGACCTTGCCCGACTTCCTGTCCTCCGACTGGAAGGGCGGATAGGGCAGGTGCGTGCACGAGGTGAGCGCGCCCTTCTCGATGAGCTTCACGCCCTGCACCGTCGCGCCCTTGTCGCCGCCGCACGCCGACGCCGTCAGCGCCAGGGCCGCGAGCCCCGCGCCGAGCGCCCGGAGTGTCGTCCGTCTCGACACGTTTCCTCCTGATCATGCTGCCTTCTGATCAACGCACTATCGCACGGCCGCCCGGGTGGACGGCAGGGGCGGGGGCTGACTCGCCCGTGACCGTCCCCGGATATCCGTTTCCCGGAAATTGACGTGGCGATCATGGGCGGCCGCCGCACTGATCGTTAGCGTGGGTCGCGTCGTGGACATCTCACTTCTTCTCTCGATGACCGACCGGGTGACCGCCCTGGCCACGCCGTCGGCCATGCACCCGGAGTCGTGGCAGCTGTGCGCGCAGGTCGAGGCCTGGGCCCGCGGCCGCGGACTGGTGCTCGGAGATCCGGACACCTCCCCGCTCGGCCGGGCCCGCTGCGAACGGCTCGCCGCCCGCGTCCTGCCGTCCGCCGACCTCGCCGCCGTGGACCTGTTCGCCCGCTGGCTCACCTGGACGCTGGCCCTGGACGACACGCTGGACCACACGCCCCTCGCCGACAGCGGCAGCGCCGTCCACGCGCTCTACGACGACCTGCTGCGCGCGATGCGGCGCGGCCACGCCCGGCCCGGCGCCCGCCCGCTGGAGGCGGTGCTGGTGGAGCTGTGGCAGGCCACGTCCAAGGGGATGAGCCGCGACTGGCGCCGCCGCTTCATGCTGCACCTGGAGGCGCACCGGGACGGCTGCGCCGAGGAGGCGGTCAACCGGCGGATCGGGCACGTCCCGACCGAGGCGGAGTACCCGGCGCTGCGCCGCCGGGCGTGCGGCCCGTTCCTGTTCGACCTCATCGAGGCCGTCCTCGGCGTCGAACTGCCCGCGCGGCTGCTGCGCACGCCCCGGTGGAAGACCCTCGCCGACGGCGTCGCCGACGCGGTGGCCTGGGCCAACGACCTCGCCTCGCACGACATGGAGGCCGCGCGCGGCGACGTCCACGACCTGCCGTCGGTCCTCGCCGGGGAGCACGGGCTGGACGCGGCGCGCGCGGCCGCCCTGGTGGCCGACCGGATCGCGGACCGGCTGGAGGAGGCGTGGTCGGCGGCGCGCAGCCTGCCCGCGATGCTCGACCGGCTGGACCTCACGGTCGCGCAGCGCGCCGCCGCCGCGCAGGTCGTCAAGGTCCTGCTCGACACGCCGCGCGCGCACATGGACTGGCTCGCCGAGTCCGGCCGCTACGGGCCGGACGCCTCCCCGGCGCCGCCGCGCCTGGACGCGCTCGCGTCGCTGCGCTGAGCGCCGGCGAGGGCGTCCCCGGCCGGCGTGCGGACGTACAGGACCCGGCGGCCCATGCGGTGCCCGGTGACGAGGCCGCAGGCGCGCAGCACGCCGAGATGCTGGCTGACAGCCCCCGCGGTCACCCCCGTCCGCCTCGCAAGGTCGGTGGTTGAGGCGGGCGTGGCGAGCGCCGTGAGCAGTTCGGCCCGGCGGCGCCCCATGAGCGCGGCCAGGGCGCCGGCGCGCGGCCCGTCCGCCGGCCCGGTCTCCCAGAGCGTCGCGACGCCGCGCGGCGGGTAGCTGAGCATCGGCTGGTAGGGCGGCACCATCACCGAGACCTGCGGCCACACGAACGCGCTCGGGACGAGCAGGATCCCGCGCCCGGCCAGCTCCCCGCGGAAGTCCCAGGGGCGGTCGACGGTGAGCGTCCCGGCGCGCCAGGAGACGGCCTCGTGCAGGTCGGCGAACACGCCCGCGGCGCCCTCGGCGGCGAGCGCGCCGCTGCGGCGCAGGACGTCCCCCTCCAGGAGGTCGCGGACGCGCGGCCAGAACGGCTCCACGGCGGCCTCCCAGTACCGTTCGAGGAGGTCGGCGAGCGTCTCCAGGGCGCGGACGGGATCGGCGGCCATGGCGCGGCGGGCGGGAGCGAGCCGCCTGCCGTGCCCGGTCCAGGTCAGCTCCGCGGCGACGACCTCGGGCGGGGTGGCGCGCACGGCCGCGAGCTCCGCGCCGAGGTCGGGCAGCGGCGTGTCCGGGGGCGGGGTGAGGAAGTCGGGGATGTACCCGGCGGGCGAGACGACCTCCAGCAGCGGCTCGATGCCGAGCCCGCGCAGCCGGGGCCGGACCCTGCGCACCCACGGCAGGTGGAGCGCGTGGCCGGACGGGTCGGCGAGCACCCGCACGCTGCGCACCATCTCCCACAGCGGTGAGAACGCGAACCGGACCCGCGCCACGTCGTCCGGCGCGAGGACGAACTCGATCATTTAGCCCAGACTAAATAAATGTCTCGGCACGCGCGAGGCCCCCACCATCGTGAAAGTGACCACTCTGGAAGAGACTCCTGTCGGTCCAGCGCCCGGCAGGTTCGCGGCGTTCCTGCGCCCCCGTGTCGGCGGCTTCCCCCGGACCTACTGGGTGCTGTGGGCGGGCACCCTGCTCAACCGGCTCGGGACCATGGTCGAGCCGTTCCTCGGCCTCTACCTGACGACCGTGCGCGGGCTGTCGCTGGCCCAGGCCGGTGTGGCGATGGCCGTCCTGGGCGCGGGCTCGCTCGTCGGGCAGCTCGCGGGCGGCGCGCTCGCCGACCGCTTCGGCCGCCGCGTGACGCTGACGTCCGCGACCGTCGGCACCGGCGCGGCCATGCTCGCGCTCGGCTACGCCCAGGGCCTCGCCGCGATCCTCGCGGCGGCGCTGGTGCTCGGCCTGCTGCTGGACATGTACCGGCCCGCCGCGCAGGCGATGGTGGCCGACATCATCTCCCCCGCCGACCGCCCGCGCGCGTTCGGGCTGCTGTTCTGGGCGGTCAACCTCGGCTGGGCGGTCGCCATGGTGCTCGGCGGGACGCTAGCGCAGGAGGGCTTCCTCTGGCTGTTCTGGATCGACGCCCTCACCTGCGCGGCCTTCGGGCTGCTCGTGTGGCGGGCGGTCCCCGAGACGCGCGTCCGGGACGTCCACGCGGGCCCGGCGGGCGGGTTCGGCCGGGTGCTGCGCGACCGGGTGATGGTCGGCTACGTGCTGGTCACCCTCGTCTACACGTTCGTGCTCATGCAGGGCATGACGACCATGCCGCTCGCCATGAAGGAGGACGGGCTCGGCCCGCGGTCCTACGGCCTGGCGATCGCCGCGAACGGCGTGCTGATCGTCATCGTCCAGCCGCTGGTGAACGCGTGGCTCGCCCGGCGCGACCACACCCTGGTCCTGGTGGCGGGGTTCGCGCTGGTCGGAGTCGGCTACGGGCTCACCTCGCTCGCCTCGTCGGTGGCCGCCTACACCGCGACGATCCTGGTGTGGACGCTGGGGGAGATCACCGCCGCGTCCGTCCTGCAGGCCGTGGTCGCCGACCTCGCGCCCGCGTCCCTGCGCGGCCGGTACGGCGGCCTGTACGGGATGGCGTGGTCGGGCGGCTTCCTCCTGGCGCCGCTCGGCGGCACCCAGCTGCTCGGTGCCGGCGGCGGCCCCGCACTGTGGCTGACCTGCGGGGGTCTCGCCCTCGCGGCCGCCGCGGCGCAGCTCGCGCTCGGCCCCGCGATCCGGCGGCGGCACGCCGCCGTGCTCGACGCCCACTTCTCGTCAGAATGACGAAACCGGGCCGGGGGTTCTACCCTTGGACCGTGGCACAACTCAGGATCGCTCTCGCACAGGTGAACTCGACCGTCGGCGACCTCGACGGCAACGCCGACCAGATCGTGGCGTGGACGCGCCGCGCCGCCGAGGCGGGCGCGCACCTCGTCGCATTCCCGGAGATGATGCTGACCGGCTATCCCGTGGAGGACCTCGCGCTCCGCACGTCCTTCGTCGAGGCGTCCCGCGACGTCCTCGAACGCCTCGCCCGCCGGCTCGCCGACGAGGGCCTCGGCGACCTGCCCGTCGTCACCGGTTACCTCGACTGCCCGCCCGTCGGCGAGGGCAAGGCCCGGCGACCCGGCGCCCTTCCGCTGAACGCCGCCGCATGGCTGCACGGCGGCGAGGTGGTCGTCCGCTCCGCCAAGCACCACCTGCCCAACTACGGCGTGTTCGACGAGTACCGGATCTTCGCGCGCGGCGACCGGCTGCCGGTCGTCCGGGTGCACGGCGTCGACGTCGCCACCGTCATCTGCGAGGACCTCTGGCAGGACGGCGGCCCGGTCGGCGTCACCCGGGCCACCGGCGCCGGCCTGCTGCTGGCGGTCAACGCCTCCCCCTACGAGCGCAACAAGGACGACGTCCGCCTCGAACTGTGCGCCGACCGCGCCCGCGAGGCCGGCTGCGCGCTCGCCTACGTCAACCTGGTCGGCGGCCAGGACGAGCTCGTCTTCGACGGCGACTCCGTCATCGTCGGCCCGGACGGCTCCCCCCTGGCCCGCGCCCCCCAGTTCGTCGAGCACCTCCTCGTCGCCGACCTCGACCTGCCCGCCGCCGGCCCCGCCGCCGACGAGGGCCCCACCCGCGTCGACGCGCACGACGGCACCACGATCACGATCGAGCGGCGCGTGCTGTCCGCCGACCCGCTGCCCGCCTACCCCGCGGAGCCGCCGGCGGTCGCGCGGCCCCTGGAGGACCTCGCCGAGGTGTACGCGGCGCTCGTCCTCGGCACCCGCGACTACGTCCGCAAGAACGGCTTCCGCTCCGTCGTCCTCGGCCTGTCCGGCGGCATCGACTCCGCCCTCGTCGCCACCATCGCCTCCGACGCCATCGGCCCGGAGAACGTGCACGCCGTCCTGCTGCCGAGCCGCTACTCCTCCGAGGGCTCCGTCGTGGACGCCGAGGAGCTCGTGAAGCGGCAGGGGATCAACTCGCGCATCGTCCCCATCCCCGGAATGGTCGAGGCGTTCGAGGAGCAGCTCGACCTCCACGGCCTCGCCGAGGAGAACCTCCAGGCCCGCATCCGCGCCAACGTCTGGATGGCCCTGTCCAACGAGCACGGCCACCTCGTCCTCACCGGCGGCAACAAGAGCGAGCTCGCGACCGGCTACTCCACCCTCTACGGCGACTCCGCGGGCGGCTTCGGCCCCATCAAGGACGTCTTCAAGCTCACCGTCTGGGAGCTCGCCCGCTGGCGCAACACCCAGGTGGGCGCGGACTCGCCGCTCCTGCACCCCTTCGAGCAGGAGCCCATTCCCGAGGCGATCATCGTCAAGGAGCCGTCCGCCGAGCTGCGCCCGGACCAGCGCGACCGCGACACCCTCCCCGAGTACGCCCTCCTCGACCCGGTCCTGGCCGACTACGTCGAACGCGACATGGGCCGCGACGCCCTCGTCGCCGCCGGCCACGACCCCGCCCTGGTCGAACGCGCCATCCGCCTCGTCGACATCGCCGAGTACAAGCGCCGCCAGTACCCGCCCGGCCCCAAGATCACCCCGAAGAACTTCGGCCGCGACCGCCGCCTCCCCATCACCAACCGCTGGAAGGAGAAGCCGTCTTAGCCCAGGAGTAGCGACCCCAACCTGAGCCAGGGCGCGGGTCGGGTGGCCGGAAGGCGCTCTGGCGCCTGGAGGTCGCCCGACCCGCCGAGCCGGGCGACCGCAGCGCCACGCAACAAACCTGCACGGGCACAGGAACCGCACCCGGGGCGTGAGGATCGCCCGGCTCGCAACGGGGGGTAAGGGGGGTCGCCCCCCTTTATTCTCTGTGGTGGAGTTCGCCGGGCCAGGCCTCTTCGGGCCAGGCGGGGACCTGTTCTGAGGCGTCGGGGTCTACGCCGGGGACGATCTGCTCGCACCAGACGACCTTGCCGGCGGCGGTGCGGCGGCTGCCCCAGCGGTGGGCCAGCTGGCTGACCACCAGCAGGCCGCGGCCGTTCTCGTCGTCGTCCTCGGCGCGGCGGAGGCGCGGCAGGGCGGCGGAGCGGTCGAGGACCTCCACGACGAGGGTGCGCTCCAGCAGGAGGCGCAGCTCGATCGCGCCGGGGGCGTAGCGGAGCGCGTTGGTGATGAGCTCGGACGCCAGCAGCTCGGTGGTGTAGTCGAGGTCCTCCAGGTCCCATTCCGCCAGGCGGGCGCGGACGAGGCCGCGGGCGCGGCGGACGGCGGCCGGGTCGGCGGGCAGCGTCCAGGAGGAGTAGCGGTCGGCCGGGAGGCGGCGCAGCCGGGCGATCAGGACGGCGATGTCGTCGCGGTGCTGGTCGGCGTAGACGCCCGCGAGGGTGGTCTTGGCGAGGTCCTCCATGGAGCGGTCGACCGAGTCGCGCCCGAAGATCTTCTGGAGGCGGGCGAGGCCGTCGTCGATGTCGCGGCCCCGGTTCTCGACGAGGCCGTCGGTGTAGATGACGAAGAGGCTGCCGTCCTCGACGGTGAACTCGCGGCTCTCGATGGCGGCGCCGCCCGCGACGCCGAGCGGCGGGGCGGGTGGGACCTTCAGGTACTCGTTGTCGCCGGTGGGGCTCGCAAGCAGCGGCGGCAGGTGCCCGGCCGAGGCGATCTCGATGGTGCCGGTGGTCGCGTCGTAGACCGCGTACACGCAGGTGGCGAAGTGCGGCTCCTGCTCGCCCAGCTCGATCATCAGCTCGTGCATGACGTGCAGGGCGTCGGCGGGCGGCAGTTCCAGGTTCGCGAGCGTGTGCAGGGCGGTGCGCAGCCGGCCCATGGTGACGGCGGCGCGGACGCCGTGCCCGGCGACGTCGCCGACGATCAGGGCGACGCGGGCGCCGGGCAGCGCGATCGACTCGTACCAGTCGCCGCCGACCTCGACGAGCTTGCTCCCCGGCAGGTAGCGGTGCCGGACCTCGACGGAGGACGGCGCGGACAGGCGCAGCGGCAGCAGGCTGCGCTGCAGCGCGAGCGCGGTGGCCCGCTCGCGGCTGTAGCGCCGGGCGTTGTCGATGACGATGGCGGCGCGGGCGGCGAACTCCATGCCGATCTCGACGTCGTAGGCGTCGAACTTGCGGAACCCGGGGATGCGGGTGCAGGCGATGAAGCCGAGCAGCGTGTCGCTGGCGATCATGGGCAGCAGCACCATCGACACGTTGGACAGCAGCTCGCCCGCCGGGCCGCGCCGCCACCGCCGGGCGATCTCGCTCGCGGCGTCCACCTCGATGTGCGGCAGGTGGACGGGCCGCGCGGTCTCCATCACCTGCCGGTACGGGGTGCCCTCGGGGAAGACGAGCACCTCGCCGACGGGGAACGTGGAGGTCCAGGCCGGGTTGCCGTCGTCGGAGGTGACCGCGATGCGGCGCAGCACCGCCGAGCCGGACTCGGTGTGCACCTCGTCGGCGGCGACCAGGCTCTCCAGGACCAGCACGGAGGCGGCGTTGCAGAAGTGCGGGACGACGACGTCGACGAGGCCGCGGGCGGACTGGTCGAGGTCGAGGGTCGCGCCGAACCGGGTGAGCGGGTCGTCCATCAGGGCGCGCCGCATGAGGGCCGGGTCCTGGTAGCGCTCGCTCGGCGGCAGCTCGACCCGGACGAACAGCAGCGCGGAGGGCGCCGTGCCCGGGCCGCCGCCGAGCATCGGCTGCACGGTGACCAGGGCGTCGGCGGACGCGCCGCCGTCGCCGCGCAGCACGCCCATCACGCCGTTGCGCTCCTGGCCGGCGTCGTTGGCCTCCAGCAGCGTCTCGAGCTCGGCCTTCGCCTCGTCGCCCACCAGGTCGGTGGCCGGGCGGCCGATCAGGTCCTCGGGGGCACGGCCGAGGACGGCCTTGGCGTTGGGGCCGCACTGCACGATTCGCCGGGCACCGTCGATGCCCAGGACAAGGGTCCGGGACGCCGAATCGGTGGCGGGGGCATCGCCTCGCGGCGCCATGACGGATCTCACGTGACGCGCTCCAGACAGCCGGTCGTCTCACCACTACCCAGCGACAGTATGGGGCATGACGCAGCGGTAAGGGGAGAAGATCGCGCTTACCGCGCCGAAAACCGCTCGTCGTCCGCTTCCGGACGGCCTTCGCGGGCGCTCCCGATGCCCTCGAAGAGGGTGTCGACGACCGCCTCGGCGTACCCCTCGGGGAACGTCTCCTGCGGCCGCTTGGCGGTCAGCGAGCCGAGCAGCAGCGACATCGCGACCTCGACGTCGAGGCCGGCGCGCAGCTCCCCCGAGTCGACCCCGCGCTGGATCACCCTGCGGACGACGTCGCGCCGCGGCTCGATGACGTCCTGCCGGTAGCGGGCGTACAGCTCCGGGTGCTTCTCCGCGCCGCCGACGACGTTCCAGAAGCACCGGGAGTAGCGGCGGTGCCGGTCGCCCGCGAGGCGCCGCGCGATCGCGGTGAGGTCCTCGCGGACGGACGCGCCGGACGGCTCGGGCAGCGGCTCCTTCACGGCGCCGAGCGCGTGCACGATCAGCGCCTCCTTGCTGGGCCAGCGCCGGTAGATCGTCGTCTTGCCGACGCCGGCGCGGGCGGCGACCGCCTCGATGGAGACGCCCGCCACCCCCGACTCCTCGGCCAGCAGGTCCAGGGTGGCCTCGATGATGGCCTTCTCGGCGCGCTCGCTGCGAGGCCGCCCCGCGTGCCGCCGCTCGGTCCCGGTCATGATGCCCTCACCCTGCCACACCGGCCCCGTCACACGGCTGCCTTCTCCGGCCGCCGCTCGGCCGGCGCCGGCGCCTGCTCGGGCGTCGCCGCGGCACCGCGTCCCGGCATCCACTTCAGGACGACCAGGGCGCCGAGGAAGGAGATCACGGCCGCGGCGACGGACGCGGCGTGCATGGCGTGCACGAAGGCGGCGTCGGCGGGGCCGACCAGGCCCTGGCCGGCGGGGCCCATCTGGGCGGCGACGGCGTGCGCGCCCTCGATCGACTCGGCGGCGGCCTGCCGCGCGCCCGCGGGCAGCGCGGCGAGCTCGTCGCGCAGGTCGCCGCGGTAGACGGAGGCGACGACGGAGCCGAGCACGGCCACGCCCATCGCGACCGCGACCTGGCGGGCGGTGTTGTTGATGGCCGATCCGGCGCCGGCCTTCTCGCGCGGCAGCGCGGACATGACCGACTCGGTGGCGGGCGGCATCACGTTGGCCATCCCGACGCCCTGCACGAAGAAGATCGCGCCGAGGATCCACATGGAGGTGTGGACGCCGACGAACTGGTAGCTCGCCAGCGCGGCGGAGACCAGCAGCAGCCCGGCGGTGCAGACCGCCTTGGCGCCGTAGCGGCGGACCATCGCGGCGCTGCGCGGCGCGAAGGCGAGCTGGGCGACCGCGAACGGCAGCACCATGGCGCCGGACTGGAGCGGCGTCAGGCCGCGCACCGACTGCATGTAGAAGTTGGCGAAGAAGAACACGCCGGTCGCGGCGAAGAAGCACAGCGCGATGGACGCGACGGCGGCCGACATCCGCGCGTCCTTGAACAGCCGGACGTCGAAGGCAGGGGACGCGGTGCGGGCCTCGTGCCACACGAACAGCGCGAGGAAGGCGGCGCCGGCGAGGATCGGGCCGAGCACGGGGAACTGGAGCCAGTCGCCCTTCTCGCCGCCCTGGATGATCCCGTACGAAAGGACGACCAGGCCGATCACCGACAGCACCACGCCGACCGGGTCGAGGCGGCCGGGGGCGGGGTTGCGCGACTCGGGGACCAGGAACGCCATCAGGAGGACGCCGACCGCGATGACCGGCACGTTGATGAGGAAGACCGAGCCCCACCAGAAGTGGGCGAGCAGCAGGCCGCCGGTGAGCGGGCCGATGGCGACGCCGAGGCCGACCGCGCCGGCCCAGATGCCGATGGCGCGGGCGCGCTCGTGCGGCTCGAAGACGTTGGTGATGATCGACAGCGTCTGCGGCATGACCGCGGCGCCGCCGAGGCCCATCAGGGCGCGGGCGTAGATGAGCTGCTCGGGCGACTGTGCGTAGGCCGAGGCCAGCGAGGCGAGGGCGAACACCGCCATGCCGCCGACGAGCACGCGCTTGCGGCCGATCCGGTCGCCGACCACCCCGAAGGTGAACAGCAGGCCGGCGAAGACGAGCGTGTAGGAGTTGATCGCCCACTCGAGCTGGCTCTGGGTGGCGCCCAGGCCCTTGTCGGGGTCGGCGATGGTCTTGAGCGCGACGTTCAGGATGGTGTTGTCGAGCACCACCACCAGCAGGCTCATGGTCAGGACGCCGAGGATGTACCACCGGCGCCGCTGGATCGTCTGGGGGTCCATGTCGATACGCAACGGTATCGTTTCGGAATCTCTTCCCGGTCCGGCGAAGAAATTTTCGGAATGGGGAGGGGTACCCGAATCGTTGGTCAGGTGGCACCATCGATTCCGTCTGGGTACGCCACAGTGGCGCCTCAAGACCAGCGGAGGTTCTGCATGTCTTCTTCCGTCGCATCCCCGGCGCAGCCGACCGCACTCTACGGCGGTACGAGCGGGCGCAGGGTCACCGTACGCGACATCGCCGCGGCCAAGGAGCGGCACGAGAAGTGGCCGATGCTCACCGCCTACGACGCGCTCACCGCGCGGATCTTCGACGAGGCCGGCATCCCCGTGCTGCTCGTCGGCGACTCCGCCGCGATGGTCGTCTACGGCTACGACTCGACCATCCCCGTCACCGTGGACGACCTGATCCCGCTCACCGCGGCCGTCGTCCGCGGCTCCAAGCGCGCCATGGTCGTCGCCGACCTGCCGTTCGGCTCGTACCAGACGGGCGTCGCCGAGGCGCTGACGACCGCCACCCGGTTCCTCAAGGAGACCGGCGCCCACGCCGTCAAGCTGGAGGGCGGGCGCCGGGTCCTCCCGCAGGCCGAGGCGATGGTGGCGGCCGGCATCCCGGTGATGGGCCACCTCGGCCTCACCCCGCAGTCGGTGAACGCCTTCGGCGGCTACCGGGTGCAGGGCCGCGGCCAGGACGGCGACGAGCTGATGGCCGACGCCAAGGCCCTGGAGGCCGCGGGAGCGTTCTCCGTCGTCCTCGAATGCGTCCCCGAGGACCTCGCCGCCCGCGTCACCGCGTCCCTGTCCATCCCGACGATCGGCATCGGCGGCGGCGGCCGGACCGACGCGCAGGTCCTCGTCTGGCAGGACATGGCCGGGCTCACCCCGCGCACCGCGAAGTTCGTCAAGAAGTTCGCCGACATGAACACCCTGCTCGGCGAGGCGGCCCGCGCCTACGCCGACGAGGTCGTGGGCGGAGTCTTCCCAGGGCCCGAGCACACCTACCACTAGCCCGCGCGAGCCTCAGCGCCGAACGGGCCCACCCCCACACGGCCGCGCCGTCACCGGCGCGGCCGTGTGCCGTTCCCTGCGCGGTGTGACGTTCGCTACTGGTCGGGGTCGGAGCGGACCGGCTCGGGACGGGGCCGCCCGCCCTCGTGGACCTGGCCGTCGCGCGGCGGCGGGACGCGGCGCGGGGCCGCGTCGTCCGCCGTGATCTCGTCGCGGAGCGTCTCCACGGCGGAGCGCAGCACGTCGGGGCCGGCGACGTTCATCAGCAGCAGCCCCAGGTTGAGGGCCATCTGACCGTCGGTCATCTCGCTGCCGGCGAGGGCGTCCACGGCCGTGCGCAGGTCGGCCTGGTCCTCGGCGGGCACGTTCTGCAGCAGGCCGAGGCAGTACGTCGGCAGCGCCAGCCGCGCCTTGGCGAACGAGACGCCCCGCATGATCTCGCCCGCCTCGTGCGCGCGGGTCTTGGCCTGCATCCGGTCGACGCCCCGGTCGGCGGCGGCCAGCAGCGAGGTCAGCAGGGTGCTCGGCCCGACCGCGACGTCCTCGTCGCCGACCCGGACGGTGAACACCGCGCTGCGGAACACCATCATCGAGCCGAGGCTCGCCACGAGCACCTGCGTCGCCTCCGCGACGTGGGCGGACTGGACGCCGAAGCGCCAGTCGAAGGTGTGCAGGAGCAGCAGCGAGCCCGCGCCCGCTCCCCCGTTGATCAGCACGTACGCCCAGGTGCTCGGCACCCGGACCAGCGTGGTGGGCCGGTCCCGGTACCGGCTGACCAGCTCGGCGATGCCGACGAGGCAGCTCAGCGAGACGGCGACGACGTATCCGATCATCGGGCCGCGGTCACTCGCCGGTCAGCCGGACGACCTCGTCGATCTCCCGCTCCACCGCGACCAGGCCGCGCTCGCGGAGCGTGTCGACGGCGCTCGCGACCTCCAGCAGCCCGAGCCGGGTCGCGTGGTGGATCTGCTCCAGCGACATCGGGCCGTTGGCCGCCCGCAACTGGGCGAGCACGCGGCGACACGCGTCCTCCGCGCCGGGTTCGATGTAGCCGGCGACGCCGGGCTCCCCGGCGGGGGCGGCCCCGGGCGCCCGCACCGCGTCGTTCCGCCCGGAAGGGGCCAGGAACGCGCTCCACGGGTCTGCCGACCGGTTCTCTCTCATCTCCACCCTGCCTGTCGCCACTCCGATGGTATGTCAGGAGTAGGACGCGGCGCAGGGCGAAACCGCTCCCGCCCGCGTCAGGAAGTCCGCTCCCCCGGGTCGTCCGGAGCGTCGGACCCGTCGGGCCCGGACGGGCCGCGGCGCCGGCCGAGGGACCGCGCCACGATCAGCAGGTCGCCCGGTTCGAGGACGGCGCAGCGGACGTCGTCGAACGGCAGCAGCCGGCCGCCGCGGACCACCGCGAGCGCCGGGTCGCCGACCGCGCCGAGCGGACGGCCGACCTCCTCCGGGAGGACCTCGCGCTCCACCAGGTCGAGGCCGCTCCCCTGGTCCAGCAGGTCCTCGATGACCTCGCCGACGTTCGGCTGCGTGGTGGAGACCCCGAGCAGCCGGCCCGCCGCCTCCGACGAGGTCACCACGTGGTCGGCGCCCGACTGCCGCAGCAGCGGGGCGTTCTCCGACTCGCGCACCGCCGCCTGGATGCCGGCGCGCGGGTTGAGCTGCCGGGCGGTCAGGGTGATCAGCACGGCGGTGTCGTCGCGGGCGCTCGCCACCACGATCTCGCGGGCGCGCTGGACGGACGCCTGCTTCAGCACCGAGCTGCGGGTCGCGTCCCCGACGATGCCGACGAACCCCGCCTCGGCGGCCTCGGCCACCACCCGCGGGTCCGGGTCCACGACCACGATCGACTCGGGCGGCACCCCGGTGCTCAGCAGGGTCCTTATGGCGCTCCGGCCCTTCGTGCCGTAACCGGCCACCACGACGTGGTCGCGCACGCGTGCCCTCCAGCGGGACTTTCGCCAGTCGTCGCGGGTGCGCTCCGCCAGCACCTCGAGGGTCGTGCCCACGAGGACGATGAGGAACAGCACCCGCACGGGCGTGATGAAGACGATGTTGACGAACCTCGCGCCGTCGCTGACCGGGGTGATGTCTCCGTACCCGGTCGTCGACATGGTCACCGAGGCGTAGTAGAAGGCGTCCAGCAGCGACAGCCGCCCGCCGCCGCTGTCACGGTATCCGTCGCGGTCGAGGTACACGACGGCCACGACGAGGAACAGCAGGACGAGCGCCAGCCCGACCCGCTTCGCCACCGCGCGCAGCGGCCCCGTCCTGGACGACGGCAGCATGACGAGCGGCCGCCGCGCGGCGTCCGCGCCGTTCATTCCGGCATCATCCTGGCACCGTACCGGTCCGCCCCGGTCAGACGTCCGTGATCCGGAGCCCGGCGTGGGCCTTGTAGCGGCGGTTCATGGAGATGAGGTTCGCGGTGAACGCCTCGATCTGGTGGGCGTTGTGCAGCCGCCCGCCGTAGACGCCGCGCATCCCGGGGATCCGCCCGGCGAGGGCCTGGACGAGGTCGGTGGCCTCCCGGTCGTTGCCGAGCACCAGGACGTCCAGCTCCATCTCGTTCACCTCGGGGTCGAGCAGCAGCCTGGCCGACACGTGGTGGAACGCGGCGACGACCCGGCTGTCCGGCAGCACGGCGGCGGCCTGCTCGGCGGCGCTGCCCTCCTCGACCGGCAGCGCGAACGCGCCCTTGCCCTTCTCGAAGCCGAGCGGGTTCACGCAGTCCACGACGATCTTGCCGGCCAGCTCCGCGCGCAGCGACTCCAGCGTGGCCTTGTGCCCCTCCCACGGGACCGCGACTATCACGACGTCGGACTCGCCGGCCGCGACCGGGTTCTCGGCGCCGGAGACGGGCAGGTCCGCGCCGAGCTCGTCGGCGGCGGCCTGGGCGCGCTCGGCCCTGCGCGACCCGATCGTCACCCTGTGCCCGGCGAGCGCGAACCGGCGCGCGAGGCCCTTGCCCTGGTCCCCCGTCCCGCCCAGGATGCCGATGGACAGGCCGCTCGCGTCGGGGAGGTCGTAGGGCGTCTTCTGCTGCTCAGTCATGCGGCCGAGTCTGCCAGGCGCGGGTCCGGACGCCCGCCGCCGGGTCGGCTCCGGGAAAGGGCCTGCACCGGCCGCCGCGTGAGGCACCATGGTGCCCGTGGACGCCGAGCAGATGACGATGTTGCGCGAGGTCCTGTCGACGACCGGCTGGCTGGAGCGGACCGAGGAGTTCGGCCGGGCGCTGCGCGTCACCTCCCGGACCCCCGGAGGGCTGCTGCTGGTCGGCACGCCCGGGGGCGACCCGTGGCATCTGGCGGCGCACCTCGACGACGAGAGCCGGCTCGGCGGCGCCCCGGGCCTCGCCCCCACGCTGGTGCGCTGGGAGCCGCCGGCCGGGGCGCCCGCGCACCTGCGGATCGGGCTGGAGCGGCTGGAGGCGGCGCGGCGCGGCGAGACGCTGTTCGTCGTCGCCGAGGACGAGGCGCCCGTCCCGCTGCTGGAGCGGGTCGACGACGCGCGCCGCACCGGGGCGACCGTCCTCGCGCTGGAGGGCGGCGACCGGGAGCTGCGCGGCCTCGCCCACGAGGCGCTGACCGTCCCGCCTGACGAGGCCCTCATGTCGTTCGACGGGGCGCAGCACCTCGTCAGCGCGGCCGCGGGCCGGGAGCCGGCGCGGACGCCGCGCGGGCTGCGGCGCCGCCTCGCCCGGCTCCTCGACGCCGTCTCCGGCCCGGTCCCGGACTAGTCAGTCCTCGTTCTGCCTGCGCCACGCCTCGTTGCGCTCGCGGGCGATGGCCAGGGCGTTCGCGGCCTCGCCCTCGGTCTTGTACGGCCCCATCCGGTCCTTGCCGGGGCAGCCGGCCCCGTGCTCGACCTTCATGTGCTTCAGGCAGAACCACCAGTCACCGTCGTCACCGGCCATGGGCGCTCCTCTCGATCATGCGCTGGCACGGGATTGTTGCCCGGACCGCGCTGACTACACTCCATCACTATGACGACGCAGTTGCTCCGGCCCGGACGCGTTTCCCCGATGCGCAAGGTTCCCTCGAACATTCCGCGCCCGGAGTACGTGGGGAAGAAGCGGCCGCGGACGGGCGAGCCCGACGTCAAGTCGCCCGAGACCATCGAGCGGATGCGGGTCGCCGGGAGGATCGCCGCGCAGGCGCTGGAGGAGGTCGGCAAGCACGTCCGCCCGGGGGTCACCACCGACGAGCTGGACGCCGTCGGCCACGAGTTCATGCTCGACCACGGCGCCTACCCCTCCACGCTGGGCTACCGCGGGTTCCCCAAGTCGCTGTGCACCTCGATCAACGAGGTGATCTGCCACGGCATCCCGGACGACACGGTCCTGCGCGACGGCGACATCGTCAACGTCGACATCACCGCCTACATCGGCGGCGTGCACGGCGACACCGACGCGACGTTCCTGTGCGGGGACGTCGACGAGGAGTCGCGGCTGCTGGTGGAGCGCACCCGCGAGGCGGCGATGCGCGGCATCCGCGCGGTCAAGCCCGGCCGGGCGCTGAACGTGGTCGGGCGGGTCATCGAGTCCTACGCCAAGCGGTTCGGGTACGGGGTCGTGCGCGACTTCACCGGGCACGGGATCGGCACAACGTTCCACTCCGGCCTCGTCGTCCCCCACTACGACGACCCGGGAGCCACCACGATCATCGAGCCGGGCATGACGTTCACGGTCGAGCCGATGCTGACCCTCGGCACCCCCGAGTACGACATCTGGGCGGACGGCTGGACGGTCGTCACCAAGGACCGCAGGCGCACGGCGCAGTTCGAGCACACGCTGCTGGTCACCGACGACGGCCACGAAATCCTCACCCTCCCGTGACCCACACCTCGATCTAGAGTCCGATTCGCCCCACATCCGGCCGGGAGACTCTCAAGAGATGAACGCCCCAGCGCCGTACGAGCCGAGGGTGCCGTCCGACACCATGCCGCCGGGGCGGGCGGCGTTGAGCGTGACGTGGGCGGCGCTGCCGTTCCTGAGCCTCGGCTTCGCGACGCCGTTCACGTTCGCCGCCGCGCTGCTGTGGCGGCGGAGCCTGCACCTGCTGGTGTCGACGGTCGCGTACGCCGGGCTGTTCGCGCTGCTGCTGTCCGTGCTGTCCGCCGCCGACGACCGGGGCAACGTGCGGTTCGCCGGCATGCTGATGGCCGTCCTGGCGGTGGTGGGCTGCGGGCACGCCTTCCTCATCCGGCGGGGGGTGTTCGACCCGCACGGGCTGTCGGGCGTCGACAACGAGGCCGTCGTGGAGCGGGTCAAGCGGCAGCGGCTGCTGCGGGAGAAGGCGCGGGAGCTGGCCGCGTCCGACCCGGGCCTCGCCAAGGAGCTGCGCATCGGACGGCCCGACCTGCCGCGCCAGTACAACGACGGTGGGTTGGTCGACGTCAACCACGCGCCCGCGGAGGCGCTGAAGCTGCTGCCCGGCATCACCGCGGAGCTGGCGGACAGGATCGAGCGGGTGCGGGCGGAGACGGGCGGGTTCCTCTCCGCCGAGGAGCTGTCCGCCGTCGCGGGGCTGCCGCCCTCCCTCACCGGCGATCTGGCCGACTACGCCGTCTTCATCCGCTGATCGCGGGTATGCAGCGGGCGTGACCCCGAAGAAGACCGCGAAGCACTCCTCTCCCCCGGCCCGCGAGGGCGACCGGCTCGCCGAGTACCGGGGCAGGCGGGATCCGGGGCGGACGCCGGAGCCCGTCCCCGAGGACGCGGCAGTCCCCCGCGGGAACGACGACACGTTCGTCATCCAGGAGCACCACGCGACCAGCCTGCACTGGGACCTGCGGCTCGAACGCGACGGCGTGCTCGTCTCGTGGGCCGTGCCGAAGGGCCTGCCGTGGAGCCCGGAGACCGACCACCTCGCCGTGCACACCGAGGACCATCCCCTGGAGTACGCCGCCTTCGAGGGCGAGATCCCGCGCGGCGAGTACGGCGCGGGCAGGATGACGATCTGGGACCGCGGGACCTACGAGACGGAGAAGTGGTCCGAGCGCGAGGTCAAGGTCGTCATCCACGGCTCGCGCGTCTCCGGCCGCTACGTGCTGTTCAGGACGCGCGGGAAGAACTGGATGATCCACCGGATGGACCCGCCCGCCGACCCGGACGCCGAGCCGCTCCCGGAGTCGCTGCGCCCGATGCGGCCGCAGGAGCGGGCCCGCCTGCCCCGCGACCCGCGGGCGTGGGGATTCGAGTTCGCGTGGGGCGGCAGGCGGATGGCCGCCTACGTCGAGGGCGGCCGGACGCGGTTCACCGACGAGCGGGGCCGCGCCGTGGACGGCCCCGGCGGGCTCGGCTCCCGGCTCGGAGCGGAGCTCGGCGTCCGGCCCGCGCTGCTGGACGGGGAGCTGGCCGTCCTCGACGGCCGCGAGACCTACATGGTCTACGACGTGCTGCACCTGGACGGGCATCCGCTGCTGGACGTCCCGTACCGGGAGCGGCGGGAGCGCCTCGACGGCCTCGGCCTGTCGGGCCCGCGCTGGCAGACGGCCCCCTGGTTCCCCGGCGACGGCGGCGCCGTCCTGGACGCGGCGCGCGAGCAGGGGCTGCCCGGCGTCGTCGCCAAGCGCCTGGACTCCCCCTACGAGCCGGGCGAGGAGTCCGGCGCCTGGCGCTTCATCCCCTCCTGACCTAGTACGCCACGGTGATCCGGCGCTGGACGGCGTTGCCCTTCTCCAGCTCGTCCACCAGGGCGACGGCGTAGTCCTCGGCGCTGATGCGGCTGTCGCCGCCGGCGTCGGTGAGGAGCCGGTCGCCGCCCAGCCGGAAGACGCCGGTGCGCTCGCCGGGCGCGATGACCGCGGCGGGCGAGATGAACGTCCAGTCCAGGTCGCCGGCCTCCGCCCGGATCGCGCCGAGCTGCGCGGCCGCGGCGAGCGCCTCGTTCTTGTAGAGGGCGGGGAACTCGGGGGTGTCCACCAGCCGCACCCCGGGCGCGACCTCCAGGCTTCCGGCGCCGCCGACCACGACGAGGCGGCGGAGGCCGGCCCGACGCAGGGCGTCCAGGACGCCGCGGGTGACGGCCAGCAGGGGCCCCTCGGTCTCCGAACCGTCCCGGGGCGGCGGCACGCTCAGCACGACGGCGTCGTGCCCCTCGGCCAGCCGGGCGATCGCGGCGGCGTCGCTCGCCTCGGCCCGGGCCGTCCCCTCGCTCCCGCCGCGGGTGACACCGGTGACCTCGTGACCGCGGCCGCGGGCCTCGGCGGCGATCCGCCGGCCGACCATGCCGGTCGCGCCGATCAGCAGAATCCTCATGGATGACCTCCTCGAACGTCGTCATCGCCGAAAGTATCCATCAGATACTGGTCACTTCAACGTGCCGTAGGTACCCTGTGGAAACCATGAAGGGCAACGCGTTCGACCCCGACTGCCCGACCCGGCTGATCCTGGACCGGATCGGCGACAAGTGGTCGGTCCTCGTCGTGCTCAGCCTGAGCGGCGGCCCCCGCCGGTTCACCGAGCTGCGCAACCTGATCGGCGGCGTCACGCCGAAGGTCCTCACCCAGACGCTCCGCGCCATGGAACGCGACGGCCTGCTCACCCGGACCGTCTTCGCCGAGGTGCCGCCGCGCGTCGAGTACGCCCTCACGCCGCTCGGCCACTCGCTCCGGAAGCCCATCGGGGCCATCACCGAATGGGCCGAGGAGAACGTCGAGGCGGTCGTCTCCGCGCGGGAGCGCAACGCCGTCTGACGGCGGAACCGGCGGGTCCCTCCGCGCATCAAAGGGACGTGACGCCCCCTTCGGCGCGTCTTCGCCGAAAACGATCAGGAGCGGATTAGAGTCCCGCCCTGAGACGGGCGGCGATACGCGCTGGAAGGCGGGGGAACGGCACATGATGGGCAAGACGCATGCCCTGAGCGGCGCGCTGGCGTGGCTGGCCGCCGTCCCGATCATCGGGCAGGAGCGGCTGCTCGGCGAGCACGCGGTGGCGCTGTCGCCGGAGCAGGTCATGGCGGGCGCCGTGGTGTGCGCCGGCGCCGCGATCCTGCCGGACATCGACCACCACAACGGCCGGATCGCCAACACTTTCGGGCCGATCACGAACCACATGTGCAAGTGGATCGGGAAGGTGTCGGGCGGGCACCGGCACGCCACCCACTCGATCCTGTTCGCGGTCGGCATCGGCTGGGCGATGGACACCCTCGCCACCCACTACATCTGGGCCTGGTGGGCCTGCCTGTTCATGATCGTGGGCCTCGGGCTGCGCGGCGTCGGGCTCGACTTCGAGGGTGCGGAGCCGCAGTCGGCGCTGGCCGACTGCGCGCTGGCCCTGATCGCCGTCTGGCTCATGCGCAACATCGACATGAGCTTCGTCGGGTTCGCGGTGACGCTCGGCTGCCTGGCCCACGTCGCCGGCGACTGCCTGACACCGCGGGGCTGTCCCGTGTTCTGGCCGCTGCCGTGGCGGGTCGAACTGCCCGTCATCCCCCGGACGGACGGCAAGGTGGAGCGGTGGGTGGTGATGCCGGTCCTGGTCCTCGGCATCGCGATCCTGACCGTCCGGTCCGTGCTCGGCGACATCACCGCCCAGTGGCTGACGCGGGGCTGATCACCCGAGCAGGTCGGAGAAGTCGTCGCAGTTCAGGACCCTCCATTCGCTCCTGGTCGTGCTCAACGTGCTCCACAGGTTGACGTTCTGGATGCCCTGGATGGTCTGCCCGGTGCACGCGATCTGGGCCATGGCCGTCCGCGACCACTTCCTCGTCCCGGTCTTCCGGTCGGCCGGCCGGACGACCAGCTGGGCACGACGGCCCACCGGGGTGGACACGTCGTCGACCGAGTAGGCGTCGAGCCGTTCGTGGACCTCGGTGCGCAGCCCCATCAGCCGCTCCCGTTCGGTCGGCGGCACGGTGAGCTGCTCGATGGCCAGGTTCGGCTCCCCGGGCAGCCCCGGCCTCGTCACCGGCACGAGCTCACCGCCCCTCCCGGGCTCGCCGCCCCGCACGAGGTAGACGGTGATCGCGGCGGCGTGCGCCTGGGCCATCGGCGGGTCCCCCGCGGTGATGATCCCGGTCGGCCGGATCCCGCAGCCGGCCAGGGCGGCGCAGGACGCCGCCGCCAGGAGCGCCCGCACCCGGCGCCGTCGCCTCATGAGCCCTCGCCTCCTTCTCCGTCGGGCAGCCACAGGGTGAACACGGCGCCGCCTTCCGGCCCGTTGGCCGCCTCCAGCGTGCCCCCGTGCAGCAGGGCGTTCTCCTTCGCGATCGACAGGCCGAGACCGCTGCCCTCGCTGCGCGAGCGCGCCGCCTCCGCCTTGACGAACCGGTCGAAGACCACGGAGACCACGTCGTCGGGGAGGCCGGGGCCGTGGTCGGCGACCACGAGCCGGACGCCGCCGGCCTCCGGGTCCTCGGGCCGTCCGAAGCGCAGCGAGACGGGCGGGCGCCCGTGCTTGAGGGCGTTGCCGGCGAGGTTGGCGACGATGACGTCGAACCGCCGCGGGTCCAGCCGGACGAACAGGTCCGCGGGGCCCTCCACCGCCACCTCCTCCCGCCAGCCGCGCGCGTCCAGGGTGGCCGCGACCGCGTCGGCGACGTTGACGTCGTCCAGGACGAGGGCGGCGGCGCCCGCGTCGAACCGGCTGATCTCGATCAGGTGCTCGACGAGCTGGACGAGCCGCCGCGTCTCCTCCGCGACGAGCCGGACCGCGGCCCCGTCGCCGCCCTCGTCCGCCTCCTCGGCCAGCACGCCCGTCATGGCGATCATCGAGGTCAGCGGCGTGCGCAGCTCGTGGGAGACGTCGGCGACGAACCGGCGGGACGCGGCCTCCATCGCCCGCAGCTCCGTCACCGTCCGCTCCAGCGCCTGCGCGGTCCGGTTGAAGGTGACGGCGAGGTCGGCCAGCTCGTCGCGGCCCCGCACCCGCACGCGGGTGTCCAGCCTCCCCTCGCCGAGCGCACGGGCGGCGGCGCCGAGGCGGCGCACCGGGCGCAGCACGCCCCCGGTGGCCAGCAGCGCGAGGCCGAGCGCGGCCGCCAGCGCCGCGGCGTCCGCGATCAGCAGGGTGCGGGTGAACAGCCCCAGGTCGGCGGCCTCCCGGCGCAGGCTCGCGGTGACGAACACCATCGGCGGCGTCGTCCGCGACGGCTCGTCCACCGTGGTCTCGTAGCCGGTGACGCGGGCGCCGACGAGCAGGTAGGGATCGCTGCCGAACGCCCTGTCGTGCTTCACGACGCGCTGGAACACCACCCCCCGCGTCGCGCGCCGCGCGAACTCGCGGGTGACGACGACGTTCAGGCTGCCCGGGGGCGGAAGGGAGACGCCGCCGTCCAGCCGCAACGGCACCGCCACCGCCTCGCGTCCCTGGCCCGAGCCGAGCGCCTCCTCCAGGGCCGCGGCGACCAGGGGCTCCGCGTCGGGCGGCAGGTTGGACGGGACCTGCCGGGCGAGGGCGGTGCGGACGTCGTTGAGCACCGCGTCCTGGGCGCGCTGCAGCATCACCCGCCGCAGGAGCACGTAGGAGATGCCGGAGGCGAGCACGGACGCCAGCAGCGCGACCGCGGTGAACGCGGCCGCGAGCCGCATCCGCAGCCCGAACCGGAGGCGCCTCACGGCGCCGTGAACCGGTAGCCGAAGCCCCGGACCGTCTCGATCAGCCGCGGCTCGGCCGGCTCGTCCTCGATCTTGGCGCGGACGCGCTGCACGCAGGCGTCCACGAGCCGCGAGTCGCCCGGGTAGGTGTGCTCCCACACCTCGGCCAGCAGGTGCTGGCGGGTGAGGGCCTGGCCGGGCCGCCGCGTCAGCTCCAGCAGCAGGCGCAGCTCGGTCGGGGTGAGGCGCAGGTCGGCGCCGTCCTTGGTGACCTTCAGCGAGGTCCGGTCGATGACGAGGTCGCCGTAGACGGACCGGTCCATGCGGGTCTGGTCGGCGCGGCGCAGGACCGCGCGGATCCGGGCGTCCAGGACGCGGGGCTCGACGGGCTTGACCACGTAGTCGTCGGCGCCCGCCTCCAGGCCGAGGACGACGTCGAGGTCGTCGCCCCGCGCCGTCAGCAGGATGACCGGCAGCGGGTCCTCCCGGCGGATGCGGCGGCACACCTCGATCCCGTCGATGCCGGGCAGCATCACGTCCAGGATCGCGATCTCGGGACGCCGCGCCCGCAGCGCCTCCAGCCCGTCCTCGCCGGTGGCCCGGGACGTCACCCCGTGCCCCTGGCGGGTCAGCGCCAGCTCCAGCGCCGCCCGGGCGGACGGATCATCCTCGATGAACAGAATGCTCGCCACCCGCACATTATCGGCCGCTCCCGATCATCTGGCCGCTCGTGTCACGAGATCCGGACATCACCGGCACACGATCATGACAGGCCGCCGGAACCGTGGGGCGCATGACGCTCGCCCTGCTCCCGCCCCGCCGCCAGGGTCCCCGGCCGGCCGCCGAGGCACCGACCGCCCCGCCGGACCGCGCCCGGCGGTTCCCGCGCGCGCTGCCCTGGCTCCTCGCGGCCGGCGTGCTCGCGCAGGCGGCCGTCCGGCTCTGGTTCGCCTGGGCGCGGACCGGCCCGGCCGCGAACCCGGACGAGACCGGCTACCTGCTCGCCGCCCGGCTGCTGGCCGGGGGGCCGGGCGGCGACCTGTCCGGCAACACCTTCTACCAGGGCGGGTACCCCCTCGTCCTCGCCCCCGCCTACTGGTTCTCCCACGAGCCGGCGACGGTCTACACGACCGTCATGGCGATCAACGCGGTGCTGGGCGCGCTGCTGTTCCCGCTCGGGTACGCGGCGGCGCGCCGGTTCGGGCTCGCCCGCCGGTCCGCCCTGCCGCTCGCGTTCGCGGCGGCGCTGCTGCCCGCGACGACGTTCTTCGGCGCCTTCGCGCTCGCGGACGCCGTCCTGCCGACGCTCGTCCTGGCGTGGCTGCTGGCCCTGGACCGCTTCGTCCGCGGCGGCCGCGCCCTCGACGCCGCCCTCGCGAGCCTGGTCGCGTCCTGCACGGCGGCGGTGCACACCCGCGGGTCGGTCCTCCTCGCCGTCCACTGCGCCGCCCTGCTGGTCATGGCCCTGCCCGGACGCCGGAGGGTCCGCGCCGTGCTGGCCGGGGGCGCGGTCACGGTCGCCGGGTACGCGGCGGGCGCGGCGCTGAACGCGCACATCCGCGCCGAGCTGTATCCGCGCGGGACGCGGGACCTCGCCGGGATCCTGACGTCGCGGCTGACCACGGTCCCCGGGCAGGAGTGGGCGCTGTCGGGGGCGGCCGGGCAGCTCTGGTACCTGATCGTGTCCACCTGGGGGCTGGCGGGGGCCGGGCTGGTGGCCGTCGCGGCGGTCCTCGCGCGGCGGCGCGCGCCCGCGGCGGACAGGGTCATGGCGGGCGTGCTGCTCGCGGCGACCTGCGGCATCGCCTACGCCTCCTCGGCCGCGCTGCCGGACGAGCACCGGGTGGGCAACTTCGCCTACGGCCGCTACCTGGCGTGCGTGGCGCTGGTCTACGCGCTCGCCGGGGCCGCCGCCCTCATGCGCCTCGCCACCGGCAGGGCGGTCGGACTGGCGGCGGCGTGCGCGCTGCTGCTGGGCGGATCCGGGCTCTGGGTCGCCGCCTACGCCGGCGAGCGGCTCCGCACCCACGTCTTCATCGGGTTCGACTTCCCCGAGGTCACGTTCCTGACCGCCGACCGGGGCGCGCTGCATCTGCGCGAGGCGACGCTCGCCGCGCTCGCCCTGCTCTGCGGTCTGCTCGTGGCGTCCAGGCTGAACAGAACGGGCCTGACCGCCGTCGCGCTCGCCGGCGTGAACCTCGCGGCGCTGGCGTTCGTCATGGGACCGCACGCGCGCGTGCCGGCCGAGCCCCCGCTCGCCGGTCCGGCGTCCGGCGGGGTCGTCACGGACGCGTCGCTCAACTGGGCCGTCAGGACCGCCCTGATGTACCCCGTGTGGTGGACGCGCCTCGGCACCTTCGACGTCCGCGCCGGACGGCCGCCCGCGCCGGGCGTGTGCACGGTCGTCGTCCCCCTCCCGGACGGGACGCCGCCGGAGGCGTCCTGGCCCGCGCACCCGGCGGGCTGGCGGCCGCACGCCGGACGGTTCTGGTCGCTGGGCTGGGTGGGCTGGCACGACCCGTCCTGCGCGGGCCCGGCTCAGTAGCGCGTCACCAGCGCGATCCGGTCGTGGTCGATCAGGAAGCCGTCCGAGACGAAGGTGACCTCGCCCCCGTACTCCAGCACCGTCTCGATGACGTGGTCGACGGCGTCGTCGACCACGTCCGCGCCCTTGAGCACGCCGGGCATGCCGTCCACCGGGATCAGCTCGCCCCCGCTGCGCACCGCGGGCGCGTAGTAGCCGCGCTCGACGACCAGGTGCTCGCCGCGCCCCTCCTCGACCAGCTCCGCCACCTCGCAGAGCCCGCCCGCGTACCGCTGGATGCTGCGCGCGGCCTCCAGCTCCGACAGCACGCCGACCTCGCGGAGGTCCTCGTAGGCGGCGAGCGCGGGCCGGGCCGCCTCGGCGAGCGCGCTCGGCGCGACGCCCTCGAAGCTGCCGTCGACGCGGCCCGCCACGGTGACGTGCGGCCCGGCGACCTCGTCGAAGAGCGCCTGGTGCCGGGTGACGCCGGCGACGATCAGCGGGCGCCGGTCCCGCGCGAGGACGCGTTCGAGCGCGGACACCACGTCCCGCATGGCCTGGCGCCGGCGCTCGCCATCGCCGCCTTCGGCGGCCCGGCGGGACTGCCGCCCGGCCCGGCGGGCCGGCCGCCCGGCGCTCGCCTCGTCGATCGGCTCCGGCTCGACCGGGAACCCGCCGCGCGCGTGCTCGACCAGCTCCGTACCGAGACCGCTCCAGAGCCGCGTGCAGTGGTCCGACAGGGACAGCAGCCAGTAGCGCGGCGTGCGGGTGTAGTCGGCGACGAGGTCGCGGGTGGCGAACCCGGTGTCGACGACCACCCGCTCGTCCACGGGCTGGCCGATCGTGAACGCGTGGTGCTCGCCGCGCGGGGCGGCGAAGAGCACCAGCCCGTCGGACGCGTGCCGCGGATCGACCTCGCCCGCGGCACGCTCCAGCCCCCGGACGACCTGGTCGGCGGCGTCGGGCGCCACCTTGGGGTCGTCGTGGAGCCGGCGCCGGACCTCCCCCAGCAGGTTGCGCAGCCGGATGCGGTCCTCGCGGACGTCCCGGGCGGAGCGGTGCGTCGGCATCAGCACCGACACCGCCGGATAGGGCCTCGGCTTGCGCAGCCCGGCCAGGGTAACGGCGTCCATGATCCCCCGATCGTCGCTCTTATTCCTTTCTGTCTCTTTTGTAGCTACCTGTAAGTAAATGAGGTGTAAGCCCTGTTCGAATTGCGGGCCGAGGACGCCCGGCGCGCCCGGCGCCCGTCCGGCCGCCGAGGGGCTCAGACCCGCTCGATCACCGGGCCGAGGACGTCCATGAAGGGCGAGTGCACCGTGATGTAGGAGAACCCGTACCGCTCGCGCCGCTCCCGGAGCTGCTCGGCGATCTGCGCCTCCGTCCCGAGCAGGACGAACGGGGTGTCGAGGATCTGCTCGACCGTCATGTACGGGACGCGCTCGGCGCGCATCCGCTCGGCCTCGGCCCGCCGGTCGGGCGTCACCTGCACATGCTGGACGAGCACGTTCCACTCGATCCGCGCCGCCCGGTCCCCGGCGTGCCGGCGGGCGAAGCGGACCCGCTCCTCCGCCTCCTCGGCGGTGCCGAACCGGAACGTCCCGGGCGGTTCGCCCTTCATCTGGTACGCGCCGGCGATCCCGACGATGTCGGCGTGCCGGGCCGCCGCCCGCAGGATCGTGTCGCCGGTGCCGCCGACCAGCAGCGGCGGGCCCGACCCGCCGAACCCGGTGCGCTGCACGGGCGCCAGTTCCGCCAGCCCGAAGAACTCGGCCACCGGCCGGTGCCGCTCGTAGTCGCCCCCGCCGAACAGCCGGCCCAGCTCCTCGATCAGCCCGGTCATCCGCTCCGCGCGGGCGCCGAACGGCTCCCACGGGATCCCGGCCGCGTCGAACTCCCACTTCATGTGCCCGGCGCCGAGCCCGAGCTCCACCCGCCCCCCGGTGAGCCGGTCGGCGGTGGCGACCTCCCGGGCGAGCAGGTGCGCGTTCCAGAACCCCGCGTTCAGCACGAGCGGGCCGACGCGCAGCCGCTCGGTCGCGTCCGCTGCGGCCACCATGGTCGGGAACGGGGCCGGGGCGCCGAGGTGGTCGGGCACGAGCGCGACGTCGTAGCCGTACCGCTCGCCGCGGCGGCACCGCTCGGCGAAGTCCTCCCGGGAGACGATGTCGAAGACGTTGAACCCGAAGCGGAAGTCCCTCATGCGGTCACCCTGCCACCTCACCCGGGCGTGATGAAGCCCGTCTCGTAGGCGAAGATCACCGCCTGCGTCCGGTCGCGGGCCTGCGTCTTCGCGAGGACGTTCCCGACGTGCGTCTTCACCGTCTGCGGGCTCACGAAGAGCTCCTCGGCGATCTCCGCGTTCGAGTAGCCCTTGGCCATCAGCCGCAGCACGTCCCCCTCCCGGCCGGTCAGCCGGCCGTGCCAGTCCGCGCCCCCGGCGCCGGACGGCCCGTGCCGCCCGGCCAGCTCCCGGATCGCCGCCGGGAACAGCAGGCTGTCGCCGTGCGCGACCATCCGGATCGCCTGCAGGATCTCCTCCGGGCGCGTCCGCTTGAGCAGGAAGCCGTTGGCGCCGGCCTTCAGCGCGTCGTAGACGTACTCGTCGTTCTCGAACGTGGTGACGACGATGATCCGCGGGGGCTCCGGCACGGTGGCCAGGAGGTGCCGGGTCGCCTGGATGCCGTCGAGCCGCGGCATCCGCACGTCCATCAGGACGACGTCCGGGCGCAGCCGGCGCACCTCGCCCGGCACCTCCGACCCGTCGGAGGCCTCCCCGACGACGGCGAGATCGTCCTCGGCGTCGATGATGGCGGCCAGCCCCGCCCGGATCAGCCGCTCGTCGTCGACCAGCAGAACCTTGATCGTCATGCCCCGGACCTTAGCGGCAGGGAGACGCGCAGGCGCCAGCGGTCGCCGTCGGCCCCCGCGCACATCTCGCCGCGCAGCACGGTGACGCGCTCGCGGACGCCGCCGAGGCCGCGGCCGCCGCCGTGGCCGGCGCCCTCGCCGCGGGTCGCGCCGAGCGGATTGGTCATCTCGACCTCCAGCCGTTCTCCGTCGGTGCCGAGCCGGAGCCGCACCGGTACCTTCCCCGCGTGCCGGAGCGCGTTCGTCAGGCCCTCCTGGACGATCCGGTACGCCTCCCGCGACACCGCGGCCGGGACGTGCTCGACCTCCGGGTCCACCTCCGCGTCCAGCGCCACCCCCGCGATCCGCGTCTGCTCCAGCAGCCGGCCGAGGTCCTTCAGCGTGGCCTGCGGGGCCGGGCGGGACCGGTCGTCGCGCAGCAGGCCGAGGACGTGGTCGAGGTCCTCCAGCGCCGCCCGCGCCGACTCCTCGATCGCGGCGAGCGCCTCGCGCGCGAACCCGGGGTCGCTGTCGAGCACCCGCCCGGCCGCGCCGGCCTGGAGGGTCACCACGCTGAGCGCGTGCCCCACCGAGTCGTGCAGCTCCCTGGCCAGCCGGTTGCGCTCGGCGAGCTTGACGGCCTCGGCCCGCATGTCCGCCAGCCGCTCGGCGGCGGACGGCCCGAGGAACACCGGCGCCAGCCGGGCCAGCAGCGCGCCCGCCCCGACGATCAGCGCCAGCAGCAGGGCCAGCGACGCCACCCCGATCGGCGGCGCGGGCCACTGGTGCCAGGCGCTCTGCCATCCCCAGGACTCCAGGAACCGGGTGTCCCAGCTCACCGCCGGCGCGAGGACCATCACGACGGCGGCCGGCGGAAGGGCCAGGCTCAGCCCGCTGACCACCACTCCCGTGCCGAGGTGCAGGGTGAACCACGCGGCGGCCCGGGCGCGGCTCTCCCAGGAGACCGCCGAGCCGGGCACGAGCGCCGCGGCGGGGCCCTTGAGGAGTTCCTTGGCGAGAGAGCTCTCCAGCAGCCGCACCGTCGGCACGAGCCCGGTGACGAACGTCGCCGCGGCCGGCATGACGACCAGCATCAGCACGGCCTTGAACAGGCCGTTGCCCATCGGCAGCAGCGGGATCAGGCTGATCGCGAGGAACCAGTACGGCATGAGCAGCGCGCCGCCCACGACGAGGTGGGACCAGCGCCGCCAGGTCACCGGCTCGATCAGCGGGCGGAGCACACGGAGCACGGCTCGATCCTCGCAGAACGGGCGGTCGGGCCCCTCCCCCGCACGGGGGAGCGCACGCTCACGCCCGGTCCTGTTGCTCCGCGGCGCCCCGCTGCTCCGCGGCGCCCTGCGGCCCGGCGGCGCGGTCGCGCTCGGCGAGCTTCGCGAGGCGGGCGTTGTAGGCGGCGAGCTCGTCGTCCTCGGGCCGCCCGCCGGCCTTCGCCGCCCGGTCGGCCTTGCGGTCCATGCGCCGCGCCTGCCGCTGGTCGTGGACGTACCACTGGAACGCCAGCACGATCAGGACGAGGAACGTCGGCACCTCGCCGAAGCCCCACGCGATGGCGCCGCCGGTGTGCTGGTCGTGCAGGATCGTGGTGCCCCACGGCGGGTCGACGGAGGTGTACCAGCCGCGGGCGAGCGCCTGGCTCATGTTCATCAGGGCGATGCCGAAGAAGGCGTGGAACGGCATCGTGACGAACAGCAGCACGAGGCGGGCGGGGTAGGGCAGCTTCCGGGGCGCCGGGTCGACGCCGAGCAGCACCCAGAAGAACAGGGAGCCGCTGGCCAGGAAGTGGACCATCATCGCGATGTGGCCGAGATGGTTGCGCATCGCGGCCTCGAACAGCGGCGTGAAGTACAGCGCGAACGTGCTCACCACGAAGACGAGCGTCGCGACCGCGGGATGGGCGACGACCGCGAGGTACCGGCTGTGCAGCACGGCGGTCAGCCACTCGCGCGGCCCGCGGTCGCCGCGCAGCCGGGCGGGCTTGAGCGCCCGCAGCGCCAGCGTCACCGGTGCCCCGATGACCAGGAAGATCGGCGTCAGCATGTTGAGCACCATGTGCTGCGCCATGTGGACGCTGAACAGGATCGGCGCGTACCGGGCGATGCCGGTCTGGGTGACGGCGAGGATCGTCACGAGCCCGATGAGCCAGGAGGCGGTGCGGCCGAGGGGCCAGGAGTCGCCGCGCCGCCGCAGCCGGACCACGGCGGCGAGGTACAGCCCGCCGAGCACGGCGACGAGGGCGGCGAAGAACAGGTCGAACTGGCCGAGCGTCAGCAGCCGGACCGGGGTGACCTGCGGCGGCATGTCGTAGCCGAGCAGCGACTTGACCGCGGACTCCGGCTCGGCCGGCGGGGGCGGCGCGGTGCGGGCCAGCGCGACGGCGAGGCCCATGGTGGCGGCCATCACGGCCGCCTCGACGGAGGCGAACCGGGCGAACGCCCCCGGCCTGCCGCCGGCCACCGCGGGCAGCGTGCGCGTCCGGTGCCACCAGCCGAACCAGCCGAGCAGGCAGAACGCGATGATCTTGCCGAGCGCGAGCCGCCCGTAGTCGGTCTCGACCATCTCCCGCGGGTCCGGCAGCCGGGCGATCACGTTCACCAGGCCGCTGGCGCCGACGATGACGTAGCACCACAGGGCCATCCGGCTGAACCGCTCGGTGACCAGCGCCAGCCGGTCGCGGCGCAGCAGCGCGTGGACGCAGGCGATCGCGAGCCCGCCGACCCACGGGGCGACCGCGGCGACGTGCAGGGCCACGCCCGTCGTCGCGGTGGAGTGGTTGGCGGCCGAGGCCGAGTGCCCGGTGAGCGGCGCGGGCAGCAGCGCGATCCCGGCCATGGCGAGCAGCCCGAACGCGGCGGCGGGCGTGGTGGTGGTGCGCGCCAGCAGCGCCACCACCACGGCGAGGAGCACCACGATCATGAGGGCGGTGCCCTGCGGCAGCGAGCCGACGTAACTGCTCAGCTCGCTGCCGGTGAGGACGTCGCCGGCCGGCTGGCCGAGCACGTCCGCGACGGTGAACACCAGCGTGGCCGCCGCGGCGGCGGCCCACGCGGCGGCGATCCAGGAGGCGGCGCCCAGGTAGCCGAGGGCGTCCTTCGACAGCCGCGGCGCGGCGCGGCCGCCCTCGACGGGCAGGAACGCGGCCGCGGCCAGCAGGGCGCCGACGGTCAGCGCGGACAGCAGGTCCATCGCCATCCGGGAGACCGGCAGCCCCCACCGGGTGAGCGCGCCCGCGTCGCCGAGGCCGGGGATGACCTTCTCGGTGACCGAGCCGCCGAGGACGAGCCCGGCCACCAGCAGGACGGCGGACGCGGCCAGGGCGGCCGCCCCCGCCCGCCAGACGGCCAGGCTGCCCTTACTCACCGCCGGTTGCCGCCTGGTGCTTGCGCTTGGCGCGGAACACGATGAGCACCCCGATGCCGACGCCCACGAGCAGGCCCGCGATGATCAGCACCCACAGGAGCATCCCGGAGCCGGAGTCCTTCTCGGCGGCCTGCTCCTGGTCGATCTTGAGCGGCTGCTCGTCGGTGTTGGCGGCCGGGCCCGTCTGCTCCTCGGCGCCGACCCCGCCCGCCGACGGCCCGGGCGAGGCGGCCGCCCCGCCGCCGGTGACGCTGAACGCCAGGTCGTCGCCCTCGATCGGGTGCCCGTCCTCGCCCACGACCCGGTAGGCGACCGTGTAGGAGCCGGCGGGCAGCGGGCCGGTCAGCTTCTGCGTGACCTTGGTCCCGGCGCGCTCGGCCGCGCCCGCCTGGAACTCCTTCTTCTGCCCGTCGCTGACGACGACCTTCGCCACGCTGATCTTGTCGCTGAAGACCAGCGTGACCTCGGTGACCGAGTCCGCCGCCTTGCCCTTCTCGGGCGTGCTGCCGACCAGCTTCGTGTGCGCCAGCGCGGGCGGCGCGCTGAGGGCGCCGAAGGCGAGGGCGGCGGCGGCGATCAGGCCGAGGCGGCGCAGGGGGCGGCGGGACGTGAACATGTTCATGGATGGCCGGGTTCTCTAGTGAGTCGAAGGGCTCCGTCTACCCTACTGAGCCCGCCACCATGGCACGTCCCGGGTCGCGCGATGGCGCAATCGGGGAGAAACGGTACCGATCAGTTGCACCCGCAGTCGCAGTCGCAGCAATCGCAGTCGCAGTCACAGCAGTCGCAGCAGCCGGAGCAGTCGCAGCCCGAGCAGTCGCAGCCGTCGGCGTGCCGACTGCACCAGCAGCGGTCGCAGAACGATTCGCCGTGGTGCTCGCTCCACTCGGGCTGGAAGATCCCGCAGGTCGCGCAGACCAGCGCCCCGGTGAAGCACGGGATCGGCAGCCCGGGCCGCGGGGGGCGCGGCCCCTTCGACAGGTCGACGGGGGCGGCGAAGGCGCGCTCGACCGAGCGGCCCGCCTCGCGGTCCAGCAGGGCCCGGACGAGGCGCGGCCGCTCCAGCTCCAGGTCGGCGAGCGCGAGCCGCAGACCGTGCAGCGCGTCGTCGGCATGCCGGCGGGCCTCCTCGGGGGTGGTGCCGGTGGCGAGGAGCGGGTTGTACGCGCCCGCCTCCTCGTCGGCGGCGAGGTCCTCGACGGCGTCGATCAGGTGCGCCAGGCGCCCGAAGAAGCGGCCCGCCTCGGCGAGCGTCTCGGCGTTGGCCTCCCTGCCCGCGAGGACGGCCGTGTGCGCGAACACGGCGGCGACGGCGGTCTCGGTGGGCTCGGTCAGGTCGAGCAGCCCGAGGCCGGGCGCCGCCTCCAGGACCGGCTGCCGGGCGACGGCGTCGCGCAGCACCGCCGGGTCGAACCCGACGGCGGCGCCCGTGCGGCCGCCTGCGGCGTCCCACCTGTCGGCCATCCGCCCGGCCGCGGTGGCGACGAGCCGCCGCGCGTAGGGCCCGTCGCCGTCGGCCACGTGGTCGCGGGTCTTGCCCGCGGCGAGCAGGAGGGACGCGGCCGCGGCGAGTTGCGCGCCCTGCGCCCGCGCGGTGACGACCTCGGCGGTCTTCATCCCCCGCAGCGCGCACGGCCCCGCCTTGCGGCGCGGCGACAGCTCCGGGGACTGCGCCTCCACCAGCACCGAGACGAGCAGCCCGTCGTAGTTGGTGACGAGCCGCGCGGCCTGGCCGTGCTCGGCCCGCAGCGTCAGGCACAGCCCGCACAGGTGGGCCATCCAGTCCTTGAACAGCGACCCGCACAGAACATGACGGCACGGACGTACAACACCGAACACGGGCAACTCCCCCATCTCAGGCCAACCGCAGCATTATTCATTGACGCGGCGGCGCCCGGGACGGTTCGGTTACACCCCCACGCAGGTCAGGGCGCGGCGGTAGGCGGCCATGCGGGGCTCGTCGGACGTCCCCGTCCCGGCCAGCACCTCGGCGAGGTCGAACCACGCCTGCGCGGCCTCCCGGGAGGACTCCATCTCCTCCAGGCAGGTCGCGGCCCGGGTCAGCACCTCGACCGCGCGGTCGTGCCGGCCGAGCCGCACCGACGCCTCGCCGAGCACGGTCAGCGCCCCGGCGGTGGCGCGGCGCGGGGCGTCACCGAGCAGGTCGAGGGCCTCCTCGGCGAGGGCCACCGCCTCGGCGGGGCGGCCGAGCGCGGTCTCGGCGCGGGCCAGCTCGGTCAGGCACCAGGCGACGTCGATCTCGCCGGACGAGCTGGCGCTGATCTCCTCGCGCACCCGGGCGAGCAGCTCGCGGGCGCGGGCGGCCTGGTCGGGCTTGGCCCGCAGCAGCAGTCCGGCGTAGATGACGCGGAGCCGGTTGAGGTTGCGGGGGTCCTCGCCGTCGCCGGCCAGCATGAGCGCCCGCTCGGCGAGCGCGACGCCCTCGTCGTACTCGCCGCGGATCTCCGCGACGTAGGCGGCCTCCCAGTAGGCGACCATCCGGGCGCGGGGGCTGCCGATCCGCTCGGCCCGCTCGACGAGCTGGGCGGCGAGCTGGCGGGCCCGGACGAGGTCGCCCCGCTCGATGAACGCCGACAGCAGCGCCGCGCCGAGGTCCACGGCGGCGTCGGTGGAGTCGGCGCCGGTGGCGATCAGGTGTCGCAGCGCGGTCTCGGCGGCCTCCACGCCCGCGCTGATGTCGCCGCGCTCGCGCAGGCAGCGGCTCAGCGCGACGTGCACCTTCGCCCAGTGGTCGAGGTCGGCCTCGGCCGAGGCCTGCTCGGTCAGCGCCTTCAGCTCGGCGATCGCGGCCTCCAGCTCGCCCGCGGCCTCCAGCGCGAGGGCGTGGCCCCACCGCGCCTGGTGCAGCATCTCGGGCAGCGCGACCGCGTCGGCGCTGCCGAGCACCTCGGCGTAGCGGGCCCGCGCCTCCGCCGCCGCGCCGTTGCTGAGCGCGATCTCGGCGTAGTCGAGGGTGACGCGCAGCTCGTCCACGACGTCCTCGCTGACGCCGCTGACGAGGTAGGTCGCCGAGCAGTTCAGCTTCGCCGCCAGCAGCTCGACGACGCTCGGGGCCGGCACCCGCTTGTCGCTCTCGATCAGCGAGATGTAGCTGTCGGACAGCTCGGGGAAGGCGAGCTGCGCCTGGCTCACGCCCTGCCGGATCCGCAGGGCGCGGATGCGCTGCCCCAGTGTCTCCCGATCCATCGTGTGACCACCGCCTACAAGGTGCTCGCCGCGCGCAGGGCGAGGAAGAAGTCGACTCGGTCCTCAAGTCTGCCGAGATCCCGTCCGGTCAGGTCCTCGATTCGCCGGATTCGGTACCGAAGCGTGTTCACATGGACGTGCAATCGCGTCGCGGTGCGGCTCCAGGAGCCCGAGCAGGACAGGAAGACCTCCAGCGTGTGCACGAGATCGGCCTGCCTGGTGCTGTCGTACTCCTCCAGCGGGCCGAGCATCCGCGCGCGGAACGACGACCGCGTCCGCTCAGGGACGGACGCGAGCAGCCACGCGTAGGAGTCCAGGGCCGTCGCCCCGGCGGAGTCTCGCATTCGCACCAGGGCAGGCTATAGGGGACGCATCGCCCCCGTCACGCTGCGGAGGGCGGAAATCACGTCCCGACACCTTCTTCCCGGGGGGAGCCGGTGGCCACACCCCCGCCCGGTAGGGCTACCCTGTGCTCGCCGTTTCCGAAGACAATGCTGCTGAAAGCGGAGCGCCCGTCATGTCCAAGACCAAAGCCGGACCGACCGACGATTCACCGCCGGCGGGCGGGCGCGGGCCGCTGGAGCGGCTGTTCGACCTCACCGCGCGCGGCACCACCGTCCCGCGCGAGCTGCGCGGCGGCGTCACCACGTTCTTCGCGATGGCCTACATCATCCTGCTGAACCCGCTCATCCTCGGCGGCGCGAAGGACGTCACCGGCGCGACCCTGTCGATCCCGCAGCTGACCACGATGACGGCGCTGTCCGCCGCGGTCACCACCGTGATCATGGGGCTGGTCGGCAACGCCCCGCTGGCGCTCGCCGCGGGCCTCGGCATCAACGCGGTCGTGGCGTTCCAGGCGGCCCCGGTGATGACCTGGCCGCAGGCGATGGGCCTCGTGGTGATCGAGGGCGCGGTCATCGTGCTGCTGGCGGTCACCGGCATCCGCGAGCGGATCATGAACGCGATCCCGCTGGCGCTCAAGCACGCGATCGCGGTCGGGATCGGCGCGTTCATCGCGCTGGTCGGCCTCTACGACGCCGGGTTCGTCACCTCCAGCGCCACCAGCCCCCCGCTGTCCCTCGGCACCGGCGGCCGCCTGGAGACGTGGCCGACGCTGGTGTTCGCGGCGACCCTGCTGCTGATGATCGTGCTGTACGTGCGGCGGGTGCCCGGCGCCATCCTGATCAGCATCATCGCCGGGACCGTCGGGGCCGTGCTCATCCAGGAGAACGCCACCGTCAAGCAGGGCGGCTGGGGCGTGGTCACCCCGGACATGCCCGACAAGCTGTTCGCCGCCCCCGACTTCGGGCTGTTCGGCGAGATCTCCCTGTTCGGCGGGTTCGGCCGGGCCGGGGTCATCACCGCGCTGGTCGTGCTCTTCACGCTGGTGCTCTCCGGGTTCTTCGACGCGATGGGCACGATCCTCGGCATCAGCGACGAGGCGGGCCTGGTGAGCGAGAAGGGCGAGGTGCCGCGCCTCGGCCGGATCCTGTCGGTGGACGGCCTGTCCGCCGCGTTCGGCGGCCTCACCAGCTCGTCCGCGAACACGGTGTTCGTCGAGTCGGCCGCGGGCGTCGGCGAGGGCGCGCGCACGGGCCTGGCCAACATCGCCACGGGCGCGCTGTTCGCGGTGACGCTGTTCCTCACCCCGCTGGCGGCGACCGTCCCGGCGCAGGCCGCGGCGCCCGCCCTGGTGGTCGTCGGCGCGCTGATGATGACGCAGGTCTCGAAGGTCGACTGGAACGACCTGGAGATCACGATCCCGGCGTTCCTCACCATCGTGCTGATGCCCTTCACGTTCTCGATCACCACCGGCCTCGGCATGGGCATCGTCGGCTACGCGGTCATCAAGGTCACCCGCGGGAAGGCCCGCGAGGTCTCCCCCGCGCTCTGGATCGTGGCCGCCCTTTTCGTGGTCTTCTTCGCCATCCATCCGATCGAGGAGTGGCTCGGCGTCACCTGATCCCGCCGGATCGTCCGCGCACGATACGCCCCGGCCGGGGAAACACCGGACGCACGGTGACCGCTCCGCGACAGAACTCGCCCGTTTGGAAGTCTCAGGGGCGGTTGCGGGTGTCAAATAGTGCCGTCATGGCGTAAGCAGAAGGTAGGGCCTTACCCCCCGGCGTGAAAGGCGTGGCTGTGGTGTCCGCGGACTCTCCCTCCCACCCGTCCCCGCCAGGTCACGTCCTGCTGGCGCCTGACAGGTTCCCGGGAGCGCTGACCGCGGCGCGGGCGGCCCGGCATCTCGCCGCCGGGCTGCGCCGCGCGCGGCCCGGCGTCGCGCTCGTGGAGCTGCCCGTGGCCGACGGCGGCGACGGCACCGTCGAGGCCGCGGTGGCGGCCGGATGGCGGCGGGTCGAGGTCGAGGTGTGCGGGCCGACCGGCCGGCCGGTGACGGCGCGGCTGGCGCTGAACGGCGACAGCGCGGTGGTCGAGCTGGCGGAGGCGTCCGGGCTGCGGCGGCTGCCCGGCGGCAGGCCGCGCCCGCTCACCGCCTCCAGCCTCGGGACGGGGCAGCTGCTCGCGCACGCCGTGCGGCTCGGCGCGCGGCGGATCGTCCTCGGCCTCGGCGGCGGCGCGTGCACCGACGGCGGCGCGGGCCTCGTCCAGGGCCTCGGCGGGCGGCTGCTGGACGCGCTCGGCAGGGATCTGCCGCCCGGCGGGGCGGCGCTGCGCTCGCTGCACGCCCTCGACCTGCGCGGCCTGGTCGACATGTCGGGCGTCGAGGTGGTGGTGGCGGGCGAGCCCGCCGGGCCGCTGCTCGGCCGCACCGGCGCCGCCGCCGTGGACGGGCCGCGCCGCGGCGCGAACCGCGACGAGGTGCGCCTGCTGGACCTGGGCCTGCGCCGCTGGGCCGACCTGGCCGAGGCGGCGGCCCGCCGGGCGGCCCGCGACCTGCCCGGCGCCGGGACGGCGGGCGGCGTCGGGTTCGCCGCCCTCACCTTCCTCGGCGCGACGATCGAGCCCGGTCCGGCCCTGATGCTCGACCTGCTGGGATTCGCCGAGAAGGCCCGCGGCGCCCGGCTGGTCGTCACCGGGGAGGGCGTGCTCGACGCCCGGTCGCTGCGCGGCGGCGCGCCGGTCCACGTCGCCCGCGCCGCCGCCCGCGCGGGCGCGCCGGTCGTCGCGGTGGCCGGCCGCCGGAGCCTCACCGGCGAGCAGCTGCGCAAGGCCCGGATCCAGGCGGCGTACGCGCTGGCCGACATCGAGCCCGACGACGAGCGCCGCGTGCGCCGCGCGGGCCCGCTGCTGGAGCAGCTGACGGTCGCGATCGCCGACGAGTGGCTCCCCCCGGCCCCGGCCTAGTTCGGAGCGCTCCAACGGCCGCGTCGGGCGGCCCCCGCGGACCGCTCTTTACACCATGTCGTCGAAAGGGTCGATGCCTTGACAGGCTGTACATAGCCCGGGGTCGGCTCCGCGCCGCACGCTGGAGGCGTACGTCCTGGTCAGCGTTGACGGAGGAGCCCCCGGTGAAGATCGGTATCCCACGAGAGATCAAGAACCACGAGTACCGGGTGGCGATCACCCCCGCGGGCGTGCACGAGCTCACGCGGCGCGGCCACGAGGTGTTCGTGGAGCGGGGCGCGGGGACCGGTTCGGCGATCCCCGACGACGACTTCGCCGCCGCCGGCGCCAAGATCCTCGACGGCCCGGACGAGGTCTGGGCCGAGGGCGAGCTGGTCCTCAAGGTGAAGGAGCCGATCGCGCCCGAGTACCACCGGATGCGCGAGGGGCAGGTCCTGTTCACCTACCTGCACCTGGCCGCCTCGCGGGAGTGCACCGACGCGCTCCTGGCGGCCGGCTCCACCGCGATCGCGTACGAGACCGTGCAGCTCCCGAACGGCTCGCTGCCGCTGCTCGCCCCCATGTCCGAGGTCGCCGGACGGCTCGCCCCGCAGGTCGGCGCCTACAACCTGATGGCGTCCAACGGGGGCCGCGGGGTCCTGCCCGGCGGCGTGCCCGGCGTCGCGCCCGCCAAGGTCGTCGTCATCGGCGGCGGCGTGTCCGGCCTCAACGCCGCGCAGATCGCCGTCGGCATGGGCGCGGACGTCACCGTCCTGGACGTCGACGTGGACCGGCTGCGCGAGATCGACGCCGTCTACCAGGGCCGCCTGCGCACCCTCGTGTCCAGCGCCTACACGATCGAGCAGGAGGCCCGCGCCGCCGACCTGGTGATCGGCGCGGTCCTCATCCCCGGCGCCCGCGCGCCCAAGCTGATCTCCAACGAGCTGGTGGCCGGCATGAAGGCCGGCTCGGTGCTGGTGGACATCGCCATCGACCAGGGCGGCTGCTTCGAGGACTCCCGGCCCACCACGCACGCCGACCCCACGTACAAGGTGCACAGATCGACGTTCTACTGCGTCGCGAACATGCCCGGCTCCGTCCCCAACACCTCCACCTACGCCCTGACCGGCGTGACGCTCCCCTACGCCGTCCAGATCGCCGACAAGGGCTGGCGCGAGGCCCTGCGCGCCGACGCCGCGCTGGCCCTCGGCCTCAACACCCACGCCGGCGCGCTCGTCTACGACCACGTCGCCGAGGCCCACGGGCTCCCCCGCACGCCCCTCGCCGAGGTCCTCGCCTGACGGACTCACCCGCCCTCTCACCCGTTCCGGGGGTTCTTCGAATGGCAGGCGCCGGGTAGACAGGCGGTCATGGGCGAACTGATCCTGGTGCGGCACGGGGAGACCGAGTGGAGCCGGGCGCGGCGGCACACCGGGCGGACGGACGTGCCGCTGACCGCGCTGGGCGAGAAGCAGGCCGGCGCGCTGCGCGGCGCGCTGGCCGGGCGGACCATCACGCGGACGCTGGTCAGCCCGGCGGAGCGGGCACGGCGGACGGCCGAGCTCGCGGGCCTGCCGGCGGACGATGCGGACCCCGACCTGTGGGAGTGGGACTACGGCGGCTACGAGGGCGTCAGCTCCCAGGAGATCCGCGAGGAGCGCCCCGGCTGGTACCTGTGGGACGACGGCGTGGTCCCGGGCGACGCCGCCCATCCGGGTGAGACGGTGGGGCAGGTCGGCGCGCGGGCGGACGCGGTCCTCGCGCGGACGCGGCCGCTGCTCGCGGACGGCGACGTCGCACTGGTCGCGCACGGGCACGTCCTGCGGGTGCTGACGGCGCGGTGGCTCGGACTGGAGCCCGCGCTGGGGCGGCTGTTCGCGCTCGACACCGGGACCGTTTCGGCGCTGGGCACCGAGCACGACCGGCCGGTCATCAGCGCATGGAACGTGCCTGCACCGTGAGCGCGACGTCCAGCGCATAAGGTACCTGTTGGGGGATGTCCCCCAGGGGTACCCGGGCGTGCGCCCCCGGAAGGATTGCGAGGACGGAGATGGCGACCAGCGAGACCCCCACCCGCGGGTACACCGCCACCAAGGACCAGTTGCAGACGCGGCTTGCCCGGATCGAGGGCCAGGTGCGCGGCATCGACCGGATGGTCGAGGAGGACCGCTACTGCATCGACATCCTCACGCAGATCAGCGCCGTCCAGGCGGCGCTGGACAAGGTGGCGCTCGGCCTGCTGGACGGGCACGTCCGGCACTGCGTGGCCGAGGGCGCCGAGGAGGGCAAGGGCGACGCGATGTCGACCGAGTTGATGGCGGCCGTCGGGCGGCTCATGCGCCGCGGCTGAGCGACCCGCCGGGGGCGGCGGCCGACGACTGACGGATCTCGGGGCGTTTCGCGCCCCGACCGACGGAAACGGGGCAACCGGAACCCGACGCGAGGAGGCCGGCCATGGCCGAGAGCCCGTCCACGGGGGTGGCGCCGCCGGGAGGCGCCGCGGGCGGCGAACGCCTCGACCGGCCGACGATCGTCCTCGGCCTGGTCATCGTGTCGGGGACCCTCATGGCGATCCTCGACACCACGATCGTCAACGTCGCGCTGGAGACGCTCGGGCGCGACTTCTCCACCGGCCTGTCGACGATCCAGTGGGTGATCACCGGCTACATGCTGGCGATGGGCACCGTCATCCCGCTCACCGGGTGGGCCGTCGACCGGTTCGGCGGGCGCCGCGTGTGGATGACCTCCATCGTGCTCTTCGTCCTCGGGTCGGTGCTGTCGGGCGCGGCCTGGGACATCGGATCGCTGATCGTCTTCCGGGTCGTGCAGGGGCTCGGCGGCGGCATGCTCATGCCGACCGGCATGGCCATCCTGACGATGGCGGCCGGGCCGCGCCGGATGGGCCGCGTCATGAGCATCGTCGGCGTCCCGATGCTGCTCGGGCCCGTGCTCGGCCCCGTGCTCGGCGGCTGGCTGGTCCAGGACGTCGACTGGCGCTGGATCTTCTTCGTCAACCTGCCCGTCGGCGCGCTCGCCCTCGCGCTCGCCTGGTGGAAGGTGCCGCACGACCACGGGGCGCACACGGCGCCCGGGCTCGACCTGCGCGGCCTGGCCCTGCTGCCGCCCGGGTTCGTCCTGCTCATCTACGGCCTGTCCACGGCGAGCAGCGGCGGCGGCTTCGGGCGGCCGGCCACGATCGCCTGGCTGGCCTGCGGCGCGGCCCTGGTCGGGCTGTTCGCGCTGCACAGCCTGCGCCGGCGCGAACGCGCGCTGATCGACGTGCGGCTGTTCGCCGACCGGACGTTCGCGACCGCGGCCGTCGCGGTGTTCCTCGTCGGGATCGCGCTGATGGGCTCGATGCTGCTGATCCCGCTGTACTTCCAGACCGCCCGCGGCGAGGGCGCGTTCGCGGCGGGCCTGCTGCTCGCCCCGCAGGGCCTCGGCGCCGCGACCGCGATGCCGCTCGCCGGCGTGGTCACCGACAAGCTCGGCGCCGGGCGGATCGTCCCGGTCGGCATCGTCGTGCTGGTCCTCGGCACCGTCCCGTTCGCGATGGTGCGCGCGGACACCTCCTACTGGCTGCTCGGCGGCGCCCTCTACGTGCGGGGCCTCGGGCTCGGCTGCACGATGATGCCCACGATGTCGGCGGCGCTCACGACGCTGGGCCGGGCGGTGGTGCCGCGGGCGAGCAGCACGCTGAACATCATCATCCAGCTCGGCGGGTCGGTGGGCACGGCGCTGCTCGCCGTCGTCCTGTCCCGCCAGATCAGCGACCGGATCCCGCAGGCGGGCGGCGGGGGCGGCGCCGCGGGCGCCATGGGGCAGCTCCCCGAGCGGGTCCGCGAGCAGCTCGCGCCCAAGCTGGCGGCCGCGTTCGCGCACACGTTCTGGGTCGCCCTCATCCTCACCGCGCTGCTGATCCTGCCCGCGCTGCTCCTCCCCCGCCACGGCGCCCGCGACCGCGACACCGTGCCGGACGCTCCCCCGACGGGGTGAGGCTCAGGAGGCGATCGACCAGGTGGGCAGGCCCGTCTCCTGCTCGCGCGTGAGCCGCTTGGCCCGCCGGGCGTCCGGCGAGTACCGGAACCGCTCCGGGACGACCTGCGTGGTGCGGTAGAGCCCCTTCAGCGTCACCGTCGCGGCCAGGTCCGACGTCGGCAGCCCGGGCAGCCCGTACATGCGGCGGGCCCAGCGCGGCAGCGTCGACACCACCAGCACCCCGAGACCGGGCGCCGCGAGCTTCAATGGCAGCAGCGGCCGCGGCACGGCCGGGCTGAACATGCGGCGGAGCCCCTCGCGCGCCTCCCGGCACGCCCAGATCCGCCGCCGCATCTCCTCGTAGTAGTCGCGCATCTCCGCGACGGTGGCCGGCACGTCCGCCGGGTCGAGGCCGACGACCGCGGCGGCACGGCGCTGCTCGTCGACGAACGCGTCGGCGTCGCGGGCGGTCAGCGGCACCCCGGCACGGCGCGCCACGTCCAGGTAGGAGTCGACCTCGCCCATGTGGACCCACAGCAGGTTCTCGGGGTCGTCCACGGGGAACGCCTCGCCGGTGCGCATGTCGAGGCCGGTCAGCTTGGAGTGCAGCCGGCGGACGCGGCGGCCCACCCGCTCGACCTCCTCGTGCGTCCCGTAGGTGCGGACGCGGACGAACTCGACCGTCCGGACGAGCCGCGCCCAGGCCGCGGAGGGGTCCATGAGCTCGGAGTTCTGCGCGGTCCCCCACATCGTGCGCGGGTGGAGCGCCTGGAGCAGCAGCGCCCGGATCCCGCCGACGATCAGCACGGGCTCGCCCATGACGTGCCACGTCACCGAGCCCGGCCCGAACAGCCCGTGGTCCTCGCCGGCCCCGTGGCCCGCGCCGGGCTCCTGTACTCCGCCGCCAGCCTCGGGCACCCCGTTGATCTCGTGCACCTCGACCGCCTTCCGCCGTCGCGGCCAGGCATTTCGCCCATACCGCGTAATTGGAGGCTTACCCTGCCATGACGGCGGTCACACGATCAATCCTGGTCGTCCTCCGCGATCGCCTCGTCCCGCTCCCCCGGCTCGGTCTGCTCGGTGACCCAGGCGAGGTAGTCCATGCTGCCCGCCACCACCGGCGTCGCGATGATCTCCGGGGTGTCGTAGGAGTGCCCCTCGGTGATCAGGGTGGCCAGCTCGTCGAACCGGTCGGCGGAGGTCTTGAAGAGCACCAGCCACTCCTCCGCCGACTCGATCTCGCCCTCCCACCAGTAGGTGCTGGCGATCGGGCCCACCAGCTGCGCGCAGGCCGCGAGCCGCTCGGCGACCGCCGACCGGGCCAGCTCGGCGGCCTCGGCGCGGGAGTCGGTCGCGGTCGTCACCTGCACGTATGAGTGCGCCATGGCACGACTCCTTCCCGTTCACCGCCCGGGCACGCACCCGGGTAGGCAAGTGTCAACGGGCCGGACGGACGACGAGCGCGCTGCCGCCGCCGCGCCGGGTCGGCTCGGCGACCGCCTGGACGAGGCCGGGCCGCAGGAACTCCAGCCCGGTCGCGGCGCCGATCACGCCCCGCGGCGGGCCCGGGAACAGCTCCAGCCGGTGGCCGCGCGCCGCGAGGTCGCGGCCGTACCGGTCGATGAACGCCTGCTCGGCGAAGACCTGCGGGGTGTTGCGCTGCGTCGCGCGCGGCGCGGCGAGCGCGGTCGGCAGGTCCATGCCGAGGTCGACGCGGTTCATCAGGATCTGCAGCACGGTGGTGATGATCGTCGAGCCGCCGGGCGTGCCGACCGCGAGCATCGGACGCCCGTCCTTCAGCACGACGGTCGGCGCCATGCTGCTGCGCGGCCGCTTGTGCGGGCCGGGCAGGTTCGGGTCGGGCGCCTGGCCGGGCGCCGGCGGCTGGAAGGAGAAGTCGGTCAGCTCGTTGTTCAGCAGGAACCCGCGTCCCGGGACGGTGATGCCGCTGCCGCCGAACTGCTCGATCGACAGCGTGTAGGAGACGACGTCCCCCCACTTGTCGGCGACGACGAGGTGGGTGGTCTGCGGGCCCTCGAACGCCAGCGCCCTCGTCTGGGTGCCCGCCGGGACGCACGGGTCGTAGCGCCCGTCGGGCGAGCCGGGGGCGACCGGCGCGGGGGCCGCCTGGTCCGGCTTGATCTGGCAGGCGCGCTCGCGGGCGAACCCGGAGGAGAGCAGCTCGTCCAGCGGCACGTCCACCTTGTCGGCGTCGCCGACGTAGCGGCCGCGGTCGGCGTAGGCGAGCTTGGACGCCTCCAGGTAGTAGTGCAGGGCCGTGACCGGGTCGCGCGGGTCGAGCCGGAAGTTGCCGAGGATGTTGAGCGCCTCCCCGACCGTGGATCCGCCGGACGACGACGGCGGCATGCCGTACACGTCCGTGCCCCGGTAGGAGACGTGGGTGGGCTTGCGCGGCACCGCCCGGTACTCGGCGAGGTCGCCGCGCTCCATCAGGCCGGGGCGGACGTTGCGCTCGGCCTTCGGGTCCACCGGCGGCTTGGCGACCGTCCGGACGACCTCCTGGCCGAGCCCGCCCCCGTAGAACCAGTCCGTGCCGCGCCTCGCCAGCTGGCGGTAGGTGTCGGCGAGGTCGGGGTTGCGGAACACCGAGCCGACCTCGGGCACCTTCCCGCCGGGCAGGAACAGCTCGCGGGTCGGGACGATGTCGCGGAAGCGCGCCTCGTTCACCGCGGTCTGGTCGTGGAACTCCTGGTCGACGACGAACCCCCGGTCCGCCACCCTGATCGCCGGACGCAGCAGGGCGCCGAGGTCGCGGGTGCCGAAGCGGCGCAGCGCGAGGTCCCACTGGGCGAGGGTGCCCGGCACGCCGACGCTCAGCCCGCTGGTGACGGCCTGGTCGAACGGCAGCGGCCTGCCCGTCGCCGGGTCGAGGAACGAGTCCGGCCGCATCCGCCGCGGCGCGAACTCGCGGCCGTCGAACGTGTGGACGCGGCGCGTCCTCGCGTCGTAGTAGGTGATGTAGCCGCCGCCGCCGATGGCCGACACGTACGGCTCGGTGACCCCGAGCGTGGCGGCGGACGCGACCGCCGCGTCCATCGCGTTGCCGCCGCGCCTGAGGACTTCCAGCGCCGTCCGGCTGGCGTCGGGGTCGACGGTGGAGACCGCGCCGCCGAACCCGGTCGCGACCGCCTGCTTGGCCGGCGGTGCGGGATGCCCCGGCGCGGGCCGCGGAACCGGCGCGGCGCCCGCGGCGGCCGGGGTGGTGAGGGACGCGGCGACCGTCAGCGCGGCCAGGGCGGCGGTGACGGCCGTGCGCCGCCTCTTGCGCGCCGGCGGTGCGGGCGGGCGGAGCGGGGACGATGCTCGGGAGAACGACGACGCTTGCGAGGGCGACGGGGAGCGCAACACCGGACCTCCAGACGAACGCGGCGCCCCTACGGTGCCATCGATCTTGGCCCCGCGCCACCGTCCGCGTCGGCCGACCCCGGACGCGTCCCCCGGGGTGGTCCACGCGAAGCAAAGATCATTAAGCGCTTTCCCCATTGGAAATGAGGCGTATTCGCTCGGAACGCTCCACCAGAAAGGGATTCGGCCTCCCTGTGCCGAGCGTGAGGGACCCGCTGCGGCACGTCGTCGACCTGCGGTTTGGCAGCATCCGCCAACGGCGCGAGTACAGCAATCACCCACAAAACGTTGCTATTTTGCCCATACTTGGTGAATTCTTAGGGACTTCGGCAAGCCATCACCTCGCGAACAGCGGCGCGGGTTCAGGCCCTGGGGGACCACCTATGACCTTGGACATGCGCATGCGCAACAACATGTTCCGCCGGCTGCCCGTCGAGCAGGCGACCGGCCGGCTCTACGGCGGGCGGCACCGGCTCCGCGTGGTCTACCGGACCCGCGACCTCGTGGTGCTCGGCCTCGGCGTCATGATCGGCTCCGGCATATTCAAGATCGCCGGCGAGCAGGCGTCCAGCACGGCGGGACCCGGCGTGCTCGTGTCGTTCCTCATCGCGGGCGGCGTGTGCGTGCTGGCGGCGCTCGCCTTCGCCGAGCTCTCCTCGATCATCCCGGTCGCGGGCAGCGCCTACTCGTTCAGCTATGTCGCGTTCGGCGAGGTCTGGGCGTGGGTCGTCGGCTGGGCCCTGCTCATGGAGCTGCTGCTCGCCGCGTCGGTGCTCGCGCGCGTCTGGTCCCTCTACGCGACGCAGGCCCTGCACGACTTCGGGGTGCCGATCCCGGGCTGGCTCGGCGAGGTGATCGGGCAGCAGAAGGGGCCGGACGTGTTCGCCCTCGGCATCCTGCTGCTGGTCGTCCTGATGCTCGCCAGCGGCAGCCGGCTGAGCCTGAAGTCGCTGTGGTTCATGGTGATGGCCAAGGTCATCGTGATCGGCCTCGTGATCGCGACCGCGCTGAAGTTCTTCCACCCCGGAAACCTCACCCCGTTCCTGCCGCCCTCCCAGCCCGCGCCCGAGGGCGACAAGACGGTGCTGGACGCCGTACTCGGCGCGGTCGGCGGCGGCACCCCGCACGTGTTCGGTGCCTGGGGGATGTTCGCGGCGGCGCCCGTGATCGCGTTCGCCTACATCGGGTTCGACCTGATCGCGACGGCGTCGGAGGAGACCGACGACGCGCCCCGCAAGGTCCCGCGCGGGATCCTCACCGCCCTGCTCACCGCGATCGTGCTGTACGTGGCCGTCGCGTTCGCGCTGGTCGGCATGATGGGGATGGACGGCATCGCCAAGCTGAACTCCGACAAGCTGCTGCTCGCCGCCGCGTTCGACTCGGTCGGCGCGGGCGCGATGGGCAAGATCGTCGACGTGGGCGCGATGCTCGCGCTGACCACCGTGATCCTGGTGCTGATGATCAGCCTGACCCGGGTGGTGTTCTCGATCTCGCGGGACGGCCTGCTGCCGCGCCCCCTGGCCGCGATGAGCCGCTACAAGGTGCCCTCCCGCGCCACGCTCCTCGCCGGCGGCGCGGCCGTGGTGATGTCGCAGACGATCGACGTGCTCACCCTGGAGCAGCTCGTCGTGATCGGCTCGCTGTTCGCGTTCCTGTTCGTCGCGGCGGCCGTGCTGGCGCTGCGCCGCTCGCAGCCCGACCTGCACCGCCCGTTCCGGATGCCCGCGGCGCCGCTGGTCGTCCTCGTGACGATCGTCGCGGTCGGCTGGCTGATGCTGAACCTCAACGTGCGGACGTGGGGGTACTTCGCCGTCTGGATGGCCGTCGGGCTCGTCATCTACCTGCTCTACGGGCGCCGCAAGAGCCAGATGAAGCTGCTCCTGGACTCGCCGCCCGAGCGCCCGCTCGCCGCGCGGCTCGCCCCGGCCCCGCCGCCCGGAATGGCGCCGCCTCCCGGCATGGCGCTGCCGCCCGGCATGGCACCGCCCCCGGGCATGGCGCCGCCTCCGGGCATGGCGCCGCCGCCCGGCGCGCGGGACCCCTACTCCTCCCCCGGGCCCTACGGGACGGGAGGGTGGCCGGCCGAGCGGCGGCCCGGTACGCCGGAGACCCCCTACCCGACCGGCCGGTACTCGGCGGGACGGCAGGCGGGCGGCCAGTTCGCCCGCGAGCCCCAGCCCGGCGAGCGGTACCCGTCCGGCCCGGTCGAAGACCCGTACGCGCTGGATCCGGGCGTCCCGGACCCGTACTCGTCCGGCGGCCACGACTCCGGCGGCCACCCGGCCGGACCGTACGGCCCGCAGGGCGGGCGCGGCCAGGGCGGGGAGCACCACGAGCCGCCGCACGGCGGCCGGCACCGCCGCTGACGAGTCCGCGCCGGAGAACTTCTGTTTTGTAGAGTTCCGCCGAACCGAGGCTCCGCCGGACACCCGAGGGCGTCTCGAACGAGGGCGCCGCCCCCTTCCCGGGGCGGCGCCCTCGTTCCGTCTCCGGGGAACGGACTGGACAGCGGTCCCCGTCCGGGTTATGTTCTTCTCATACCGAGATGAACTCACCTTGAGATTTACTCAGTCCGAGATCGACGGGAGGAAGCGGATGGCCCCCGAGCCGAGGCGCGAAGAGAGCGAGTTCCTCGCGAACTACGATCCGCGCGACTACGACCCGGTCGCCGTGACGGTGGACGTGGTCGCGCTCACCATCCGCGACGGCGCCCTCCACGTCCTGCTGGTGCGGCGGGGGAACGCCCCCTACGAAGGGATGTGGGCGCTGCCCGGCGGATTCGTCCAGGCGGGCGGCCCGCTCCAGGGCACCGACGCCGAGGACCTGCCCGACGCGGCCGTCCGGGAGCTGGCCGAGGAGACCGGGCTGAGCGCCAAGGGCGGCATGCTCGGCCGGGTCCACCTGGAGCAGCTCGGCACCTACGGCTCCCCCGGCCGCGACCCGCGGATGCGCGTCATCTCCGTCGCCCACCTGGCGTTCGCGCCCGAGCTGCCGGATCCCGAGGCGGGCGGCGACGCGGCCGACGCCGCGTGGGTGCCGGTGGACGCGCTGGGCCTGACCGAGTCCGGGGACCAGCGCCCCGGCACCACCCGCCGGCTGGCGTTCGACCACGCGCGGATCCTGTCGGACGGGCTGGAGCGGGCCCGCGGGAAGCTGGAGTACACCCCGCTCGCCACGGCGTTCTGCGGCGGCGAGTTCACCATCCCCGAACTGCGCGCGGTGTACGAGGCGGTGTGGGGCGAGGAGCTGCACGCCGGCAACTTCCACCGCAAGGTCCTGTCGGTGCCCGGGTTCGTGGAGAGCACCGGCGCGACGTCCGACCGCGGCGGCCGGCGCGGCGGCCCGCGCCCCCGCCTCTACCGCGCGGGCGACGCCCGCCTCCTGCACCCCGCGCTGTTGCGCCCCAGCAGGGAGGAGGAAATCAGATGAGCGGAGCGAACCGGGGGGTGTGGGGCGTCGCCCCCCCACAGAGAACACAGATGAGCAGAGCGAACCGGGGGGTGTGGGGGGTCGCCCCCCCACAGAGAACACAGATGAGCAGAGCGAACCGGGGGGTGTGGGGCGTCGCCCCCCACAGGGAGCACAGATGAGTGCGAGCGAGTTGGAGGATGCGCTGGCGCTGCTGGACGGGGCGCGCGTGGCCGCGGACCTGTTCGGCGACGACGAGGCGGAGGCGGTGCGGCGCTACCGGCGGCTGGCCCGGCTCGTCCACCCCGACGCGAACGGCGGCCGGACCCGGGACGCGTTCGTCAGGCTGACCTCGCTCTGGCGTGCCTACAGCCGCGGAGACGAGACGCTGATCACCACGCGCCGCCACGGTTACCGGCTGGAGGGCGACCCCATCGGCGGCGACCTCGCGGTGCTGTACGCGGCGCGTCCGGAGCCCGGCCGCGAGGTGCTGCTGAAGATGCCGCGCGACCCGGCCGACGGCGACCTGCTCGAACGGGAGGCCGTGGCGCTCCGCCAGCTGGTCGAGGACGGCGACGGGCGGTTCCTGCCGTACGTCCCGCGGCTGGTCGAGTCGTTCCGGCACCGCGACGCCGCCAGCGGGGCGCAGCGGCAGGTCAACGCGATCGAGGCGCTGGACGGCTTCCACAGCCTGGCCGAGGTCGGGCGCGCCTGCCCCGGCGGCGTCGACCCGCGCGACGCGGCCTGGATGTGGCGGCGGCTGCTGGCGGGCCTCGGCTTCGCGCACCGCGCCGGCGTGCTGCACGGCGCGGTGCTCCCCGACCACGTGATGATCCATCCGGAAAAGCACGGCCTGGTCCTGGTCGACTGGTGCTACTCCGTCCCCGGCTGCTACGCGCACACCGACCCCTCGGGGCGCGTCCCCGCGATGGTCGACCGGTACGCCGACCGGTACCCGCCCGAGGTGCCGGGACGGCGGCCGGCGAGCCCGGCGACCGACATCTTCATGGCCACCCGGTGCATGACCGAACTCATGGGCGACAAGGCCCCGAAGGCGATGCGCTCGTTCGCGCGCGGCTGCACGCTGCCCGCGCAGAACCGGCGCCCCTCCGACGCCTGGCGGCTGCTGGCCGAACTCGACGAGCTGCTGGAGCGGCTCTACGGCCCGCGCCGCTTCCGCCCCTTCCACCTGCCCGTTCCCGCCTGAAGGAGAGACCATGGGAAGCGGAAACTGGTCCACCGACGTCTACGCCGCCCGCGCGAGCTACCGCGCGTCCACCGGCGCCAGCGCGTTCGCCTACTCCGACGGCGGCGCCACCGCCGTCCACCCCGACCTCGACCCGCGCGGCGTGACCGCCCGGGAGAGCCGGGACTCGGACGACCACCCCGAGTCGCTCGCGATCGGCGTGCTGTTCGACGTGACCGGCTCGATGGGGACCGTGCCGCGCACGCTCCAGTCCAAGCTCCCCGACCTGCTCGGGCTGCTGCTGCGCAAGGGGTACGTCGAGCACCCGCACATCCTGTTCGGCGCGGTCGGCGACGCGACCTGCGACCGGGCGCCGCTGCAGATCGGGCAGTTCGAGGCCGACAACCGGATGGACGACGACCTCGGCAAGATCCTCCTCGAGGGCGGGGGCGGCGGCCAGATGCGCGAGTCGTACGAGCTGGCCATGTACTTCATGGCGCGGCACACCTCGATCGACTGCTTCGAGAAGCGCGGCAGGCGCGGCTACCTCTTCATGATCGGGGACGAGCTGGCCTACCCGGCGGCGAAGCGGCGCGAGATCGCCGCGGTGATCGGCGGCGAGCCGGACGAGGACGTGCCGATCGCCGAGCTCGTCCGCGAGCTGCGGCGCAAGTACGACGTGTACTTCATCATCCCGGAGGGCGCCTACCACTCCGGGAGCCGCGAGCTGAAGGACTTCTGGCAGGGCCTGCTCGGCCAGAACGTGCTCTACCTGGACGACCTGGACGCGGTCTGCGAGACGATCGCGCTGACGATCGGGCTCGCCGAGGACGCCATCGACCTCGGCGAGGGGCTGGAGCACCTGGCGGAGGCGGGCTCGGACGCCGGCGCCTCGGTGTCGCGGGCGCTCGCCCGGCTGGACGCCGCCCGCGCGCCGGTCGCGGTGTCCGCCACGCCGCCCGGCCTGGACTCCGCCGGCCCGTCCGCGACGACCCGCCTCTGAGCCATGGGCCACGTGATCGTCGTCGACCTCGGCTTCGGGGACGCGGGCAAGGGCACGGTGGTCGACCACCTCTGCCGCACCGCCGCGCTCCCTGTGGGGGGACGACCCCCCACACCCCCCGACTCGCTCCGCTCAACCGCGCTCCCCGCACACCCCACGGCGGTCGTGCGGTTCAACGGCGGCGCACAGGCGGCGCACAACGTCGTCGCGCCGGACGGGCGGCACCACACGTTCGCCCAGTTCGGCTCGGGCACGTTCGTGCCGGGCGTCCGCACGCACCTGTCGCGGTTCATGCTGGTCGACCCCCTGGCGCTCGCGGCCGAGGCCGACCACCTGCGGGCGCTCGGCGTCCCGGACGCGCTCGACCGGCTCACCGTCGACCGGGACGCGCTGCTGACGACGCCCTACCACCGGGCCGCCAACCGCGCGCGGGAGTCGGCGCGCGGCGCGGCCAGGCACGGGTCGTGCGGGATGGGCGTCGGCGAGACCGCGTCCTACGCCCTGGCGCACGACGACGCGCCGCGGGCGGGCGACTGCCTGTCGCCCGCCCGGCTGCGGCGCCGGCTCGCCGCCGTCCGCGACTGGTACCGGGCCGCGTTCCCCGGCGGCGAGGACGTCCCGGACGTCGGCGCCTGCGCCGACGCCTTCATCGCCTTCGCCGAGCACGTGCGGATGGTCGGCCCCGACCACCTGGCCGCCCTGCTCCGCGCCGGGGACGTGGTGTTCGAGGGCGCCCAGGGCGTCCTGCTGGACGAGTGGCACGGCTTCCACCCGTACACGACGTGGTCGACGACGACGTTCGCCAACGCCGAGGTGCTGCTCGCCGAGGCGGGCGCGTCCGCGGCGCGGCTCGGGGTGCTGCGCGCGTACGCGACGCGCCACGGCCCCGGCCCGTTCGTCACCGAGGACCCGGCGCTGACCGCGGACCTCCCCGACCCGCACAACGGCACGGGACGCTGGCAGGGCGCGTTCCGCGTCGGCCACCTGGACGCCGTCGCCCTCCGGTATGCGCTGGAGGCGGCGGGCGGCGTGGACGGCCTGGCGGTCACGCACCTGGACGTAGCGGGGGCACGTCCAGACCTGCGTGTCTGCCGCTCCTACGAGATGGACGGCGGACGGGTCGGACGGCTGGAGACCGGGCCGCCCGACCTCGACCGCCAGGCCGCCCTCTCCCGCCGCCTCCTGGCGGCACGCCCCGTGTACTCGCCGCTCGGCGATCCCGTCGAGACGATCGAGGAGGCGCTGGGCGCGCCCGTCGTCCTGCGCTCCTACGGCCCGACCTCAGCCGACAAGAAGGCTGACCACTTCCGGACACCCATTGACCTGAGCGTGCGCTGAGACCAAGATCCCGCTATCGCCGCGGATCCCCCGGAGGTGGACGTTGCGTCTCCCCCAGCGCACCCTGTCGGCATTCGCGGCGCTCGCCGCGTCCCTCGCGCTGCTGACCGGCCCGGCCGCCGCGCCGCCGGCCGCGGCGCAGGAGGGCGACGGCTGCGACCCGATCGACCCGGCCGCGTGCCTGCTGCCGTTCCCGAACGACTGGTACACGGTCGCGGACGGAGGCACGGCCACCGGCCGCCGCGTCCACATGCGCACCACGCTGAAGAACGCGCTCGGCGTGCCCGTGTCGCCGGCCGAGTGGAACCGCGCGGACGGCTTCTCCCCCGGCTCGATGCTGCTCAGCCGCGTCCCCGGCCTCGACCTCGCCCGCACCGGCGCCGCGCCCGTCACCGACATCGGCGCCTCGCTGCGCGACGACGCCCCGATCGTCATCGTCGACACCGCGACCGGCGAGCGCTGGCCGTACTGGGCGGAACTGGACGCGAACGCGCCCGCCGACCGCCAGGCGCTGATCATCCGCCCGGCCCGCAACTTCCGCGAGGGCCACCGCTACGCCGTGGCGCTGCGCAACCTGCGCGACGCGTCCGGGAACCCGATCGGGCCGAACGCCGCGTTCGCCAAGATCCTCGGGCCGGACCTGCCATCGACCGACCAGCTCGCGGCGCGGCAGCGCCAGGAGAAGCGGGTCCTCGCCGCGCTCCAGGCCCGCGGGGTGGGCCGTGACGGCCTCTACCTCGCCTGGGACTTCACCGTCGCGAGCCGGCAGAGCCTCACCGGGCCCGTGCTGCACATGCGCGACGACGCGCTGCGCGGGCTCGGCGACCGCTCCCCCTCGTTCCTCGTGACGCAGGTCGCCGACGACGTGGACGACAAGATCGCCCGCGAGGTGAAGGGGATCGTCTGGGCGCCGAGCTACCTCGACCAGTACGGCGGGGTGCCCGGATCGGCCCTGCACCGCGGCGCGGACGGCCTGCCCTCGCGGCTGCCGGGCAACTCCCAGGCCGTCCCGTTCCAGTGCGAGATCCCGCGCTCGGCGCTCACCCGGCCCGCGCGCCCCGCCCTCTACGGGCACGGCCTGCTCGGCAACGAGGGCGAGGTCGACGCGGGCAACGTCAAGGCGATGGCCGCGGAGCACGGCTTCGTGTTCTGCGCGACCAAGTGGATCGGCATGGCGGACGAGGACGTCCCGAACGTCGTCTCCGCGCTCGCCGACCTCACCCGCTTCCGCACGGTCGCGGACCGCCTCCAGCAGAGCCTCGTGAACTTCACCTTCCTCGGACGCGCGATGACCCGCGGGTTCGCCGGGAACAAGGCGTTCCAGAACGCCGCGGGCGCGCCCCTGATCGACACCGGGGCCGAACTGACCTACGACGGCAACAGCCAGGGCGGCATCATGGGCGGCGCGCTCACCGCGGTCTCGCCCGACGTCCGCCGCGCCGTCCTCGGCGTCCCGGCGATGAACTACAGCACGCTGCTCAACCGCAGCGCCGACTTCCCGCAGTACGCGAAGGTCCTCGACCTGTTCTACCCGGACAGGCTCGACCAGCAGATCGGTCTCGCGCTGATCCAGATGCTGTGGGACCGCGGCGAGGCCAACGGCTACGCGTGGCACATGACGGACGACCCGCTACCGAACACGCCGAAGCACCGGGTGCTCATGCACGTGGCGTTCGGCGACCACCAGGTCGCGCCGGTCGCCGCCGAGGTCGAGGCGCGCACGATCGGCGCCCGCGTCCACGCGCCGACCGTCGTCCCCGGGCGGGTCCCGGACAAGGCGCCCTACTGGGGCATCCCGACGTTCGGCTCGTCCTACGGCGGTTCCGCCATGGTCGTCTGGGACAGCGGCTCGCCGGTCCCGCCGCTCACGAACACGCCTCCCACCGAGGGGCGCGACCCGCACTCGGATCCGCGCAACAACGCCGACGCGCGCCGGCAGAAGGCGGTGTTCCTCACGACGGGCACGGTCGTGGACGTCTGCGGCGGGGGACCCTGCGTGATCACGCCCTGACCGGCACCTGAGATGATCGTGGGCATGCTCCAGGTCTGCCCGAACGGAAGCCGGACCGAGGGCGTGCCGACGTCCCCGGAGGAGATCGCCGCCGCGGTCCGCGCCGCCGCCGACGTGGGCGCTCAGGACGCCCACCTGCACCCGAAGGACGACGCGGGCGCCGACACCCTGCGGGCGCCCCGCGTCGCCGAGACCGTCGCCGCCGTCCGCGCCGCCGTCCCGTCGATGCCCGTCGGCGTGACGACCGGCGCCTGGGCCGCGCCCGACCCGGTCGAGCGCGCCGCGCTGGTGCGCTCCTGGACGGTGCTTCCCGACCACGCCTCGGTGAACTTCCACGAGGAGGGCGCCGAGCTGGTCGCCGAGGCGCTGTTCGAACGCGGCGTCGCGATCGAGGCCGGCGTCTTCTCCGGCACCGACGCGGCCGAGCGGTTCCTGCGCTGGCCGCACGCCCACCACGTGCTGCGGATCCTGGCGGAGGTCACCGACACCGACCCGGAGACGGCGACCGACACCGCCAAGGATCTCCTGCACGAGCTCGGCACCCGGCTGTCGCGCCCGATCCTGCTGCACGGCGAGGAGGGCGGCGCCTGGCCGGTGCTGCGGCTCGCCGTCCGGCTGAACCTCGACGTCCGCATCGGGTTGGAGGACACCCTCGAACTGCCCGACGGCTCGCCCGCCACCGACAACGCGGTCCTCGTCCAGACGGCCCGCGCCCTCCTGCCCTAGGCGGTGCGGGGCCCGCGTCAGGAGCGCGGGTTGTGGCCCGCGGAGTCCAGGCGCGCCCAGTCGGCCTCCCACATCTCGTCGCGGTGCCGGTCGCAGCGGCGGCGGACGAGGGCGTAGGCGCACAGGACGGGGACCGCGCAGCCGAGCCCGGTGGCGCCGGCCGCGTAGGCGGCGTCGGTGACGGTGCGGCTGTGCGGGCGGGGCCGGACGGTCGGTTCGCCCTGCCGGTCCACCCAGATCGTCCGGTGCGCGCCGACCTTGGCGTTCTTCCAGCTCGGCAGCGTCCCGACGTGGGGCCGGCCGTCCGCGCCCGGCCAGCTGGCCTGGACGGTCTCGTGGATGTAGCGGTCGCCGGAGGAGCCGAGGCCGCCGGTCGAGGTGACCGTGGCGACGACCTGGTGGCGCTCCGCCCGCTCCGCCTGCTCGGCGCGCGTCCCCGCGGAGTAGGACCAGGACGCCGTCCAGGCGGCGAGCGGCGGGGCGACGGCGAGCAGCAGCAGGAGGAGGCCGAGGGCGATCAGCCGCTGGACGCGGTCGACCGGGCGGCGCAGTTCACTGCGCTCCAGACCGAGCCGCCGGCGCAGCCTGGCGGCCGGCGTGCCTCCCGGCCCGATGCCGTACCCGCGCATCTGCGATCACCTCCCCGGGTGTGCCCTCCCGGCAAGAGGCCTTTAGCCGTCCTTTCCCAGGATATTCCCGCGTTCGTTGATCGGCACATCTCCGGTGGCCGAATCATTTCCCATTTCAGGGCCGTTATGCCGAGCCGATGACCGGATCCGGCCATCGGGCAGGGCCCCCGCGCCCTCCGGCATCCCGGCGCCTCGCGGGCCCCCGGCGGCCAGGGCGAGGATTGCGCCCAGCAGGCACATTCCGGCGGTGATCCAGAAGATCTCCTGGTATTCGGTCCGCAGCGCGTCCTGAAGGGCGGCGTTGTAGGTCTTCAGCTGCCGCGCGAACTCGTCCTTGGACATCAGGAACGGCAGCGGGGGCTTCAGGTCGGCGGTGAGGGCGTGGAACCGGTGGAACCCCCACGCGGTCAGCGCGGAGATCCCGAGCAGCATCCCCATCATCCGCGCGACGACCACGGCCGCGGACGCGACGCCGTGCCGCGCCGCCGGGACGAACGCCAGCACCGCCGACGACACCGGGGCGATCACCAGGCCGAGGCCGAGGCCCGTCACCACGAGGTCGACGTCCATCCTCGGCAGCGGGCCGTACGAGGCGCTCGCCAGGTCGGCCGGCCAGCCGGCGATCAGCAGGTAGCCGCCGGCGGAGACGGCCATCCCCACCGCCATCGGCCACCGCTCCCCCACCCGCCGCGCCACCAGTCCGCCCGCCACCGCCGCGACGGGCAGCGCCACGAGGAACCGCGTCAGCAGCAGCGCGCCGTCCGTCGCGTCCTTGTGCAGGACGGTCTGCGCGACCAGCACGACGTCCACCAGCGTCACCATCAGCGCCGCGCCCGACAGCAGGCTCACACCGAGCGTCGCCAGCAGCGGCCCGCGCCGCACACCCGACAGGTCGAGCAGCCGCGTCCGGGACCGGATCTCCCACAGCACGAACACCGCCAGGACGGCGGCGCCCGCGCCCAGCGCCGGCAGGCCCCACGACGGCAGCGCCGCCTCCTCCGGCTCGGGGTTGTAGACGGCGACGACCAGCAGCCCGAGACCGAGCGCCAGCAGCAGGCCGCCCACGACGTCCACGCCCGGCCGCGCTTCCTGTGGGGACCCGGCCGCGCGCCCGCCCGGCACGGCGGCCTGCACGGCCGCCATCGCGACCGCCACGAGCGGCAGGTTGATCCAGAAGACCGCCCGCCAGTCGAGCGCCGCCGCGATCCCCGCCCCGTAGAGCGGGCCCAGCACGCTCCCCAGCTCCTGCGCCGCACCCACCGCGCCGAGCACGACCGGCCGCTGCCGCTCCTCCCAGAGGTCACCGGCCAGCGCCATCGTCACGGGCAGCAGCGCACCGCCCGCCACGCCCTGCACCACCCGGCCCGCCGTCAGCACCGGGACGTCCTGCGCCAGCGCCGTCACCACCGACCCGGCCGCGAAGAACACCAGGCAGGCCTGCAGCACCGGCCGGCGCCCGAACCGGTCCGAGAGCTGCCCCAGCAGCGGCATCGCCGCCACGTACCCCAGCAGGAACCCGGTCAGGACCGGCGTCACCCGCTCCAGCCGGTTCACCGGGATCCCGAGGTCCTTGACCACCGGCAGCAGGATCGTCGTGACGACGTAGGCGTCCAGCGCGGCCAGCAGCACCACCGCGCCGCCGGCCCCGATCGCGACCCGGCGACGCGCGCTCACCGCGGCGCGCTGATCTTGTACGGGGCGTCGAACTCGGTGAACCCGATCACCACGGCGCCCTGCCCCTTCGGGAACGCGCCCCGCACCTTGAGCAGCCGGTGGTCGGCCTTGCTCACCCACACCTGGCCGTCCATGTCCTCGTTGATGCCGGGGATGAGGCCGGCGACCTGGTCCTTCGGCAGCTTCGCGGCCACCCGGTAGGCCTCCTTGCCGTCCACCTTCTCCACCGCCTCCGGCGACGGCTCCCGCGCCGAGGTCAGCAGCTTCGCGATGCCCCGCTGCGGATCGAGCACCGCCGCCGGGTCGTAGACGCTCGCCGCCAGGGCCTTCGGCAGCTTGCGCCAGCCGCCCGTCCCGGCGTCCAGGTAGATGCTGTCGCCGACCGCGACGACCTTCATCTCGACGTTCTGGCCCTGCTGCTCGACCGTCAGCGTCCCCTGGGCGTCGCCGCTGCGGAGCAGCTTCATGTCGCCGCTCTTCACCATGACCGGGGTCTTGCCGTCGGACTCCAGGGTGAACGCGACGCTCTTCAGGGCCCCCATGGCCTGCGCGGCCTGCCGAAGCGTCTGCGCGGCGTCGAAGTCGGCCTTCTTCGCGGGCCCGCCGGACCCGCCGTCGCAGGCGCCGGCGAAGACCAGCGCCAGCAGGACGGGCACGAGAGCGAGGATGCGTCTGGACATACGCGGGACCCTACCGACGGGTACCCGGACCCGTCACTCGGTAGCGGGTTTGACTTCCTCCTCCGCCTGAAGGCGGAGGACCCCTGCGGTCGCCCGCTGGGTTTCCTGCTTCGCCGACGACCGCCCCGTCCGGAAGGAGTCCCGTTGAGGTCTTACACCGTCTCCACAGGCGGACACCGCCAGCCCGGCGGCCAGGATGTTGCGCGCGGCGTTCACGTCGCGGTCATGCACGCTGCCGCACTCGCACGTCCATTCGCGGACGTCCAGCGGCAGCTCGGCTCGGACGGTTCTGCAGTTCCCGCACAGCTTGGAGGAGGGGAACCAGCGGTCGACCACGACCAAGTCGCGGCCGTACCAGGCGCACTTGTACTCCAGCATCGAGCGCAGTTCCCGCCACGCCGTGTCCGAGATGGCGCGCGCGAGGCTGCGGTTCTTGAGCATGTTGCCGACGGCGAGGTCTTCGATCACAACCGTTTGGTTCTCACGGACGAGACGGGTCGACAGCTTGTGCAGGAAGTCGCGGCGCCGGTCGGCGATCCGCGCGTGCACGCGCGCGACCTTGCGGCGGGCCTTGTCCCGGTTCGCCGAACCGGGGGCCTTTCGGGTCAGGTCTCGCTGCGCCTTGGCCAGGCGGGCGCGGTCACGCCGCTCGTGCCTAGGGTTGGCGATCTTCTCCCCGGTGGACAGGGCCATCAGACGGGTGATCCCCGCGTCCGCCCCGACCGCGTTCTCCGTGGCCGGCGCCGCAGGGATGGTGTCCTGGCACAGCAGGGAAACGAACCAGCGTCCGGCACTGTCGCGCGACACCGTCACCGTGCTCGGCACCGCTCCCTCGGGCAGCGGACGCGACCAGCGGATGTCCAGCGGCGCCGTCATCTTCGCCAGCGTCAGACGCCCGTCGCGCCAGGTGAAGGCGCTGCGGGTGTACTCGGCCGACGCCCGCGACCGCTTGCGCGACTTGAACCGCGGGTAGGCGGCGCGCTTGGCGAAGAAGTTGGCGAACGCCGTCTGCAGGTGCCGCAGCGCCTGCTGGAGCGGCACGCACGACACCTCGGACAGGAAGGCCAGTTCCGCGGTCTTCTTCCACTGCGTCAGCGCGGCCGACGACTGCACGTAGGAGATCCGGCGCTGCTCGTCGTACCAGGCCCGGGTGCGTTCCTCCAGGGCCTTGTTGTACACCAGGCGCACACAGCCGAACGTGCGCGACAGCTCGGCCGCCTGCTCGCTCGTGGGATAGAAGCGGTATTTGAACGCACGCTTGACCTGCCGCGCCATGGCTCATGTTCTAGCAGCCTCGGTGCCAGCCAGCCTGGCGGACACCGAAACGTCCCGCCTTTCCTAACCTTGCCCCCAATCTCCCGTTTCCTCCCCTCCCTGAAGACCTGGGCGTCCACGAAGGAGACCTATGACATCCCACCCCTCAGGTAGGACATCCCGTTGCGGGGACATCGCGTTTGAGGGGACATCGGCGTTCGCGGTGGCCGCCGTGAAACGCCCGCCGCTAGGATTGCACCCGGCGAACGCCCCGGACGGTGCGGGGGGACGCCTCGGGGCGGTAGCTCAGCTGGTCAGAGCAGGAGACTCATAATCTCCCGGTCGCGGGTTCGAGTCCCGCCCGCCCTACACACCCGGCGAGCCGTTCCCGACTGCGGAGCGGCCTTTCCGGTATCCCCTGTACAGGCCCTAGGCGGGCCATTCCGGGCGGCGCTTCTCCAGGAACGCCGTCATGCCCTCCTGAGCCTCCGGGGTCTGGCTGGAGGCGGCCATCACCTCGACCGCGTAGGCGTAGGCGTCCTGCTCGGGACGGTCGAACTGGGCGTACATCGCCTGCTTGCCGAGGGCCTTGCTGCGCGGGCTGCCCTGGGTGGCGCGCCGCAGGAGGTCCTGGACGGCCTTGTCGAGCTCCTCGTCGGGCACCGCGTAGTTGACCAGGCCCCACTCGGCGGCCGTGGCGGCGTCGAACACCTCGCCGGTGAGGGCCATCTCGGCGGCGCGCTTGCGGCCGACGTTGCGGGAGATCGCCACCAGGGGCGTGTGGCAGAACCAGCCGCCCTTGCCGCCGGGCGCCGCGAAGCCCGCGCTCCGCGCGGCGACGGCCAGGTCGCAGCTCGCCACGAGCTGGCAGCCGGCGGCGGTCGCGAGGCCGTGCACGCGCGCCACCACCACCTGCGGCACGGACTGGATCGTCCGCATCAGGTCGGTGCACACCCGCAGCAGGTCGCGGACGTCGGCGTGGGACGCCCCGGCCATGTCGGCGAAGTCGTGCCCGGCGGAGAAGACCGGGCCGTTCGCGGCGAGGACCACCCCGCGGGCGTCGGTCCCGCCGACCTCCTGGAACGCCTCGGTGAGCCGGACGAGGAAGGCGCGGGAGAGCGCGTTGCGGCGGCGCGGCCGGTTCATCGTGATCGTGGTGAAGGGGCCGTCGCGGTGCAGCAGGACGTCGTCTTCGCTCATGTCCCCGACGTTACGTCAGACCCTCGTCGTACGGTGGTCGGGCGTCCGCGAGCCGAGGGGGGCATGGCCTTGAAACTTCTCACCGCCACCAACTCCAGCCAGGGATTCCGCGACAACGACTTCGACTGGTGCGTCGAAGGCGAACTCGTCCACATCGGCATGGTGTGCGCCCGCGACCGGAACGACCCCGACGGCGGCTGCGGATGCGGCCGCTCCTTCGCCGGGCTCAACTCCCACCGCGCCACGACCACCGCGATGGTCCGCGAGGTCCCCGGCTTCACCGACGCCGACTACGTCCTGGCGATCCGCTCCAGCCTCGAGCAGCAGGGCTGCGACCCCTCCTTCGCCGAGCACGAGGCGGCGCTGCTGCGCTGCCTCGTGCGCGACTGGCCGGTGGGGGTGGTCGTCGAGCGCCGGCTGGATGAGATCGTGGTGAGGCAGGTCGTCCAGCCCTAGGTTCGGGAGGTGCGCGATGCTCGTCGCGTTCTCGGTCACCCCGCTCGGTGCGGGCGAGGAGGTCGGCGAACTCGTCGCCGAGGCGGTCCGGGTGGTGCGGGCGAGCGGCCTGCCCAACCGGACCGACGCCATGTTCACCACGATCGAAGGCGAGTGGGACGAGGTGATGGCCGTGGTGAAGGCCGCCACCGATGCGGTCGCGGCCAGGGCGCCGCGGGTGAGCCTCGTCGTCAAGGCCGACATCCGGCCCGGCGTGACCGGCGCCCTCGACGCCAAGGTCGAGTCGGTGGAGCGCCGCCTCAGGTGAAGCAGGCGCGCACGCCGTTCTCGCCGCCGCGCGAGAAGCTGCGCAGCCGCTGGACAGCCGAGCCGTGGTCGCCGGGCTTGGTCCACGGCGCCTTGTCGCCGATGACCTTGAAGGCGTCCACCAGCTCCTGCTCGTCGCCGTCCTCGAACTTCAGCGTGCCGTCGTCGGACGAGCCGTAGAGGACGGCGCCCGCGAGGCAGTCGGCCTGGAGTTCCGCCGCGGGCGACACCAGCCCGCGGCGGAGCCGGTTCTGGATCGCGTGGCCCCACTCGTGCGAGATCACCAGGTAGACCCACGCGTCGCCGCGCGCGTAGCCCGACCGCATCAGGTGCGCGTCCCAGGCGACGAAGTCCCCGGCCGGGCAGTAGGCCGCGTTGTCGGGTTCGAGGCGCTCGCGGCCGCACACCGGCGCCGAGGCGGGGTCGCGGCCGTCGTAGAGGCCGGCGACGCGCGGTGAGTCGTACGCGCCGGTGAACAGGCGGTCCCAGTGCCGCCGCCAGAAGTCGTCTGTGATCGTCACGGCGGTTCCGACGTCCTCCTGGAACTCGCGCTCGTCGAACCCGCGCGGAGTCCCCTCCGCCGGCGCGCCGGACGCGGCCCGGGTGCCCTGCGCGGCGGGACGGGCCGCGCCCAGCTGGGCGGGGTCGAACCCGCAGGCGCCCGTGAGCGCGGCGGCCAGCGCGAGAGCGCCGGCGAGAGCGCCGGGCCGCCGCGAACGGTTCCGTGCCGTCTGCCTCATGACGGGTCATACGCACCCGGGGCCCCGGAAGGTCGAACGCCCGCCCGAATCGGGCCGCACTGTGCTCCCCGCACAACCCGAACAACGTTCGATTGGACGCCCGCCACGTCTTGCCCGCGGCCCGTGGACGCAGGTCGGGGGCCCGTGCTGGGGTGCCGGTCACACGAGTCTTCTGGAGGGGCGCATGGCGAACGGGACCCTCGCGGTCCGTGGTCTGTCGGTGAGCTACGGGCGGGCGGTGCGGGCCCTGCGCGAGGTCTCGCTGGACGTCCCGGCGGGATCGGTCACGGCCGTGCTCGGCGCGAACGGGGCCGGCAAGACGACGCTGCTCCGCGCGATCTCGGGCACGCTGCCGTTCCACCGCGGCGCGGTGGACGCGGGCACGGTGCGGCTCGGCGAGCGGTCCCTGGTGGGGCTGCACCCGGCCACCGTCGTGGCGGCCGGGGTGGTGCAGGTGCCGGAGGGCCGCCGGGTGTTCGGCCGGCTCAGCGTCGAGGAGAACCTGCGGGCGGGCGCGCTCGGCGCGCCGAGCCGGACCGACGCCGCGAAGGCCCGCGCGCGGGTGCTCGCGCTGTTCCCGCTGCTGGCCGAGCGGGCGCGCCAGCGCGCCGGGCTGCTGTCGGGCGGTGAGCAGCAGATGCTCGCGATCGGGCGGGCGCTCATGGCGTGCCCGGCCGTCCTGCTGCTGGACGAGCCGACGCTCGGGCTCGCGCCGCTGATGGCCGAGCGCATCGCCGAGACCGTCCGGGAGATCAACCTGCAGGGCACCGCGATCCTGCTGATCGAGCAGAACGCGGCGCTGGCGCTGGAGCTGTCGTCGTCCGCGCACGTGCTGGAGGTCGGCGCGGTGACGCTGCACGGCCCGTCGGCGGAGCTGGCGGCGAGCGACGAGGTCAGGCGCCGCTACCTCGGCGTCGGCGGCGAGGACGCCGCCGCGCCCGGCCGCGAGGACGGCCCCTCGCTGAAGCGGTGGTCCGCGGGATGAGCGGCGGCGGGGAAGAGGCGGACGAGCTGCGCGTCAGCGGGCTCACGGTGCGGTTCGCGGGGCTGACGGCGCTGGACGGGGTGGACTTCACCGTCGCGCCCGGCAGCATCCACGCGATCATCGGGCCGAACGGCGCGGGCAAGTCGACCTGCTTCAACGTCCTGTCCGGCGTCTACCGGGCCAGTGAGGGCAGCGTGCGGTTCGGCGGGGCGGAGCTGACCGCGCTGCCGCCGCACCGGATCGCGGCCCTCGGCGTCGCCCGGACGTTCCAGAACATCGCGCTGTCGCGGCACCTGTCCGTCGAGGACAACCTGATGCTCGGGCGGCACCGCCTGACCCGGGCCGGGTTCGCCTCCGCGGGCCTGCGGCTGCCCCGGGCGCGCCGGGAGGACGCGCGGCACCGTGCCCGCGTCCGCGACATCGCCGGGTTCGTCGGCGTCGGCGAGCACCTGGCGGCGCCCGTCGGGCTGCTGTCCTACGGCGTGCGCAAGCGGGTCGAGCTGGCCCGCGCGCTCGCGATGGAGCCCCGGCTGCTGCTCCTGGACGAGCCGGTGGCCGGGATGAACGGCGCGGAGCGGCGGCGGATGGCCGAGGTCGTCTTCCGCGCCCGCGCCGACCTCGGCCTCTCGGTCCTGCTCGTCGAGCACGACATGGGGATGGTCATGCGGCTGGCCGACGAGGTCACCGTCCTGGACTTCGGCAGGCGCATCGCGGGCGGCGCGCCCGAGGCCGTGCAGCGCGACCCCGCGGTGGTCCGCGCCTACCTCGGCGCCGCGCACGAGCCCGCGGCCGCCCCCGACTCGGAGGGAAATCCTTGAGCACGTTCATCGAGCTGGTGGTCAACGGGGTGTCGGCGGGATCGGTGTACGCGCTGATCGCCCTCGGCTTCGTGATCATCTTCAAGGCCACCGAGGTGGTCAACTTCGCGCACGCGTCGCTGCTGCTGGCTGGCGGCTACGTGACCGCCGTGCTGCACGACGACATCGGCTTCCTGCCGGCGCTCGGCGCGGGCGTCGCCGCGGCCGCCGCGGCGGGGGCGCTGGTGGAGCTGCTGGTGCTGCGGCGCGCCCGGGTCGAGGACCACTCGGTGCTGGCGATCGTCACGATCGGCGTCGACATCGTGCTGACCACGGCGCTGACCCGCGAGATCGGCACGCAGGTCCTGTCGCTGGGCGACCCGTGGGGCGACCGGATCGTCCATGTCGCGGGCGTCGGCATCGCGCAGACGCGCATCGCCGCCTTCGTGACCGCGGCCGTCCTGATCGGCGCGTTCCTGCTGGCGTTCCGCTTCACGCCGTGGGGCGTGGCGATGCGGGCGGCGGCCGAGGACGGCGAGACCGCCGCGCTCATGGGCGTCCGGCTGACCCGCGTCTCGCTCGCCGCGTGGGCGATCGCGGGGGCGCTCGCGGCGGTGGCGGCGCTGTTCCTGACCGTCTTCCCCACCCCGGGCCTGGACCGGGCGACCTCGTTCGCCGCGATGAAGGCGTTCCCGGCCGCGATCCTCGGCGGCCTGGACTCCACGACGGGCGCGCTCGTCGGCGGCCTCGCCGTCGGCCTCACCGAGTCGCTGGTGACGGGGTACCAGGGCGACCTCGCGTTCCTCGGGCGCGGCATCGGCGACGTGGCGCCGTTCCTGGTGATGCTCGCGGTGCTGCTCGTCCGCCCCGCCGGGCTGTTCGGGACGAGGGAGCTGTCGCGTGTCTGACCTCCGGATCCGGTGCGCGGCGGCCGCCGCTTGCACCCTCGTCCTGCTCGCCCTGCCGTTCTACCTGGACGCGTTCTGGCTGCAGACGGGCCTGTTCGCGATGTCGGCGGCGATCGGCGCCATCGGCCTGAACCTGCTGACCGGCGCCACCGGGCAGCTGTCGATGGGGCACGCCTTCTTCCTGGCGGTCGGCGCGTACGGGTACGTCTACCTCGCGTCCGACTCCGGACCGCGCCTCGCGGGGCTCGGGCTGCCGACGCCGCTGGCGTTCGCCGGGGCGATCGTGCTCGCGGGCGTCGCGGGCGGACTGTTCAGCCCCATCGCCGGGCGGCTGCGCGGCACCTACCTCGGCATCGCGTCCCTGGCGCTGATCTTCATCGGGCAGCACCTGCTGTTCAACGCCGAGAGCGTCACCGGCGGGTTCAACGGGAGGGACGTCCCGCCGCTGGAGATCGCCGGGTTCCGCTTCGACGACGCGCCCGAGCTGGTGGTGTTCGCCGTGCCGCTCGGCGCGCTGGAGCGGCTGTGGTTCCTCGCCGTCGCGCTGCTCGTCCCGGCCGTGTGGATCGCGCGCGGCATCCTGCGCGGCCGGCCGGGACGGGCCCTCAACACCATCCGCGACCACGAGACCGCGGCGGCGGTGATGGGCGTCCCGGTGGCGCGCTACCGGGCCGGGGTGTTCGTGCTGTCGTCGATGTACGCGGGCGCGGCCGGGGCGCTGCTCGCGCTGGCGTTCCGGCGGACCGTCCCCGACTACTTCGGCGTGTTCCTGTCCCTGGACTACCTCGCCATGATCGTCATCGGCGGGCTCGGCACCGCGGCCGGTGCCGTCGCGGGCGCGGTCTTCGTCTCCGTCCTGCCCCAGCTCCTCACCCGCTTCGGCGACGACCTGCCGCTCGTCGCCGCGCCGGGCTCGGGCGGCGTCTCCCCCGCCGAGGCCGCCCGGATCCTGTACGGCGCCGCCGTCGTCGCCGTCGTGCTGTTCCTTCCCGGCGGCCTGACCGGGGCGTGGACGCGGCTGCGCGCCGCCGCGTCCCGGCGCCGGGCCGCCCGTCCCCTCACCCGATTCGAGCAAGAGGAGCAACCCATATGAAGCGCATACGAAGGCCGCGTGCGGTCCGCGTCGCCGCGGCCGCGCTGGCCGTGGCGCTGCCGCTGGGCATGGCGGCGGGCTGCAGCGGCAAGGCGTCCGGCGGGTCCGGCGGCACCGGCAAGGACGGCGTCAAGACCGGGCCCGGCGTCACCGACGACACGATCCGCGTCGGCGTCGAGACCGACCTGACCGGCGTGTACGCGCCGCTCGGCAAGAGCCTCACGCAGGCGCAGCAGCTGTACTTCGAGCAGCTGAACGCCCAGGGCGGCGTCTGCGGCCGCAAGATCGAGCTGGTCGTCCGCGACCACGGCTACGACGTGCAGAAGGCCGTCGCCGGGTACAGCGAGATGCAGTCGAGCGTCATCGGCATCGCCCAGTTCGTCGGCTCGCCGATGGTGACGGCGCTCAAGCGGCGCATCACGGCGGACAAGATGTTCGTCATCCCGAACGCCTGGTCGACGACGCTGCTCGGCAGCAGGTACATCCAGGTGACCGGCACCACCTACGACATCGACATGATCAACGCGCTGGACTTCCTCACCCGGGAGAAGGGCATCGCGAAGGGCGACAAGGTCGGGCACGTGTACTTCGAGGGCGACTACGGGGAGAGCGCGCTCGCCGGCGCGAAGTACGCGGCGGGCGAGCTCGGCCTGACGCTCGTCGAGCAGAAGATCAAGGCGACCGACAACGACATGTCGGCCCAGGTCGCGGCGCTGAAGAGCGCGGGCGTGAAGGCGATCCTGATGAGCGCCGGACCGAAGCAGTCGGCGTCGCTGGCGGGCCTCGCCCGCGCCAAGGGCATGACGGCGCCGATCGTGGCGAGCAACTCCGGGTTCTCCCCGCAGCTCCTGCAGACCGCGGCGGCGCCCGCGCTGCTCAAGGACTTCTACCTGGCCAGCGCCGGCGCGCCCGTCTCCGCCGACCTCGCGCCGATCAAGAAGCTGGCGGACGACTACGGCAGGAAGTACCCGGGGCAGCCGCGCGACAGCGCCGTCGTCAACGGCTACACGGGTGCGGTCATCTTCACCGACGCGCTGAAGAAGGCGTGCGCGGCCAAGGACCTCACCCGCGAGGGCCTGGTCACCGCGCACCGCTCCACCACCGCCCACGACGGCGGCTACGGCACGCCGATGGACTTCTCGAAGGTGGACGAGCCGGGCACCCGCAAGACCTACATCCTGCGGACGGACGCCAAGGCCCTCGGCGGCCTGGTCGTCGAGCGGCAGCCCATGGAGTCGGAGGCCGCCGAGACCTACAAGGTCCCCGCCGGCTCCTGAGGTCCCGGCCCGGTCAGCCTTCGGAGACGAGCCGCGCCGCGATCCGGTCGAGGACCTCCAGGTCCTCGGCCGGGAGGTCGTAGAGCGAGGGCGGCGGGGTGTCCAGGATCCGCTCGGCCTCCGCCGCCGCGGCCCGCCCCGCCGCCGTCGCGGTCACGAGCTTGGAGCGGCGGTCGGCGGGGTTCTCGGTCCGCTCGACGAGGCCCCGCCCGACCAGGTCGTCCACCACCAGGGTGACGTAGGGGCGGTCGGTGAGCAGCAGCTCGGCGAGGCCGCGCAGCGTCAGCGGCGCGGTCGCGGCGGCGATGTACCGCAGCGCCTTGACCCGGAAGAAGCTCATGCCGAGGGCCTCGGTCGCCTCGCGGCGCCGGTCGCCGCGCTCGTGCAGCAGGACCCGCAGGTTGTGCCAGGCCCGCGCGGCGGTGTCGGCGTGCTGGACGGCGGGATCGGTCATCGCGCGCTCGCTCCCGTCACATCGCGTGCGTCCGGCGCCGGCTCGTCGGCGCCGAGCAGGTCGGCGGTGCGCGCGGCGCTGCGGGCGGCCCGCCGGCCGGTGGTGGCCGTGCCCAGCGCCAGGACGGCGGCGGCGCATCCGGCGAGGACCCAGTATGCCGGACGGGCGGCGGAGACGAAGGCCGGCGCGGCGGCGTGCGCGGCGGCGGTCGTCCCGGCCGCGAGCACGGCGCCGATGACCGCGACGCCGAGCGCCTGCCCGATCTGCCGGCTGGTGGAGGCGACGGCCGCGGCGACGCCCGCCTGGGCGCGCGGCATCCCCGACACGGCGGTGTTCGTGATCGGCGAGTTCACCATGCCGAACCCGATCCCGAACAGCACGTACGCGGCGAACAGCGTGGCGTTGCGCGTCTCGGCGTCGAACGCGGCGAACAGCAGCGTGCTGGCGAGCATCGCCGCCCCCGCGATCTGGAGCGGGAGCCGCGGCCCGCGGCTGCCGACGAGCCGTCCCGACAGCGGGGCGGACACCGCGGTCATCGCCGCCATCGGCAGCAGGAACAGGCCCGCGTGCAGCGCCGACAGCCCGCGCACGTTCTGCAGGTAGAGGGTGTTGAGGAAGAGGAACCCGCCGAGCGCCGCGAAGCCGCTCACGGCGATGACGGTCGCCCCGGAGAACGGGACGCTGCGGAAGAAGCGCAGGTCGATCAGCGGCTCCGGGGCGCGGAGAGCGTGCACGACGAACCCGGCGAGGGACGCGGCGGCCACGAGCGCGGCGCCGTAGACGGCCGGGTCGGCCAGGCCGCGCCCGGGCGCCTCGATGATCGCGTAGGTCAGCGTCCCGAGCAGCAGGATCATGAACGCCTGGCCGAGCGGATCGGGGCGGCGCGGGCGCGGGGCGCGCGACTCCGGGACGAACAGCGCGGTCAGCACGAGCGCCGCCAGCCCGATCGGCACGTTCAGCCAGAAGATCGACCGCCAGCCGACCGAGTCGACCAGCACCCCGCCGACGAGCGGCCCCATCGCCATGCTGAGCCCGACGACCCCGCCCCAGACGCCGATGGCCCGGGCCCGCTCGCGCGGCCCGGTGAACACGTTCGTGATGATCGACATCGCGACCGGGTTGAGCATGGATCCGCCGACCGCCTGCACGACGCGGGCCGCGACGAGCAGGCCGAGGGACGGCGCGAGGCTGCACAGCACGGACCCGACGGAGAACAGGGCGAGCCCCGTCTGGAACACGCGGCGCCGCCCGAGCCGGTCGGCGGTCGACCCGGACAGGATCAGCAGGGACGCCAGGACGATCAGGTACGCGTCGATCGTCCACTGGAGCCCCGACAGGGAGCTGCCGAAGTCGCGCTGCAGGGACGGGAGCGCGACGTTGAGGATGGTGTTGTCCAGGCTGACGATGAGCAGGCTCAGGCAGCAGATGGCCAGGACCGCCAGCCTGCGCCGGGGGCTGAGTTCGGGCACGCCGCCTCCAATCGTTATAGCCGTACAACCATTATTAGACTACAACGATTCCGGGCGCCGCCCGTCCGGCGGGGGGCGCCTCAGTTCGGCGCGGCGACGCGGGTGCGGGCGGCCGGGACGACCAGCGGGGTCCCGGTCTCCGGGCAGTCGATCACCCGGCACGGCAGCCGGAAGACCTGTTCCACCAGCTCGGCGGTGACGACGGCCGACGGGTCGCCCTCGGCCGCGATCCGGCCGTCCCGCATCGCGATCATGTGCGTGGCGTAGCGGGCGGCGTGGTTGAGGTCGTGCAGGACGGCGACGACCGTCCGGCCCTGCTCGTGCAGCCGCGCGCACAGGTCGAGGACCTCGATCTGGTGCGCGATGTCCAGGTAGGTCGTCGGCTCGTCCAGCAGCAGCAGCGGCGTCTGCTGGGCGAGGACCATGGCGATCCAGACGCGCTGGCGCTGCCCGCCCGAAAGCTCGTCCACATGCCGGTCGGCGAGGTCCCCGACGCCGGTCGCGGCCATCGACTCGGCGACGACCCGCTCGTCCTCCCTCGACCACTGCCGCAGCAGGCTCTGGTGCGGGTACCGGCCGCGCGAGACCAGGTCGGCGACCGTGATGCCCTCCGGCGCGATGGACGACTGCGGCAGCAGCCCGAGCGTCCGCGCCAGCTTCTTGGCGGGCCAGTCGGCGATGGGGCGGCCGTCCAGCACCACCGTCCCGGCCGCGGGCTTGAGGATCCGCGCCAGTGCCCGCAGCAGCGTCGACTTCCCGCACGCGTTCGGGCCCACGATCACCGTGAACGAGCCCTCCGGGACCGCCACGTCGAGGTCCTCGGCGATGGTGCGCTTGTCGTAGGCCAGGGTGAGCCCGGCGCCGGCGAGCCGCGCGGTCGCGTCCTTCATCACATCCGTCCCGTCTTGCGTTCGGTCACGAGGAGCCAGACCAGGTACCCGCCGCCGAGCAGCCCGGTCACCACGCCGACCGGGAGCTGGTGGCCGGGGAACCCGCGCTGCGCCGCGAAGTCGGCGGCCACGAGCAGCGCCGCGCCCATGCACGCGGCCGGGAGCAGGTTCGGCCCGGCCGTGCGGGTGAGGCGGCGGGCGAGCTGCGGCGCGGTCAGCGCGACGAACGAGACCGGCCCGGCCGCCGCGGCGGCGAGCGCGGTCAGCAGCACCGCCGCGGCCAGGAGCAGCACCCGGACCCGCTCGATGGGGACGCCGAGGCCGTGCGCCGCGTCGTCGCCCATCTCCAGCATCCGCAGCGCCCGCCCGCACCCGGCGAGGACGAGCGGACCGAGGACCGCGAGCGCCGCGATGACGGGCGCGGCGTCCGCCCAGTCGCGGCCGTCCAGGCTGCCGGTCAGCCACAGCACCGCGCGGGCCGCGTCGGTGATCTGCGCCTGGGTGATCAGGTAGCCGTTGACGCCGGTGAGGATCGCGGCGACGCCGATGCCGACCAGGATGAGCCGCTGCCCGTGCGCGCCGTGCCGCCCGGCCACCAAGTAGACGACCAGGCCGGTGAGCAGGCCGCCGGCGGCCGCGCCCGCAGCGACCGCGACGCTTCCGGCGCCGGTCAGCACGATCACGGCGAGGACGCCGGTCGCGGCGCCCTGGCTGAACCCGAGGATGTCGGGGCTGCCGAGCGGGTTGCGGACCAGCGACTGGAAGACCGCGCCGGCGAGCCCGAGCGCCGCGCCGACCGCCAGCCCGGCCGCCACGCGCGGCAGCCGGATCCGGTTCACGATGAGCGAGTCGGCGGGCGACCCCCGCCCGGCGAGCGTCCGCACGACGTCGGCGGGGCTCATCGGGAAGTCGCCGCTGCCGATGAGCAGCACGCCCGTGCCCAGCGCCACGGCGAGGCAGGCCCCGGCGACGACGAGGGCCCGCGGCCGGAACCGGAACGACACCCCCGATGCCCGGACAACGACGGAACGGGTCGCCCCGCTGCGACCTCCTTGTGGGGGGACGACCCCCCACGCCCCCCGGTCCGCTCCGCTCATGAGAGCGACCTCCTCGGCCGCCGCACGAAGTACAGGAAGACCGGCCCGCCCGCGACGACCATCACGACCCCGACCTGGAGCTCCGAGGGGCGCACGGCGACGCGGCCGAGGACGTCCGCCGCGAGCATCAGGGCGGGCGCGAGGACCGCGCAGTACGGGATCAGCCGGCGCAGGTCGGGACCGGTCAGCGCGCGGACCAGGTGCGGCACCATCAGGCCGACGAAGACGATCGGCCCGCACGCCGCCGTCGCCGCGCCGCACAGCAGCGTGACGGTGACGATCGCGGCGATCCGGACGCGGACGGGGTCGGCGCCGAGCGCGCGGGCGGCGTCCTCGCCCATCGCCATCGCGTTCAGCGGGCGCGCGAGCAGCAGCGCCGCCGCCAGGCCGACCAGGACGAACGGCGCGACGCGGACGACGGTGTAGCCCTGCGCGGCGGCGAGCGACCCGACCGTCCAGAAGCGCATCCGGTCGAGGGACGCCGTGTCGAGCAGCTGCACCGCGTTCACGTAGGAGTAGAGCGCGGCGTTCAGCGCCGACCCGGCGAGGGCCAGCCGGGCCGGGGTGGCGGCGCGCCCGCCGCCGACCGCGTAGAGCAGGACCGCGACGGCGCCCGCACCGGCGAACGCGAACCAGACGAACCCGGTGAACGAGGTGACGCCGAGGAACGAGATGGCCGACACGACCGCGGCGGCGGCGCCCGCGTTGATGCCGAGGATGCCGGGGTCGGCGAGCGGGTTGCGGGTGAGCGACTGCATGACCGCGCCGGCGAGGCCGAGCGCCGTCCCCGCGAGCAGCCCGAGCAGGGTGCGCGGCAGGCGCATCTCGTGGACGAGCGCGTACGCGGGCGAATCGGCGTGCAGCAGCCCGTCCCAGACCTGGCCGGGCGGCAGCGGCTTCGCGCCGACCCCGAGGCTCAGCACGACGGCGGCGAGCAGGAGCAGCAGCGCGCCGGCGAGCCCGGCGGCCCACCGCGCGCCCGGCGGCGGCGGGGCGGGCGCCGGCCGCGGGGCGGGCGCGGGCGGCGCGACCGGCGGCGACTTCGTCGACGACACGTGACGGGCTCCGGGGGGGGAGGGCCGGGGACCACCGTGACGGTCCCCACTCTGGACAAGATCTTAGGTTAGGTTAACCTAAGTCCCCATCGGCCGACCATCCGGCCGTGCACCTTGATTTGGGAGAACGTCGGAAAATGTCGAACATCGGGGCACAGAGCCTTACCCGCCGCGGCCTGCTCGGCGCGGGCGGCGCCCTCGCCCTCGGGGCGCTCATCAGCGCGTGCGGAAGCGGTTCCGACGCGGGCGGAACGGCCTCGCCGGGCGGCGGCGCCTGGACGTTCACCGACGACCGCGGCACGCGGATCCGGCTGAAGGCGCGTCCGCAGCGGGTCGTGGCGTACGTCGGCGCCGCCGCCGCGCTCTACGACTTCGGCGTGGACCGGCAGCTCGTCGGCGTGTACGGCCCGACGAAGCTCGCGGACGGCAAGCCCGACCCGCAGGCCGGGAACCTGCCCGTGGACCGGCTGGAGATCATCGGCAACGCCTACGGCGAGTTCAACATCGAGAAGTACGCCGCGCTGCGCCCCGACCTGCTCGTCGACAACATGTTCGTGCCGGGCGAGCTCTTCTACGTCCCGGCCGAGAGCAAGGAGAAGATCTTCGCGCTGGCGGCCTCCGCCGGCATCTCCACGGGCGCCGTCCCGCTGCCGAAGCCGATCGAGCGGACCGCCGCGCTCGCCGCGGCCCTCGGCGCCGACCTGAAGTCGGCCAAGGTCACCGCCGCCAAGGCGCGGTTCGACAAGGCGGCCGAGTCCCTGCGCGCCGCTGCCGAGGCCAAGCCGGGGCTGAAGGTGCTGGCGGCCTCCGCGAGCCCCGACCTGTTCTACGCCTCCAGCCCGGCCAAGAACACCGACCTCATCTACTTCAAGGAGCTCGGCGTCGACCTGATCGTCCCGGAGAAGCCGGGCAAGGACGGCTACTTCGAGGAGCTGAGCTGGGAGAACGCCGACAAGTACAAGGCCGACGTCATCATGCTCGACTCCCGCACGCAGGCGCTCCAGCCGAAGGACCTCGGCTCCAAGCCGTCCTGGAAGGACCTGCCGGCGGTGAAGGCGGGCCAGGTCATCGCGTGGCAGGCCGAGCCCCGCTTCTCCTACGAGGGCTGCGCGCCGGTCGTCGAGGCGCTCGCCGCGGCCATCCGGTCGGCGAAGAAGACGGGCTGAGAGGCGGACGATGCCGAGGACACCGGCGCACCCGTACGCCTTCTTCGACCTGCACGTCCTGCGGGCCGAGCGGCTCGGCCCGTCCATGGTGCGCGTCACCTTCGGCGGCGAGTCCGTGGACGGCTTCGTCAGCGGAGGGCGCGACCAGCGGTTCAAGCTGTTCCTGCCGCACCCGCACCAGGACGCCCCCGTGATGCCGCGCGGGAGCGGCGCCGACACGTGGTTCGCCGACTGGCGGGCGCTGGACCCGGCGGTGCGCGGCATCATGCGGTCCTACACCGTCCGCGACAAGCGCCCCGGCGAGCTGGACGTCGACTTCGCGCTGCACATGGACGGCGCGTCCGGCCCGGCGGCCCGCTGGGCGGCGGCGGCGAGCGCGGGCGACCGCGTCACCGTCCTCGGCCCGACGGGTCCCGACAACGGCGGCTGCGACTTCCGGCCGCCGCCCGGCGCCCCGGTCGTGATGGCGGGCGACCTCACGGCGCTGCCCGCCATCGCCGGGAACCTCGCCTGGCTGCCCGCCGGGACGCCCGCGCGGGTCTGGATCGACGTCCCGCATCCCGGCGACAGGCAGGACCTGCCGACCGCGGCCGACGCGCAGGTCACCTGGGTCTCCCCCGGCGGGCTGCTGGACGCCGTGCGCGCGGCGGAGGTCCCGGACGGCGCCTACGCGTGGATCGCCGGCGAGTCCGCCGTGGTCAAGGCGCTGCGGCGGCACCTGGTGGCCGAGCGCGGGCTGGACCGCCGCGGCGTCGTGTTCACCGGCTACTGGCGGCGCGGCTCCACCGAGGAGGACCTGCTCGCCGAGGTCGTCGCCGGCGGCAGCCCCGCCACCGAGGAGTGAGCGGGCCGGACGGCGGTCAGGATTTCCGGTCGGTCTCGTCGATGGCGAGGATGGACCGGTCGAGGGCGCCGGCGCGGTAGGCGGCGGCGCCGATCGTCTGGGCGGCGACGGGCGCGGTGATCAGCTGGAAGACCGCGACCAGCAGCAGCGGCGCGGCGGCCGCGACGGACTCCGCCTGCGGCGCCGCGCCCGCGAGGACGAGCAGCAGCCCGATCGTCTGCGGTTTCGTCGCGGCGTGCAGCCGGGTGAGCAGGTCGGGGAAGCGCAGCACGCCGAGCGCGCCCACCGCGCAGAAGGCGGCGCCCGCGGGCATCAGGACGGCGGTGGCGACGTCGCCGGCGTTCACGAGTCCCCCTCCCGCCGCGCCGCGAGCCGGGCGGCGGTGACCGACCCGACGAACCCCAGCAGCACGAAGGCCACCAGGATCGTGGCCTGCGCGGGCTCCCCCCACACGGCCGAGTGCACCGCGATGCCGCTGACCAGCAGGACCGCCAGGACGTCCACGGCCATGATCCGGTCGAAGGAGGTCGGGCCGCGGACGAGCCGCGCGGCGGTCATCAGGATCGCCGCGCCCAGCAGGGCCATGGTGAGGGTGTAGACGACGGTCAACGCGGTTCCTCCTCCGCTGTGTCCTCCGGTGTCACGAGGGCCTGCATCAGCCTGTGCTCCGTCCGGAGCACGCCGTCCCGGGCGGCGTCGGCCTCCCGCCGGCCGCGGACCGGCATGCAGTGGATGCGCAGGATCGACCGGTCCCAGTCGAGGTCGACGAGCAGGGTGCCGGGGCGCAGGGAGATGCTCGCCGTGACCATGAGCAGGAGGAGCTCCGAGCGCGTCCGGGCCCTCACCTCGATGACGGCGCCCCTGACCCGGCGCGGTGCGCGCAGCGCGTGCCAGCCGATGACGAGGCTCGACACGAGCAGGTCCCACGCGAGCTCCGCGCCGGCCTCGGCGAGGCGGAGCGGCCGGATCCGCCTGACGAGCGGGACGGCGGGCAGCCTGCTGGCCGCGTAGGCGATGACCACGGCGATGACCCCGCCGACGACGATCAGGGCGTCGACCCGTCCCCACAGCAGCACCCAGACGGCGAGCAGCCATGCCGTCATGCCCAGCCGGGCGCCGACCCTGCGGAGCGTGTGGTTCACGGCGTCCTCCCGTCCAGCACGGCGTGCCGGTAGGCGGTGGGCTCCAACAGGTCGGCCGCGGCGCGCGCACTCCATGCCGACAGCGGACCGGCGAACAGGGCGATGAGGAGCCCGCCCGCGACCATCAGTGCGGTCACCGTCTGCATGGCCCGCACGCCGCCGCGCGCGTAGGGCTCGGCGGCGGGCGGCTCCCCCGCCTCCTCCGGGCGTGGGCGCCAGAACCCGAGCGCCCAGATCCGCGCCATCGCCATGAGCGTGAGGAGGCTCGCGAGCACCGCGAACCCCGTGACGGCGTACGCCAGCGGCCGTCCCGACCCGAGGCCCGCCTGGAACAGCGCGAGCTTCGCGACGAACCCGGAGGTCGGCGGCACCCCGCTCACGCTCATGGCGGGGATGAAGAACAGCACGGCGATGAAGGCCGACAGGCGCGCCATGCCGCCGAGGCGGTGCAGGGAGATCTCCCCCGTGCGCGCCTGGATCAGGTCGCTGACCAGGAACAGCGTCGCCTGCACCACGATGTGGTGGACGAGGTAGAGGATCGCCCCGGTGAGCCCGGCGACGCTGAACAGCGCGAGGCCGAAGAGCATGTAGCCGATGTGGCCGACGAGGGTGAACGAGAACACCCGGTGGATGTCGTCGTTCGCCAGCGCGCCGAGCGTGCCCACGACCATCGTCGCGGCGGCGAGGAGGAGCATCACCCACGACCCGTGCTCGCGGGGGAACACCAGCGTCTGGACGCGGATGAGCGAGTACACCGCGGCCTTCGTCAGCAGCGCGGCGAACACGGCGGTGACCTTGGTGAGGGCGGCCGGGTAGCTGTCGGGCAGCCACAGGTGCATCGGCACGATCGCGCCCTTGATCCCGAACACCACGAGGAACAGCAGCCCGAGCGCCGTGCGGGTGCCCGCCGGCAGGTGCGGGACGCGCTCGGACAGGTCGGCGAGGTTCACCGTCCCCGCCGCCGCGTAGGTCAGGCCGAGCGCGGTGAGGAACATGATGGACGACGTGAGGCTGACGACCGTGTAGGTCATGCTCGCCCGGAGGCGCGCGGCCGTCGGCTGGAGGGTCATCAGCACGTAGCTCGACGCGAGCATCACCTCGAACGCGACGAACAGGTTGAACAGGTCCCCGGCGAGGAAGACCAGGCAGACCCCGGCGGTCAGCGCGAGGTAGGCGGGATGGAACACCCCCGGCTCGCTCCGGCGCTCCAGCGCACCCGCGCCCTCCGCCACCGCGTGCAGCATGATCGCCAGCAGCACGGTGCTGGACACCACGAGCAGCAGCGCCGACAGCCGGTCGGCGACGAGCGTGATCCCGAGCGGGGCCGCCCAGCCCCCGGCCTGCACCGCGACGACCCCGTCCCGCGCCACCGCGACCAGCACCGCCACGGCGGCCGCCACCACGCCCGCCCCGACGAGCGGCGCGAGGATCCGCAGCCAGGACCGGCGCCGGCGGCTGGCCATCGCGAGCGCCGCCCCGAGCAGCGGCAGCGCGAACGGCATGGGGAGCAGGACGTTCATCCGCTCTCGTCCTCCTCCAGCGGGTCGTGCCGCTCCGGCGGTTCGTCCCAGGACGCGCGGACGTGCTCGGCGCAGATCCGGCGGTCCTCCACGTCGTCCTGCACCTCGTCCTCGCCGAGCAGCCGCCGGCTCCGGTAGGCCAGCGCCAGCAGGAACGCCGTGACGCCGAACGTGATCACGATGGCGGTGAGCGCCATGGCCTGCGGCAGCGGGTCGGCCATCGCCCGGTCCGCCTTCGCGCCGAGCAGCGGCGGCGCCCCGGCGGCCCCGCCCGCCAGCAGCAGGACGAGGTTGGCGCCGTGCCCGAGGAGCATGAAGCCGACCACGACGCGGATGAGGGACCGCTGCATCAGCAGGTCGAATCCGGCGGCGAACAGCACGGCGACGGTCAGCACGAGGACGAGCGCGGGACCGGTCATGCCGTCTCCTCCTCTTCGTCCTCTTCATCCGGTTCGTCCTCCAGGCTCGCCCCGAGCGTGGAGAGGATCGTCAGGACCAGCCCGAGCACCAGCAGGTAGACCCCGATGTCGAAGAACAGGCTGGTGGGCAGCTTCACCTCGCCGAGGACCGGCAGCGAGGCGCTCCAGACCTCGCCCTGGAGGAACTGCCCGTGCGGGAACCCGCCGTCCGCCCACCCGGCCGCCCCCGTCGCGACCGCGAGGCCCAGACCGCCGCCGAGCAGGACGCTCGGCCGCACCGGCAGCGCGCTCGCCAGTTCCCGCCGGCCGCCCGGCAGGTAGCGCAGGGCGAACGCCATGCCCGCCACGAGCCCGCCCACGAACCCGCCTCCCGGGCGGTTGTGGCCCGCGACGAGCAGGTAGAGGGAGAACACCAGGACGGTCGGGCCGATCAGCCGCGCCGCCGCCTCCAGGACCACCGAGGAACCGCCCAGCGGCGGCCGTCCCGGTGCCGCGAGCCAGCGGCTCCCCGGCTCCCCGGGCCCGCGCTCCCCGCCGGTCGGACTCGGCAGCCGCCGTCCGCTCGTCACCAGGCCGACGACACCCATCGCCGCGACGCCCAGCACCGCGATCTCGCCGAGGGTGTCCAGCGCCCGCATCTCGACGAGGATCGCGTTCACGATGTTCTCGGCCCCCTCCTCGGCCGCGAGAGGGGCGTATCCGGCGCCGACCGGCCGGGTGTTCCGGCTCAGCGCCGCCACCACCAGGAACAGCGCGACGAACCCGCCCAGGCACGCGCTGATCGCTCCCCCCGCGGCCCTGGCCGGACCCGTGCGGCGGCGCGGCGGGTAACGCACCGGCAGCCGCCGCAGCACCAGCACCAGCATGATCAGCGAGAGCGTCTCCACGACGAAGAGCGTCAGCGCGAGGTCGAGCCCGCCCTGCGCCACGAACAGCCCGCCGATCGCGTAGCCCGTCCCGGCGAGCAGCAGCGCGGCCGTGAGCCTGCGGCGGGCCCGCCGCGCCGCGAGCGCGCACCCGATCACGACGACGGCGAGGACCACCTGCGCGGGATCGTCCCACGCCCGGAACCGGTCCACCGGCATGCCGGGTCCCGTCCCGCGGACCAGCCCGGCCACCAGCGCCGAGCCGGGCACCACCAGCACCGTCGCCCCGATCACACCGAGGTAGACGGGCAGCGAGCCGATCTGCACGCGCGCGGTGAGCGCGTGCGCCCCGGCGAGGACCCCCTCGACCGCGCCGTCGTAGCCGCGCTGCGCGTCCAGGAACCGCCACCGCGCCCGCCCGACGGGGAACGTCCGCCCGAACAGGACGAACACCACGACGCCCAGCACGAGCGCGAGCATGGACAGGGCGATCGGCAGCGCGAGCCCGTGCCACAGCGCGAGCTTGTACTCGCCGTCCCCCGGCAGCGTGTCCGCGTACGGCCCGACGAGTTTCTGCATCACCCCGGGGACGACGCCCAAGGCGAATCCGGCCGCAGCGAGGACCACGACGGGCCCCACCAATCCCCAGCGCTCCCTGGGCGACACGTCCGCCTGACCGGCGAAGGCACCGAACAGGAACCGGATCCCGTAGGCCACGGTCAGCGTGGACCCGGCCACCACCCCAACAAGGACGACGACCGCCCAGCCCCCATGGGCGAAGGCCTCCATGGCGGCCTCTTTCGCCACGAACCCCAGGAAGGGCGGCAGCCCGATCATGGACGCCGTGGCCGCCGCCGCCGCGACCGCCAGCACCGGCAGCCGTCCCCACGCCCCCGAGAGCCGGTCGGCGCGGCGCGTGCCCGTCTCGTGCTCCAGCGCGCCGACCGTCAGGAACAGCGGTGCCTTGAACAGACCGTGGGCCAGGAGCAAGGCGGTGCCCGCCAGCGCCGCGACCCGCGTCCCGTCCCCCAGCAGGACCATGAGGAAGCCCAACTGGCTGATCGTCCCGTAGGCGAGCAGCCGCTTCAGGTCATGCTGCCGCAGCGCGAGGACCCCGCCCGTCAGCAGGCTCAGCAGCCCCACGCTCAGCACCAGCGGGCGCCAGACCCCGGCTTCGGCGAACGCGGGCGTCAGCCGCGCCACCAGGTAGACGCCGGCCTTCACCATGGCCGCGGCGTGCAGATAGGCACTGACCGGAGTGGGCGCCACCATCGCGGCGGGAAGCCACGCGTGCAGCGGCACCTGCGCCGACTTGGCGAACGCGCCGAGCAGCACCAGCACCACCCCCGCCGTCGCGAGGCCGCCGCCCGGCGGATCGGCCACGATCGCGGAGATCCGGTACGTACCGGCGGTCTGCCCGACCAGCACGAACCCGGCGAGCATGACCAGCCCGAACGCGGTCGTCATGAGCAGCGCCTGCGCGGCCGCCCGCCGGTCCTCCGCCCGCTCGGGCCGCGGCGCGCCGATGAGCACGAACGAGCTGAGCGTGGTCAGCTCCCAGAACACGTACAGGACGAGCAGGTTGTCGGACAGCACCAGCCCCGTCATCGCCCCCGCGAACGCGACGAGGGTCCCGACCATCAGCCTCTCGGAACGCTCGAAGTACCACCCCGCGTAGCACAGGACGACGGCCCCGACCCCGCCGATCAGCAGCAGCATGACGATGGACAGCGCGTCCAGCCGGAAGTCGAACACCAGCCCCAGATCCGGCGCCCAGTCCAGCCGCGCCGTGAGCGGCCCCCGCCCGACCTGCGCGGCGGCCCACCCGGCCGTCACCGCCGGCAGGACCGCCGCCGCACACGCCATCAGGCGCCGACGCCGCCCGAGCGCCCAGGGCACCGCGACCGCGACGACGGCATAGGCGAGAACCAGCGCGAGCATGCCGCCGCAGCCCCCCTCCGCAAGGCACGTCGCCTCCCACCTACCCGATCATCACCCCCGAAACGACCATCCCGCCGTATGGGAAGACCGCGCGGCCCCTCAACAGCACCGACACACAAAAGAGCGCCCGACCCGCACACGGGCCGGGCGCTCCAACTCCGAGCAAGGGGACGTCAGCGCTTCAACTCAGCGACCGAACCCCCGGAGTTCCCCGGCCACCGGTGGACGTCACTACTTCGGAGGCTTGGCTCTGAGGCCGTCCAGCACTACGCGGGTGACGGCGTCGCCCGGCTCGGCGCCAGGACGGCAGACGGCGGTGCTGAGGATCTCGACGGCCTCGGCGGGGCTGATGTCGTCGCGCATCGCGCCCGCTTCCTGCACCTCCTTGACGAACTCCAGGAAAAGCCCGTCGACCTCGTCCTGCAAGGCGAGCCGCTCCTTCGGAGCATCACCGTCCGCGACGGACTTCACGAGCGCGAACGGCTGGCTCGCGCAGAAGGCCACCACCTCGGTCAGCGCGTCCCAGCGCGGGATCTCCGGCTCCCGAAGCCGCCGCATCTCCGAGCCGAGGCGCCGAAGCGCACTGCTCGCGATCTCCTCGACGAGCGCTCGCCGGTCCGGGAAGTGCCGGTAGAGGGTGCCCACGCCGAGGTCGGCCGCCCGCGCGATCTCCTCCATGCTGACGCCGGGCCCGCGCTCGACGAACAGGTCGAGGGCGCAGGTGACGATCCGCTCGCGGTTGCGCTTCGCGTCGGCCCGCATCGTGTCACTCCCAGAGGTAACCGGAACAAGGGATTCAGGTTATCCTGCACAAGCAGAACCGGAAGATCCGATTCACCTTTGGAGCGGCTCATGCGCATCGGACTGTTCGCCATCGCCGGAGCGGCGCCCCTGGACGACCTCGTCGCCCAGGTCCGCCTTGCCCGGGACACCGGCCTCGACAGCGTCTTCTTCGGGCACACCGCGTCCTGGGACGCCCTCATGACCGCGGCGGTCGCCGGACGCGAGGTCCCCGGCATCGAGGTGGGCACCGCGATCGTCCCGACCTACCCGCGCCACCCCCTCGCGCTGGCGAGCCAGGCGCTCACCGCGCAGGCGATGACGGGCGGCCGCTTCACCTTGGGCATCGGGCCGAGCCACCCGCAGATCATCGAGGGCTTGCACGGCATCGCCTACGAGCGCCCGGTGCGGCACGTCCGCGAATACCTGTCCGCGCTGCGTCCGCTGCTGCGCGGTGAGGAGGTCGACCACCACGGCGAGACGCTGACCGCGGTAGGAACTCTCGACGCCCCCGGCGCCACCCCGCCCCCGGTGATCGTGTCGGCGTTGGGCCCGGCCATGCTGCGGGCGGCGGGAGAACTCGCCGACGGCACCGTGACGACCTGGGTGGGCGCCGACACGATCGCCGACCACATCGTCCCGTCGATCACCAAGGCCGCCGAGGCCGCGGGACGCCCCGCACCGCGCGTGCTCGCAGGCGTCATCGCGGCCCTCACCAACGACCCGGACGGCGTCCGCCGCGACCTGGCCGACCGCTTCGGCCCCGCGTCGGACTTCCCCGCCTACCGGGCGGTCCTCGACCGCCAGGGCCTGACCGGCGTCCACGAGACGGTGATCGTAGGAGACGAGGAAACCGTCGCCCGCCACCTGCGCCGCTTCGCCGACGCCGGCGCCACAGACCTCCTGATCAGCCCCTACGGCGACCCGGCGCGCCTGCTGGAGTTCGCCGCCGCCCTACGCTGACCGGCTCCCGCCTCCGCCGCCTGCCGGTCCGGCCGCACGCAGCCCGAGGATCCAGCGCAGCCGGCCGGCTTGCTGGGCGCCGAGCACCGGCTCGGCCGTGTCGATCAGCCGTCCGAGGCGTAGCGCCGTTTCCTCGGGCGGCATCCGGTACGCGGTGACGGCACTGCGGCGCGACCAGTCGATCAGGTCGTCGCGAGCCCGGGCGCCGAGTTCCGCGTCGCGGGCGGCCAGCAGGTGGAGGTCGGCATGGAGGCGGGTCCAGGTGTCCATGCCGCAGAGCTGCTCGTAGGCCCCCACGCGGACGTGCGGCGGTGAATCGGCGGCCAGCAGGGCCCACAGGCGCGAGGCCGGCACCGCACCAGGCTCGCCGCGCAGCGCCCGTCTGACCGCTCGGACCACCACCGGGGCGGGATCGGCGAGCATGCCGCCGATCGGGGCGGCGGGCCCGCCCAGGCGCCGGACGGCCCGCACCGCTTCGGCCCGCACCCGGGGCCGCGGGTGTACGCGAGCGTCGAAGGATCCGCCGACGGGCCCGGCGGCGTCGTGGTCGTTGACACGGCCACGCGACGTCCGATCGAACGGATCGACACCGAGGCTCCGTGGCCGCACTGGTTCGTCATCAGCCCCGACGAGACCACTGGCTACGCCAGCAACAAGCGGTCACCGCGGCGATGACGCGGATTCCAGGGGAGGGCGGCTCGGCGTCCGCGGCGAACGAGCCGTAGGGCGCGGCGGCGAAGACCCGTGTCCCGTCGGGGGACACCGCCAGCCCCTCGCTGCCCGGTACTTCGACCTTGGCGGTAAGCGTCCCCTTCGCCAGGTCGACGACCGATACGAACGGCGCCTCCGCGTCCCAGCCGGCTCGCGGTGTCGGGAGCCATGCGCAACTCGCAGGCCAGCACCTTGCCGGTCGACGTGACGTGGACGGGGAACACGACGTCGTCGACTGGACGGACATCGATCAAAAATCTCCCATACAGATCACCAGCAAGGCCAATGACCACGCAGCAGGTAATTAAGCTTGCGATTCACCCTTTGGCGAAGTTGACGGCTTTTCAGTACCCCTAATGCCGATTTTGAAAAGACTTGTCATCTCTTGAATTGTAGATATCTTGGTTCGATAAGATGGGTCCACTAGGGCAAGATATGTCACCACTGCCCAGCCAATTGCGAATATTGTAGCAGCATTTCCCCATGTTTGACTGAGCTTTACCCCCAGCGCATTGCATGCGACAATAACTCCCAATGGCACAATCCCGACAATGAGAGTTTGCATTGTTCGGTAAATTTGCACCGCAAAGCGCTTGCGTTTGCCACTTGATCTCGCTTCCACGAGTATCAATGCTCCATAATCACTCGTCAGGACTGCTCTGACGACCGCCCTCAATTGACTGCTAACTTCTTGCCTAGCCTCTTGGTCGGATAGCGCCAGCCTGAGTTCTAGTCCTCTCAACGCCTCTGCAGAACGCGCACATCGCTCTTTTACTTGTTCATGTTGTGATGCACTAGGGCACCGCACTATTCGAGGAATTCCGTTCTCAAGAAAGTAAGCAGCCCTATGTAGCTGCAAAATCGCACGATTGCGATACTTAAGATCTGCATAGCGCCTCAGCGGCGTATGAGTAAAAGCTAGGACTTTGAGCAGATTGTGAAAAATCTCAATGTCGGCACATTTTCTCACTTTGTAAGCATTCTCCAAAGAACTAAAGATAAAAGTACTAAAATAGAAGGTGAGGGCTAGTACAGTTGTCGTTATTCCGATATTTAGAATGTGAAATGAGTCAGCATGTACGCCTGACACAACTCGTGGAGTTTGGCGCATTTGCCATTGCAGCTCACTGGATGCTGCAAGGATAATAAGCGGACCCGACAAGAACATCCAGGCGCCAGAAAGAAGCTTTCTTCTACCGATGAACGGGACGGTTATGGGTCCTCCCAATACAACTAGCCCCAATAGAGCATACAGAATAAAAGCGCCAGGAAAAACCTTGGCTACGGAACTCGCAAAAAGATAGGAAAAAAATGCCCCGAAGGCAAATATCAAAATCGAGAACCCTCCTTCTATGTTGTCTTGTCTAATCAAATATGCAGCCCGTTGGACAGACAGTCTGCGAAACCTTGCTTCAATCTCCGTTCTTACTGGTGCGGGATTCTGGGAAATATTCTCCATGTAAACGCTCTTAAGAGCGTAAGTTTCCATTGTGAGCTTGTAGCATCGCAGGGCAAATTGCTTGCTTCTGGCCAATTTAGGAAGACTCCCATGCAATATAGGGATCGCTTATTTCTTGCGGATCTTCTCTGCTATTTCTAATTGTCGCCCGCCAAGTGTCACCTGCTATGGTGCGGCAATATTCAGCGCATCCGCAGAGCGAACAGCGACGCGGCCGAATCGATGCCGCACTAGCTCGAAATCACGAGTTAGACTGGGGCAATGATCGCGACGACAACAATGATCCCTGCAATAACTAGGACGCCGACTTATGCGTTCGTTCCGGTGATGATATAGCAGGGCTTAGCCTATTGTTGTCAACAGAGTTGCTGACAAGCTGGCCGGTTCCGGACTTGCGGGACTAGCGCAAGACCCTGGCTGCCAGACACCAAAGAAGCTGGACCGTTGGAAGGTAGTGCGAGAGACTCGGAGCATGGCTAAGCTGACCTTGACCTCAAGCCGACGGGATGAACTTACCGCGCTACTGCAGGATGAGCAGAGGCTTCGGTCTGGGTCCCCAAGGTTGCCGAGTACCTGGAGGTGGCTGCAGGGCTGGCGGGCACCGATAACGATCAAGTCGATGCAGAGTTCAACTTGCGACTCGTGCACTACATGACCGGTGGTATCGCCGTAAGGCCGAACCCGCACTGGGAGATCGTTGAACCGTTCGTGGATGAGGAGCACGGTCAACGGCGGTCGGTCGGAAGGAAGTGCCCGACTTGCCTTCGCACAGATGTTCTTGCAGGCGAGCTACACGTACGCCGTACCCTCACCACAGACTATCGACTGGGCGGCGGACTTCTGCGCGGATAGGCCGATCGTAAAACTTGGAGCCGGACGAGGCTATTGGGCAGCACAATTGGCTCACGCGGGGGGCTGAGCGTTGATGCGTACGATTCAGAACCCCCAGATAAGACTCGGAACGCCTCATTCTCGAAAGCGGCCGGCCAGGCAGACGTCTGGCACACCGGCAGGCATCTAACCGAGTTCGAGTTCGTGCCGACCCAGCAGGTTACGCGGTGGTCTTATGCGGGCCGCCTGGCTGGGGAGACCCGATGTCTTCTGAAGCGCTGACCCTGTTCGAGAAAGCCGGAGGTGAACGGCTGATCTACATCGGGGAACGCAAGGTCGGAAAGACAGGCAACGATGCCTTCTTCGATGCCCTGCCCGCACGCTGAGACTCCACTCCGTGGACCCGCCACTTCGTTTCTTGGTGGACAGACACAGACGTTGCCCAAGGGTGGGTCCGAGCCTGAATCCACACATGGTAAAGGGGTATCGGATACTCGGCGCCCCCTTTACCATCTCCCCTTCCTGAGGGGCATGCGGAACACACGAACGCGTCGTAGCGATCGCGAGGATATGAGACGTCGGAAATCATGATAACCCGGTCGTCGGCGGAGAGAAATTGCTTGCGCCGTCCTGGCCCTCACCGCCGACGCCGACGACAACGACCAGATGTCCACCCGGCTCCGCCTGCTCACCGACTGCCGGACCGCGTTCGGCACCGCCCCTGCTCTACCGACCGACCCGGAAGCGCCCTGGCACGACTACGGACCCAACGGCCTGACCACGATGAAGCTCGGAACCATCCTGCGCGAATACGAGATCAGATCCGGCAACATCCGGTACCTCGACGGCACCCAGGCCAAGGGCTACCAGCGCGCCGATTTCACCGACGCATGGGCCCGCTACTGCCCCGAGATCGCCCCGCCCGAGGGCGAGAACGCCCCTGGCGAGCCGGGTAGCCGTGCCAGCCTCGTCATCGCAGGTCAACGCGGGACGGCTCGAAACCGTGGGACGGCTTAGCCGTCCCAGCCGAACAAGCCGTCCCAGCCTGACCAGCAGAAATGACCCTGGGACTGCTGGGACGGCTACCCCTCACCCGACCGCCACCGGCACGGCGCCCAAGCCACCCCGCACGCCGCCGCGCCGCCCAAGTTCCCCGATCGCCAGAAGCCGAGGGATGGACTGCGAGATGGACACCGGGAAGCCCAGTCCGGCCGAACTCTTCGGCCTCAAGCCCCTGTACAAGATCTCCAAACTGCCCGGCATCCTCCCGTTCAGCCGGAGCCGGATCTACGAGCTGGTTCGCGCGGGGCGCATCAGGACCGTCACGGAGCACAGCGTTCGCCTTGTGCCTGCAAGCGCACATGTCGAGTACATCGAACTACTGGAAAGGGAGGCTGAGGCGGCGTGAGCGGTAAGAAGCGGCGTTCTCCGGGGGAAGACGGTCTCAGTTGGGACGCTTCCCGCAATAGGTGGGTGGCGTCCCAGAGCATCGGCTATCCGCCCAATGGGCGCCGGATCATCGTCCGTGGCCGAGGGAAGACTCAGACGGAGGCGCTTAAGAAGCTCAAGGAGAGCTTGAAGCGTCGGGAGGAGAAGCAAGCACCGAAAGCAACGGCGGACGTGACGATTGCCGAAGCGGTCGCCGGGTTCCTGCGGTACGGGCTCATAGGGCGTGACGAATCGACCGTCACGAACGCGCGTAGCCTCCCGGAACGTAGTCCAGCTCTGCGAGGTGCCGACCGGCAAGCGCACCGGCCGCCCGTCCAAAGCGCTGGACTTCGCGCAAGCAATGCAGGTGCTCGCCGCCACCGAGCGTGCGCAGTCGGACATGCGGCAGTACGTCATTCTCGCGTTGCTCCCCGGCGCGCGGACGGAGGAACTCCGGAAACTCACCTGGTCGCATGTCGTCGCCTACGACAAGGGCCGCGGGCAGTGGCGCCCGGTGCATGAAGCAGGGGGGGGCACGATGAGTTCGCCGTCTACGTCTGGCGTTCTGTGAGGGCACGGGGCGACACCAAGACCAAGAAGTCCCGCCGCACGCTCAAACTCCCCCGCCGCTGCGTGGTGGCCCTACGGGACCTCTGGGCGAGTCTCCCCCAGCCACTCGATCCCGAGGCGCTTCTGTTCCCCGGTGAGGCCGGCGCCGTGCGAGGGGCGATGACCGTGCTACGAGCGTTCCGCCGCGAGGTCATCGCGCCCGCCGGGCTGGACCCGGACGCCTGGACGCCGCGCGAGCTGCGGCACAGCTTCGTCTCCCTGCTGTCGGACAACGGGATGCCGCTGGACAAGATCGCCCTGTTGGTGGGCCACAGCGGGACACAGGTGACGGAGAAGGTGTACCGGCAGCAGATCCGGCCCGTGATCCAGGACGGCGCACAGGCCATGGATCTGATCTTCCCGAACCCCAACTAGGGCGTCTGGTACTCGGTTCGGTACTCACTAGACGGGTCAGGCCCGCTTCCCACGCTGGGAACGGGCCTGATCTGGTGTAACGCCGAGGTAAGGAAGCTCCCGCGATTGGACTCGAACCAATAACCTGCCGGTTAACAGCCGGCTGCTCTGCCGATTGAGCTACGCGGGATCGTGCGTCCGCCGGGGTCTGTCGGCCCCTGGCGGCGGGTCTAGGTTAGCGCATGTCCGGGGCTGTTCGCGCACGCGCAGGGGTTGAGGCGCCTAGGGCGGGTATAGGGGGTGTCACGATTCCGCCGTCAGTAGGAGTTGGACATGAAGGCTCGCACGATGTTCATCGCAGGCGCCGCGGTCGGCTACGTCTTCGGGACGAAGGCCGGACGTGAGCGGTACGAGCAGCTCAGGCAGCTGTCCAAGCAGGTCTCGGAGAACCCGAACGTGCAGGAGGCCGCGGGGAAGCTGCGGTCGAAGGGCGAGACGTTCGCCGAGGTCGCGCGTGACAAGGCGGGCCACCTGAAGGACCGCGTGCCCGACCAGGTGACGGGGGGCCGCAAGGAGGAGCAGCCGTACCCCGGCTAGAGGCCGGTCTGACGGCGCAGCTCTTCGAGGACCTGTTCGGCCTGGGCGCGTAGGCCCGGGTCGGACGGGTCGAGCCCCGCATCGAAGACGAACGTCCAGCGCACATCGCCGCCGGCAGCGGGGCGCCGGCCGGCGATGCGCACCTTGCCGCCCCCGGGCAGGGCCGCCTGGTGGGTGACGGCGATGGTGGCGGTGACGCGCTCCCGGACGGTCTCGGGCACCGAGCCCGGGTCGGTGAGGCGGACGTGGTGCTCGCCGCGGCCGGAGGTCTCCTTGACGTGCAGCCAGCCGTCCTTCCAGGTGGCGTGGTCGACGCGTTCCCAGGGGATGCGGGCGAAGCCGCCGGAGGGGGTCGGCACGTGCAGGGCGAGGACGGTGGCGGTGACGTAGGAGCCGCCGCGGGTGGGGGCCGCCGCGAGGACGCGTTCGCCGCGTTCGAGCGCGAGCGCGTCGCGGACCGCGGCGGGCAGGGGGCCCCGGTGTAGGCGCATGCCCCCACGGTAGGCGATCAGGCGGCCTGGGGGGCGCGGCGGGCCCCGAGGAGGTCGAGGACGAGCGCCGCCGACCAGGCGTAGTCGTGGCTGCCGCGCCCGGTTCCGTCGAAGGGGTCGAAGAACTCGCGGAACCCGGACTGGCGGACGAGCCGCATGGTGGAGCCGTAGAGCAGGTCGGCGACGACGGGGAGGCCGTGGCCTAGGGCGCCGTACCAGACGAGCCAGTTGGTGCTGATCCAGGTGGGGCCGCGCCAGTAGCCGGCGCGGTCGAACGCGGGGGCCTGGATGTCGCAGGTCGGGACGGGGTAGCCGGCGGCGCCGGCGAAGCGCGCCGACAGCAGGAGGTCGACGAGGCTCCGGACGACCGGTTCGGGGAGGTCGGGGTCGAGCAGCGGGCCGAACGAGCCGGCGGTGACGACGGGCAGCAGCCGGTCGTCGCGCAGGTCGCGGGCGCGGAAGCAGCCGGTCTCGGCGTCCCAGAGCCGGTCGAGGACGGCGCGGTGGACGCGTTCGGCGCGTTCGCGGTGCGGGACGGGGTCGGCGCCGATGATCTCGGCTATGGCGGCGAGGGCGTGCGTGGAGGCGAGGTAGACGGCGTTGACGAGGGGGTCCTCGACGGCGAAGGGGTGCGTGTCGCGGAGGTAGCCGGGCCGGTAGCCCGCGTCCCGCATGAGCGCGACGAGGCGGACGTAGCGGTCGTAGTCCTCGCCGGTCGGCAGGGTGTGGGGGCGCAGGCCGGGCGCGTAGGAGGACGGCGGGAGCGGGAGCGCGCCGAGGGGGCGGTCCCAGGCGGGGCTGTTGTCGAGGCCCGACTCCCAGGGGTGGCAGATGGCGATGAGGCCGCTGGAGTCGAGGTCGCGGCAGCGGGCGAGGTAGCCGTGCTGGGCCGTGAGCATTGGATACAGGCGGGCCAGGAACGCGCGGCTGCCATCCCTGTCGGCGGCGCACTCGTGCAGGCGGAGGGCGCTGAGGGCGTGCAGCGGCGGCTGGGTGAGGCCGGAGGTGTGGACGCCGCGCGGGGCGCCGGGCTGCCGGTCGCTGCGCCACAGTTCCGGGCCGGGGAAGAAGGCGCGCCGGTCGAGGCTCGTGTTGAACACGATGTGGGGGACCATCCCGTCCGCCCACTGGCCGCGGAACAGGGAGAGCAGCTCGGCCTCGGCCCGGTCGTGGCGGTGGCGGGCGAGGCCCATGCTGATGAAGGCCGAGTCCCAGCTCCACTGGTGCGGGTAGAGGCCGGGCGAGGCGGCGGTGGCGGTGCCCGTCCAGTTCGCGTCGAGGACCCGGGCCGCGGCCTTCCACAGCGCGGTCTCGTCGCCGGTGAGACGGGAGCTCATGTGATCCAGGTGGCCTCCCCCTGCGCGCGAGAAGGGTGCCCCTTGATTGTCGCCTCAGATCGCGGTCCCGGCGACCCCTGGGGCGGCGACGGTTGTCTACCGGACGGGAGCCCGTCCGGTGAATATTTGCGGTGCCGCCGCCCGCGCCAGGAGCCACTGCGCGATCTCCTCGCCGGCGGCGATGCCGCGCGCGGCGGTGACGGCGGTGGCCGGGGCCGTCCAGCCGGTGTCGTGCAGTTCCCCGTGGGCAGGGCGGATCGACAGGTCGGCGGACTCCAGCAGCTCGGCGTCCAGGAGCGCGTCCCCCGCGGCGATCATCGTGGACGCGCCGGCGCGGCGGGCGACCTCCCGGGCGGCGGCGGCCTTGGTCAGGCCGGCGGGCAGGCAGTAGACCTTGCGGCCCTGGAGGGACGTCCGCCAGCCGCGTTCGGCGCACCATCCGGTGAGGTCCTCGACCCAGCCGGGCGGGAGCGCGGCCCGGTCCACGACGGTGTAGGCGAACAGGTCGGAAGCGGTGCGCCGCTTGAGGACGAAGTCGCCGCCGTTGCGGGCGAGGTGGTCCCGGACGTCCGCGAGCGGCGCGCACCCGTCGGCGAGCCGTTCCCGGACGGCCGCCGCCCAGTCAGGGTCGTCCTCGCCGTCCACGAGGATGTGGCCGCCGTTCGCGCAGATGGCGTACCGGGGCGGCTTCTCCAGCAGGTTCACGCGCCGGTACTGCTCGGGGGTGCGCGTCGTCGTCGGGACGAACGCGGTCGCGGCCGCGAGGGCCTCCAGTGCGCGTGCGGAGGCTTCGGTCATGTACGAGAGCGGTGCGCCTTGGTAGAACTCCACGCACAGCAGCCGCGGCATGGTCTCGTCTGGGCCGTCCAAGGCGAAGGCCGCGGTCGAGTAGATGAGCGTGCGGTCCAGGTCGGAGCACACCAGGACGGTCACTGAACGGCCCCCTTGCCGAACCGGGGATGGATGAACCCCATGCACGCGTAGGGGAACCGGTCTGGCTCGACCTCGTGGACGGGCACGCCGCGCTCACTGGCGAGCAGCCTGATGTGGGCGACCTCCTGGTGGGCGTCGGCGCGCACGAGCACCTTCCACGGGACGCGCCGCAGCAGCACTCGCGTGGTCTCGCCGATCCCCGGCTTCACGAGGTTCAGGTCGTCGATGCCCTCCGCGTCGGCGCAGCGCCGGACGGCCTCCCACCCCGACCAGTCGGGCTTGCGGTCGGCCGCGCGGAGCGTCGGCAGATCCTTGGCGACGCGTTCGGCGACCCCCTCGAACCGCGCGCAGACCGCTGCGAGGAACACCTCCGACACGTCGTCCGAGGCCAGCTCGGCGTAGAACTTCGCGCCGTGGAAGTCGCTTGGCCCGATGAGGGAGTCGTTGAGAACCGTCCGGCTTACCAGGCCCGACACGGTCGAGTTGAGGCAGGCGGACGGGATCAGGAAGTCGTCGCGGGTGCCGTACAGGGAGGTGCACCGCCCCGGGTCTGCCAGCACGGCGAGATCGGACGGGAACGGATGGGCGGCCAAGGCGGCGGTGAGTTCCTTGGTGATGGCGCCCTTGCCCGTCCAGCCGTCCACGAACATGACGGACGCCGGGTCATGGTGCTCGGCGAGGTACCGGAGCGCGACCGTGTCGATACCCCGCCCCCGGACGATGCTGACCGCGTAGTGCGGGACGTCGAGGCCATGGGCGAACCGCGCCCAGCGGCGCATCAGGACGCCGACCGGCGTCCCGGCACGCGCCAGCGACACCAGGACGGCGTCCGGCCCGCGCTCGGCGAGGATCATCTCGGTGACCAGCCCGGTCGCGTAGGCGAGCCGCTCGGCGGACGCGTCCAGGGCCTCGTGGAAGAGCTTCCGGTACTCCGGACCCGGCTGGTACTCGACCGGAAGCGACTCGGCGTAGTGCGCCCGTCCCGACTGGATGGCGGCCTCGCGTTCCTCCGTGGGCGCTTCCAGCCGCGCATGGGAGAGGTCCTTGAGGAGCCAGGCGACGTCCTCCGCCGGGTAGCTGCCGAAGGCCGGCCCGTACAGCGGCTTCACGATGCCCTCCTATAGGACGGGACAGTGGCGACCGTCACAGGGGCGAGCGCGCGCAGCCGTTCCAGGAGGCCGCCGGCGAGCGCCTGGGTGTCGCCGACGTCGTCCACCACGAACACGATCCTGTCGAAGGGGCGTTGCCCTGTCCCAGGGGCGACGTTGTAGGCGTACCGCTCCCCCAGCCCATCGGCGGGGTCGTCATGGGACGGGAAGACCAGGCGGGTCCTGATCGCGTAGCCCGGGTCGTCCACGGCAAGCACCGGGGAACGCGTCGTCGTGGAGTAGCGGACGTCCACGTCCGGCCGGGCGTCGGCAAGCGTCTCCGCTAGGCGCAGCGGCGCGTACATCAGCTCCTCGAATCCGAGGACGAGAACGCGGGACGCCTCTCCCCCGAGGCCCGCCGCGAGGGCGTCGCCCATCCGGGCCAGCTCCTTCTCCAGCCGCGTCCGGTGGTCGGGCAGGAAGCCGTGGCGTCCGCCGTCCGGCAGTCCGGCGGGCCAATCCAGCTCGACCCGGGTGACGTCGAGGCCCGGCCTGCCCTCGGGCATGGCGGGCGGGGACGAGATCCCGGCGACGAGCGCCCTGCCCGCCTCAAGGACGCCCTCAGGAAGCTCGACCTGCCCACCGGCCAGCGCCACCGCGTCTATGCGGGCCCCCAGGCGGGCGGCCAGAGCGTCCATGCGGGCCCGGTCGGCAGGGCCGCGCAGGTCGACCAGGGCCGCCAGCACGTAATGGCTCCTGGGACGGACGGCGTGCAGGGCCTCGATGGTGTTCAGCACCGTCCGACCAGTGGAGAGCTCGTCGTCCACCAGCACCACCGGTACGTCGCGATCGAGCGGCGCGGGGTCGGCGGGCAGCAGCAGATGGCTCGTTGCGTGGCTGTGCTCCTCCTCGAACCCGCCGTAGGGGACGAACCCCTCAACGGGACGCCGCGTGGAGTGCAGGTAGTAGGCGCCGCCGAGAGCGTCCGCCACCGAATGCCCCAAGGCCGTCGCGGTCTCGGCATAGCCCAGCACGATCGCGTCCACGGGGGCCTGGGGAACGCGCAGGAGGTCACGTAGCTCGGCGGCGGCGTTCGGCTCGCCGCGCAGGCTGTCCAAGAGAAGCGAACCAGGCCGGGATGGCTCGTCGCCTCGCAGGCGCGCGCGCACCAGCTCGCCAAGCAGCAGCCCGGACCCGTACACCAGGCGCGGATCGGTCGGCACGTGCTTGCCCAGCACGGCGGACACCAGCAGGTGCGCGCGTTTCGGATTGCGGCGCACGGCGAGCCCGACGAGGGACGAGAGCCCGGCGCCCGCGGGCCGCGCGCCGTCCACGAGGCGCACGCCCAGCCGCGCGGCCACCCAGGAAGCGGTCACGGGCTGTCCGCCGCTTCCAGCAGCTCGACGAACGTGACGCCCTCCGCCGCCACCCCGAACACCCGGGCGCGCAGCATCAGCCGCTGCGCCCACGCGCGGTGCGGTTTGGCCTCGTTCATCTTGTTGGCGTAGGAGCTGGCCATCGCCCCTCCCCCGGCGACGCCGAGGATGTCGGCGGCGTCGCTGTACTCCTCGTGCGTCACCACCGACAGGGCGTGGACGGCCGCGACGTGGCTCGGATGGATGACGGTCTTGCCGGTGAGCCCGTTCGCCTTGTCGAGGTGCACCTCGCGGATCAGCCCGTCCAGGTCGGAGGTGATGAGCCGCTGCCGCAGCGGCGCGGCGTGCTGCCGCTCGAACGGCGACTGCCGCAGCTGCGGCTTGAACATCCGCTCCCCCTGCGAGAAGTACTCCCACACGGGCCCGGTCACCACGTAGCCGGTGCCGTCGGCGCGGCCGAGGATGTTCACCACGTCGCAGATCACGCCCGCGACGGGCCGGATGTCGTAGATCGTCAGGTCGGGCGGGCGGCGCAGCCCGTACGCGGCGGACATGTCGGTCGCCCCCAGCCGGACGGCGAGGATCCGCGACCGGTGCTTGGCGAGGAGCCGCGCCACGTCGTGCAGCATCTCCGCGCGCGTCTCGGCGTACACGGCCTCCGGGCTCTCGATCACCGGCATCGCCAGCAGCCGCAGCCCGGAGGCGTCGCCCGCGTCCGCAAGCGCGTCCAGGAACGCTCCACCGCCCGACGCGGTGAACTTGGGCAGCACGAATCCGCTGACGAGCTCCGCCGCGTCGCCGAGCCGGCGGATCAGGTCGCCGATCTGCCGGGGGTCGCGGACGCGGACGAACAGCAGCGGGACCTCCGCGCCGGGGGTCTCCGAGAGAACTGAGCGCAGCGAACGGGGGGCGTGGGGGGTCGTCCCCCCACAGCATGCGGAGCCGTGCAGCGTCCGCAGCTGCGTCACGAGGTTGGCCTCGCCGGCCTCGACCTCGTCGTCGGCGATGGCGTCCTCCAGGCACACCACCATGCTCATCACGCCCCGCCTCGCCGCCCGCTCGATGTCGGCGGCGAGGAGCGGGCGCGTGGCGGGGCAGTACAGCGTCGCACCGAGCGCGACCGCCAGCACGTCCGGGTCGTCGTGCCGGCCGAACGGGCGCGGATGCCGGTAGAACAGGTGCTTGCGACGCGCGGCGTCGATGTGGTCGAAATGCCGCATGAACCCCTCGTCAGACGGTGCTTTCGGCGGGGGGCGCCGATGGTCGTGCCCGGGCGGCGGAGCGGTGCCGGGTCACAGGTGCGTCGCCACGGCCGGCAGCAGGTGCTGGAACGTGCGGCCGGTCGCGGTCGCGCCGATCGCGGTCATCGACCAGCCCTGCCCGTCCCGCGACACCTTGGCCATGATCTGCGCGTTGTGCTGCCCCGCGCCGCTCAGGTCGTAGCGCGCGATCTCCTGGCCGGTGCTCTCGTCCACCAGCCGGCAGAACGCGTTGGCGATCTGGGAGAAGTCCTGGCCGGTGAAGGAGTTCACGGTGAACACCAGCTGGGTCACGTTCGCGGGGACGTTCTGCAGGTCGACGTTGATGACCTCGTCGTCGCCCTCGCCCGCGCCGGTCAGGTTGTCGCCGGTGTGCTGGACGGAGCCGTCCGTGCTGCGCAGCTGCCGGAACCACACCTGGTCGGCGAGGTTGCCGGAGGCGTCGAACAGCAGGCACGAGGCGTCCAGGTCGATGGACTGCGCCTTGCCCTTGCCGAACAGCCCCTTCTTGGCGACGGCGTCCCAGCCGAGGCCCATCTTGACTCTGGTCAGGGTGCCACCGCCCGGCTTGGCCAGCGAGACCTTCTGCCCCTTCTGCAGCGAAATGGACATCGTCGACTCCTTCGATGATCGATGTATGTCGCGGGGTCGGAGGTACGCCGGTCAGACCTGGGAGGAGTGCAGCGGCCGGTCGCCGCCCGCCGCCGAGTCGGGCGAGTCGCCGCCGTGGTTGCGGTTGCGGACCACGGAACTGGCGAACGCGGCGATGATCAGCCCGGCGCCGAGCCCACCGGTGATCCACTCGGGGACGTGGTGGCCGATGCTGACCAGCATGCAGACCGCGAGGGCGCCGATCGCCCAGTGCGCGCCGTGCTCCAGGTAGACGTACTCGTGCAGGGTTCCCTTGCGGACCAGGAAGACCGTGAGGGACCGGATGTACATGGCGCCGATGCCGAGGCCCAGCGCGATGACGATCGGGTCGGTGCTGATGGCGAAGGCCCCGATGACGCCGTCGAAGCTGAACGAGGCGTCCAGCACCTCCAGGTACAGGAAGAGGAAGAACCCCGCCTTGCCGGTGGCGAGGGCCAGGGAGCTCGGCCCGGACCGCCCGCCGCCCTTCCCGGCCTCCGCGCCCGCCTTCTCGTCCGCCTCGTCCTCGTCGTCGTCCTCGCTCGCCTCGGAGAACAGCTCGCCGAGCCCGTTGACCAGGATGTAGGTCACCATGCCGAGCACGCCCGCGATCATGACGCTGCCCGGGTCGGAGGCCGCCAGCCACGCCACGAACGCCAGCGAGCCGCCCGCCACCACGACCGACAGCTGGTCCAGCTTGCCGATGCGGGCGAGCGGCCGCTCCAGCCACGGCAGCCACTTGTCGGCGCGCTCCTCGAACACGAAGTCCAGGAACAGCATCAACAGGAACATGCCGCCGAACGCCGCGATCATCGGGTAGGCGTCGTTCATCAGCTGGTGGTAGCGGTGGGAGTCGTTGAGGGCCAGGTCGAACGCCTCGACGGGGGACAGCTTGGCCGTGATCCCCACGATCAGCAGGGGGAAGACCAGCCGCATCCCGAACACCGCGATCGCGATGCCGACGGTGAGGAAGATCTTCTGCCAGAAGGCGCTCATCCGGTCGAGCACCTTGGCGTTCACCACGGCGTTGTCGAACGACAGCGAGACCTCGAGGACGGCCAGAACGGCGACCAGGGCGAGCCCGGTCGGCCCGTCATAGAGCAGGGCGAGGAGCAGGCCGACGACCGTGACGCCGAAGGACCACCCGAAGGTGCGAAGAATCATGCGCGTATTTCTGCTAGGAAGGACGGCCGGGCGGTGCGGCCGGATTGCGGGGGCGCCGGCACTCAGCCGACGTTGACGCCGAAGTCCATCGCGATGCCCGCCAGACCGGAGGCGTACCCCTGTCCGACGGCCCTGAACTTCCATTCGCCGCTGTGCCGGTAGAGCTCACCGAAGACCATCGCCGTCTCGGTGGAGGCGTCCTCGGTGAGGTCGAAGCGGGCGAGCTCGTTGCCGTCGGTCCGGTTGACGATCCGGATGAAGGCGTTGCGGACCTGCCCGAAGCTCTGCTGCCGGTTGTCGGCGTCGTAGATCGAGACGGGGAACACGATGCGGTCGCACTCGGCCGGCACCGCGCGGAGGTCGACGTTGATCGACTCGTCGTCGCCCTCGCCCTCACCGGTCAGGTTGTCGCCGGTGTGCTCCACCGAGCCGTCCGGGCTGCGCAGGTTGTTGAAGAACACGAAGTGCTGGTCCGACATGACCTTGCCGGTGCTCGCCAGCATCAGCGCGGAGGCGTCCAGGTCGAAGTCGGCGCCGGTGGTGGCGCGGACGTCCCATCCGAGGCCGACGGTGACCGCGGTGAGGTTCGGCGCGGCCTTCGTCAGCGAGACGTTGCCGCCCTTGGCGAGTGAGACCCCCATGTGCGGGCTGCTCCCTTCCTGTCTGGTCCGTTCGGGCTGTTCAGACTGCTCAGATGTTGACGCCGAAGTCCGCCGCGATGCCGGCCAGGCCCGACGCGTAGCCCTGGCCCACCGCCCTGAACTTCCATTCCGTCCCGTTGCGGTACAGCTCGCCGAAGACCATCGCGGTCTCCATCGACGCGTCCTCGGTGAGGTCGTAGCGCGCCATCTCCGCGCCGTCGGCCTGGTTCAGCACCCGGATGAAGGCGTTGCGGACCTGCCCGAAGTTCTGCCCGCGGCTGTCGGCGTCGTAGATCGACACCGCGAACGCGACCCGCTCGGCCGTGGCGGGCATCGCACCGAAGTTGACCTTGAGCTGCTCGTCGTCGCCCTCGCCCGCACCGGTGGTGTTGTCGCCGGTGTGCTCGACGGCGCCGTCCGGGGTGCGCAGGTTGTTGAAGAAGACGAAGTGCTGGTCGGTGATGATCTTTCCGGAGGCGTCCAGGACCATCGCGGAGGCGTCCAGGTCGAAATCGGTCCCGGTGGTCGTGCGCAGGTCCCAGCCGAGACCGACGGTCACCGCGGACAGGCCGGGGGCCTGCTTGGTGAGCGAGACGTTGCCGCCTTTGCTCAGGCTGACGGGCACGATGGGCCTCCAAGATCGCATGCCGGATCGGACGCCGAACCGGCGCCCAGCCTTATCGACGTAGCAGCGATGCTATCCGTTCCATCCTTTATGAAGGGATGGCGACAATATTTGTGATTCGGCCGCCGCCCGGCCGTCCTCCCGCCCCCGGCGGCCTTCGCGGATGGACGAAACCCGGGCGGGTTGCGCAAGACTGGGGGCGGACGAAGGGAGGCTGTGTTGCGGGGACCGGGCGACCAGCGCCGCCGGGGCGGCCGCGGGGCACAGGCGGCGGCCGGCGCCGTCGAGGCCAGGGAGGCGGCCGCGTCCGCCTTCTACGACATGGACCAGGCGCAGAAGTACATCGACGGCCGCGTCACCGTGTTCGAGGACCTGGACGCCAGGGCCGCCGAGCCCGCCCGCCGGGAGTTCACCCGGCTCTCCGAGGCCGCCGACGCCGCCTCGGTCGCCTACATCTCCGTCCTGGACGCCCACGATCTCGATGACCGGGACCGGTCACCGGCCGAGTACGACGCCGCGCGGCGCGCGTTCGTCGCGTCCACCGAGCGGCTGCAGAAGATCACCCACGACCTGAACGGCTTCGCCGAGCGCCTCGCCCCGCAGATGGCCCGGCTGGAGTCCGCGCTCGACCAGCTCCCGCCCCGGCTCACCGCCGCCCGCGACGCCGTCGCCGCCGCCGACGCGGCCGTGGCCGCGGCGAAGGCCGCCGGGATGGACGCCTCCGATCCGGAGGCGGAGCTGGGGCGCGCCAAGCAGGTCCTCGCGCAGCTCGGCTCGCAGGGGCTCGGCGGGCTCGGCCTCGACGGCGCCATCCGCACGGCCGAGGAGGTCCGCGGCATCGCCGAGCGGGCGCGGGAGGCGGCCGCGGAGCTGCCCCTGCTGGCGCAGAAGGTCCGCAACTCGCTCGCCTCCGTCCGGACGCGGGCCGACGCCGTCGCGAACCGTGTGGGGCCCGTCCAGGAGGCGATGCGCGTCCTGGTGCGCGGCTACTCGCAGGCGTGCTGGCAGGACCTCAAGGGCGCCCCCGAGTCGATCGAGGCGGCCGTCACCCGGGCCCGCGAGCGGCTGAACGAGGCGTCCGCGCACGCGAACCGCACCGAGTGGAAGCAGGCGCAGCAGTCGCTCACCGCCGCGCGCACCGAGCTGAACGCCGCCGACCGCCGCGCCGGGCAGGTCACCGGGCGGGTGGAGGAGCTGAGGGCGGTCGCCGAGGATCCGGCGAAGCCCGCCGAGAGCGTCCGGTTCGCGGTGCGCGACGCTCAGCGGCTCGCCATGGCGCAGCCCGGCGGCGCCCCGCCCCAGCACGCCCGCGTGCTCGACTCGCTCGTCGATCGGCTGGAGAGGGCGCCGCAGCGGCTCACCGGCGCCCATCCCGACTACTGGGCCTACCTCCAGGAGCTGGAGTCGATCAAGACGGCCGCCGGCGACGTCGTCACGCGGATCCGCTCGGAGCGAGCCCAGCAGCGCTAGAAGCGATGCGGGCGGTACGCCCGTGGCCCGCGACCCGGCAGGCCGCGGACGCGCCTCAGCGAGACTGCGCGGCGCGGGCGGCGTCCGGTGTCGCGAGCTCGTCCCCCGTGAAGGAGTAGGGAGGCCACGGGCCGAGGAAGCGCACGCGGACGGCGGGATGGCTCTCCTGGAGGTCGGAGAGGATGAGCCCCACGTCGTCGACCTCGTCGTCGTGCACCAGCAGGGCCAGGGAGAGCACCTCGGTCTCCTCGGGGCGGCGCGCCGCGGCCCGGCGGTCGGCCAGGTCCTCGGCGACGGCGCCGAGGCGCCGCCGGGCGTCGGCGTGCAGCTCGTCGGCGAAGGACTCGGCCGCGGCCCTGCGCTTGGCCTCCAGCTGCTTGCCGAGCAGCCGCCGCAGGCCCGGGGAGCTGTCGCGCATGCGCTCCTCGATCTCCTGCACTGAGGCGTCGCCGGTGGGCACGGCCGCGGACTCCAGCGCGATCTCCACCCGGTACTCGGCGCGCCCGCGCAGCCGGTCGAGGCGGGCGCGCAGGTCGTCGCGGTTCTGCCGCAGCCAGGCGCGCAGCCGGCTCGCGGCGTCGCCGTCCGGGCCGGGGGCGACCAGCACGTTGAAGGTCATCGGGAGCACGCCGCCCGCCGCGCGCCGCATGCCCTCCAGGGCGTCGTCGTGGGCGCGGATCCAGCGGCGGACCTCGTCGTCCGGTCCCTGGTAGGGCTGCGTCGGGGCCTCGTGGACGAGGGCCGCAAGCCCGCAGTCCTCGGCGTGGACCAGCCGCAGCGGCGCGCCGCCGATCCCCTCCCCCGGCGGCTCGGCGCCCTCCGGAGGATCGGCGACCAGCCCGTACACGTACAGCGCTTCGCCGGTCACCGCCGCTCGCTCCCGCCTTCGATCTCCTCGGCCCAGCGCCCGGGGTCGGCCAGCCGGTCGACGACCTCGTCCACGACCTCGTCCAGCCCGCGGTGCAGGTCCGCCACCGAGGCGGTGATGCCGTGGTCGGCCTTGATCTCCTCCATGGCCTCGTCCAGCTCCAGCAGGGCGTCGCCCAGCCGGTTCAGCTCCTCGGTGGTGAGGTCGCCGCCCTCCATCCGGCGCACGGCCTGCCGCTCCAGCGCCTCCTGGATCACCTCGACCAGGGTGACGACGAGCGTGAGCACGCCGTTCTTCAGGCTGTTCTCGTCAACGGTGATGGCCATGGGCCTCCTTCCGGTCAGGGCCGGCGCCGGCGGCCGGGGCGTTCGGGGCCAGGGCCCGCATCCAGCGCGGCGCCTCCTCGGTGGCCAGCACGATCCTCTCCCCCGGCGCTTCCACGACCAGGCGGTCCAGGCCGCCCGAAGGCGTGGAGCCGGGTTCGAGCCGCACGTCGCTGATCCGACCGATGTCCAGGACGACGGCCGGACGCCCGTCGGTCGGCGCCTTCCAGGTCAGGCGGCCGTTCTCCAGGCGGGCCCGGCCGCCGCGCCACACGGCGCCGTCCCGGCGGGGTTCGTGGTACCACACATGGCCCTCGTACTCGGAGGCGTCGTCGTCCGCGACGAGGGGCCGGGGCTCGCGCGACCGGACGTGCGGGGCGATCCGGCGCAGGCTCTCGTCGAACTCCTCGGGGTTCGCGGCCGACAGCAGGGCGCCGCCCCCGCCGGCCAGCTCCACCCGCACCCGCAGCCGCTCCTCGCCCCCGACCGTCCGCTCGCTCTGCAGGCGGGTGGCGGCCACGTCCTCCAGCCGGGCCTCCCAGAGCACCTCGCGCGGCTCGCGCCGGTAGACCAGGACGCGCCGGTCGGTGAGGAAGAGGGTGCCGGGCCGCCAGACGTGGGACAGGCCGGTGTCGTCATAGTGGCCGCCGAACGACCGGATCACCACCCGCTCGCCCTCCTCCAGCTCGGGCGTCGCGGCGGTGGCGCGCTCGGCCCAGGCGCGCGTGTCGGCGTCCCACTGCCGCAGCAGCCCGTACTCCAGCATGGTCTCCATGCCGGCGATGGCCGCGCGCAGGTTGACCCCGATCAGCGGGATGTCGGCGACCGCGATGATGAGGTCCAGATGCAGCACCGCGCCCTTGTTCAGCACGACCTCCAGCAGGTCGTCCAAGGTGACCTGGGGGTCGCGGGTGGGGCGCAGCGGCGCGGACGGCGCCGTCATCGGAGATCCGGTGCGCATCTCAGCCGGCGTCGCCGTCCTGGGACGCGCCGTCCGCGTCGCCCGTGCCGTCCGCGCGGGCGGCCTCGGTCAGCGACTTGGCGCTGCGCCAGCCGCACCACGGGCAGTACTCCTCCAGCAGCTGCTTGGTGGGAGACCGCTTGCCGCACTCGGGGCAGGTCTCCTTCGGGTCCTCGGTCTCCTTCCAGGCGGCCGTCTCCAGGTTCGTCCCCGAAGGGAACTCCAGGCCGTAGCGCGCCGCGGTCTCGAAGGAGGCCAGCGCCGCCCGCAGCCGGATCCCGAGCAGCTCCACGCCGGCGACCGACACCATGATGTCGGCATTGATCACCAGCCCCTTGTCCAGCAGGACCTCCACCACGTGGGCCAGGCCGCCCTCGCCGCCGCGCTGCGGCTCCATCGGGCGCCGCGTGCCGATCGGGCGCCCGCTCAGGTCCCGTGCGGACACGGCCGAGGCGGGGCGCGCGCGCTCGATCGAGGTGGGGCGGACCACCTCGTCGCTCTGGCCCGGCCGCCGCGTTCCCGTCGGCTGCCTGTCTTCGTCCATCACGTCCTCGTCCGGTTTACGGTGCGCACTCGTCGCACGCGGAAGTCCCACGCCGACATGAATACATGCCCTTTTATCCACTGATTAGCGGATCAACCCACCAGAACTCGGTGGCCGCGATCCAGCGCATGGCCGTATCCGGAAAAGAAGCCGTGGGTCATCGGACGCTCACCGCTCGGGGACGGCGGCCCCGCTGGACACGGGGCACCGGAACAGCCTCCTGCATTCCGCGGCGCCGGCCGGGGCGTCCCGGCCGGCGCCGCGCGCTCGTCAGGCCCTACTTGCCGAAGAGGGTGTCGCCCCAGTAGCCGCCCTTGCGCACGCCCGGCGGGCACGCGTAGACGCCCGACCCCACGTGCTGGATGTACTCGTTCAGCGCGTCGGTGGCCAGGGAGTTCTGGACGCGGATGAAGCCCGTCCGCGGGTCGCGCTGGAACGCGATGAAGAACAGGCCCGCGTCCAGCCGCCCGAGGCCGTCCGACCCGTCGGTGAACGAGTAGCCGCGCCGCAGGATGCGCGTCCCCTGGTTGGAGTCGGGGTGCGCGAGCCGGACGTGCGCGTCCGGCTTCATGCGGGCGAGGTCGGGCTTGTCGCGCTCCTTCTTCAGCCCGGCGGGCGCCCCCTCGCCCTTGTCCCGCCCGAAGATGTCCTCCTGCTCGCGCAGCGACGTCCGGTCCCAGGTCTCGATGTGCATCCGGATGCGGCGGGTGACGAGGTAGGAGCCGCCCGCCATCCAGTCGGAGCCGTCGCTCCCGGTCGCCCACACGTGCCGGTCGAGCAGGTCGCCCTGGGTCCCGGCGATGTTCTCGGTGCCGTCCTTGAACCCGAACAGGTTGCGCGGGGTCTGCGCGTCCGGCGTCGTCGAGGACGTCTTGCCGAACCCGAGCTGGGACCAGCGGATCGCGGCCACCCCGAACCCGATGCGGGCCAGGTTGCGGACGGCGTGCACCGCCACCTGAGGGTCGTCGGCGCAGGCCTGCACGGCGATGTCGCCGCCGCTGCGGTTCGGGTCGAGGTTGTCGCCGGGGAAGTGCGGCAGGTCGACGAGGGCGGCGGGGCGGCGCGCCCTGATGCCGAAGCGGTCCTTGCCGTCCTTCTCGAACAGCGAGGGGCCGAAGCCGATCGTCAGCGTGAGCCGGGACGGCGGCAGCCCGAGCGCCTCGCCGGTGTCGTCGGGCGGCGCGACGGCGGGGCCGCCGACCGCGCCGTCGCCGACCGGCCTGCCCGCGGTCATGGCGGCGGCCGCGGCCGTCCACTCCTTCAGCATCCGCACGAGCCGGTCGCGGTCGCCCGTCGTCACGTCGAACGCCGCGAAGTGCAGCCGGTCCTGCACCGGGGTGGCGATGCCCGCCTGGTGCGCGCCGTGGAACGGGATCGCGGCGGCCGCGCGGTCGTCCTCCTGCGCGGAGGCGACCCGGTCGACGCCGGCCCCCGCGGCGGCCCCGGCGAGCAGGCTCGCACCCGAGAACCCGAGCATCCGCCGCCGGGACATGCCCGGCCGCTCCTGCGTCCCCTCGCCCGTCATGGCGCCACGGCTCCTCTCGTCCCGCTCACTTCCGGATCACTTCGCGACGGCCGCGGCGAGCCTGGACAGGGGCTCGCCCAGCGCGTTCACCGCGTCGGCCAGCTCCTTGCGCTCGTCCTCGCCGACCTTGTCGTAGGAGACGTAGCCGTCGCCCTTCTCGTGCTTCTTCAGCAGCGCCTCGACGGCGGCGAAGTTGTCGTCGAGGTCCTTCGCGAGCTGCGCGTCCCGCTCCTGCACGACCGGCTTGAGCAGCTCGTGGATCTTCTTGGCGCCGTCCACGTTGGCCTTGAAGTCGACGAGGTCGGTGTGGCTGAACGCCTCCTCCTCGCCGGTGACCTTGCCGGTGGCGACCTCGTCCAGCAGCTCCTTGGCGCCGCCCGCCATGTCGTTGACCGGGTCGAGGGTGAGGCCGGGCAGCCGCGACTTCAGCGTGTCCAGGTCCTTCAGGAGCTGGTCGCCGTACTTCTCCTTGCCCTTGACGGAGCCGTCCTTCCAGAGGGCCTTCTCCAGCAGGTGCCAGCCGGACCAGTCCTTCTTCTCCTCCGGCTTGAGGTCGGCCTCGCGCGCGTCGACCTTGGGGTCGAGGTCGCCGAACTTCTCGGCGACGGGCTCGATCGTCTCCCAGCCGACGCGGGACGGCGCGTACAGCCCCTTGGCCTTCTCGACGTCGCCGGCCTTCACCGCGTCCACGAACTTCCTGGTCTTGGCGATCGTGTCGTCGGTCTGGGCGATGACGAAGGCCTTGTAGTCGGCCGCGGCCTTGTCGAGGCGCGCGTCCGCCCCGCCGGCGGATCCGCCGGTGACCGTGACGTCCTCGGACGGGCCCTTGCCGGTCTGCCCGGCGCTGCAGAGCAGCTTGTACCGGCCGGCGGGCAGGTTCACGACGAAGTCGACGGTGGTGCCGGGGCCGATGTTCTCCCGCTCGGCGAGGATCTTGCCGTCCGGCTTGAGCACCTCGAACTCGTTGACCTTCGAGCCCTTGTTGGCGACCTTGAAGGTGGTCCGGCCCGCGGGCAGGTCGGTCTTGGCGACCTCGCAGGTGTCGTCGGTGGCCGTCACGGGGACGGCGCCCGACGCGCCCGCCTCGTCCCCGTCACCGCCGCACGCCGTCAGAAGGGACATCGACACCGCGGCGGCGCCGGCGAGCGCGAGGACGGACACAGGACGCATCAGGCTCTCCAGAAGACGTGCAACACATGGTTAGGCTTTCCTAAGTTAGCGAAAGCTAACCTCAGCACGTCAAGGGGGGCGGGAGACAGTGAGTCATCCCACGCCGTTCGACCTGGTGCGGCCTCCCCGCGATGCCGGTGCGGATCCGGTCGCGGCCTCAGCGCGGGCGGTCGTGGAGGCCCATCGTGAGGTTGCGCGCGGCCATCGGCGGGCCGCCGGCCTGCGGGTCGCCGTAGGGGGGCAGATGCCCCGGGTGCTGCTGCGGCTGCTGCTGGTACTGGGGGGCCTGCTCGCGCTGCTGCGCGGCCGGCTCCGCCCAGACGGCCGTCCCGTACGCGCACACCTCGATGCCGCCGCCCAGCACGGCGGTGTCGAACCGCATGCCGACCACCGTGTTGGCGCCCTTGCGGCGGGCCTCCTCGCCGAGCCGGTCCACCGCCTCCCGGCGCGCCGCGGCCAGGCTGGCTGCCGGCTGCTCCCCCGTCACGCGGAACGTCGCGCTGCTCCCGCCCTGTCCGGGCTGGTGGACCCCGCCCTGATCGGCTTGGACGGCCGTCCCCAGGACCTCTCCGAGCACGCTCCTGATCTCGTACCCGGCCACGCCATCAGTCGTCACGATCAGCATGGTCACCACGGTAGGACACTGTCCGGACGAAATGCGACGTGAAGCCGGTTTTCACGCACCGCGCCGCTCACCACGACTCCGCACCGCGCGGCACCACCGGCGCCCGGCGGCGCGGGCCGGCGCCCGGGGCCGGGCATGCGGCCGTCCTCCCGGCGGACCGGCCGGGAGGACGGCCGGCGCTCCGTCGCCCTCGCGGGCCGGCGCCTCAGTCCAGGTACTCGCGGAGCATCTGCGCCCGGGACGGGTGCCGCAGCTTCGCCAGCGTCTTGGACTCGATCTGGCGGATCCGCTCGCGCGTCACGCCGAACTCGCGCCCGACCTCCTCCAGGGTGCGCGGGTGGCCGTCGGTCAGGCCGAAGCGCAGCTGGATGATGCGCTGCTCCCGCTCCGACAGCGTGCCGAGGATGTCCTCCAGCTGGTCCTGCAGGAGGATGAACGCCGCGGCCTCCATCGGCACGACGGCGTCGGCGTCCTCGATGAAGTCGCCGAGGTCGGAGTCCTCCTCGCCGATCGGCGACTGCAGCGAGACCGGCTCCTGCGCGATCCGCTGGATCTCCACGACCCGGACGGGCGACAGGCCCATCTCCAGGCCGATCTCCTCGGGGGTCGGCTCCCGGCCGAGGTCCTGGTGCATCTGGCGCTGCACGCGGACCAGCTTGTTGATCGTCTCCACCATGTGGACCGGGATGCGGATCGTCCGGGCCTGGTCGGCGATCGCCCGGGTGATCGCCTGCCGGATCCACCAGGTGGCGTAGGTCGAGAACTTGAACCCCTTGGTGTAGTCGAACTTCTCGACCGCGCGGATCAGTCCGAGATTTCCCTCCTGGATCAGGTCGAGGAACAGCATTCCCCTGCCGACATACCGTTTGGCGATCGAGACCACCAGCCGCAGATTGGCCTCGATCAGCCGTTGCTTCGCCCGCACACCCTCGCGGGAGAGCAGTTCGAGGTCGAGCAGTTCGCCGCGGGTGAGGACGGCGGTGCGCGCCATCTTCTCCTCGGCGAAGAGTCCCGCCTCGATCGATTTCGCGAGTTCTACCTCATCTTCTGCCGTGAGCAGCGGTACGCGACCGATCTCTCTCAGGTAGATGCGAACCAGGTCGCTCGTCGGCGCCCGCTTGCCGAGGTCTCCCTCATCCGCTCGCGTGACGTCCTCGGTCTCCTGCTGAGACTCGAGGACCTCCACCCCCTGCTCTGCGAGCATCCGGACGACCCGCTCCAGGGAGTCGTCCGGCAAGTCCGAGCGATCGAGCGCGGCAGCGACGTCCTCGACGGTCACACCGCCGCGTTCTCTGCCGCGTGCGACGAGGTCCGCCACCTGATCAACCGATGGCGCCTCGCTTGGCAGCACCGAAGGGCCCACGCAGACAGTCTGCGTCAAATGGGGCCTAGATCACAGGACCCATTTTCGCGGGCCGGCCGCCTACTGGGACCCAAGCCCTCGCTCCCGCAACACCCGTCTCTGCTGCTCAAGCGCGACAAGATCACCGAAGAGCCGGTTGTACTCCTCGGCCGCCTCGACCGGATTCAGCCGCCCGAGTTTAGATTTCACGCTCGCGATCATGCGTGTGAGCTGGCGTTCCTGAATTCGGGCCAGCAATTCCGCGGCATATCGGTCATCCGATTCCTGCGCGGACCGTACGGGCTCCACTCCGAGCTTGGTCACCAGATCTCTGACCTGGTCGTTCGGCGCCCGCTCCAGCAGCAGCGCGACCCACTCGGCGACGTTCCCGGCTGCCGTGACGCCGCCCGCCTCGGCGAGCACCGCCCGCACGGCCGCGTGCGGGGGCGCGATGAACGCCTCCACCGGGACCTCGTCGAACGCCGGGCCGAGGAGCGCCGGGCGCTGGACCGCCAGTTTCAGCAGCTCGCGCTCGCGCTGGACCTCGGGATCGGAGGGGTCGAAGGCGGGCCGCCGCGGCGCCCGGGCCTCCGCGTCGCCGTTGCGCCCGTTCTCCGCGGCGGAGCCGTTCGCCCGGCCGCCGCCGTCCTGCCCGCGGCCGTTGCCGTTCGGGCCCCGCTCGCCGCCGGGGCGGCCGCGGCCGCCCCCCGCCTGGGCGCGGCCGTGCGCGCGGTTGGCCAGCTCGCGGACGCGCCGCAGCACGAACTGCTCGTCCATGATGCCGAGCCAGCGGTCGAGGTTGACCGCGTACATGTGGCGGCGGGAGCGGTCCTTGATCGCGGCGACGACCGGGGCGGCCGCGTCCAGGGCGCTGAGCCGCCCCTCGACCGTGTCGAGGTCGTGCTGCTCGATCGCGCTGCGCACCGCGAACTCGAACAGCGGCAGCCGGGACGCCACGAGGTCGCGCACCGCCGCGTCGCCGTGCCGGATGCGCAGGTCGCACGGGTCGAGGCCGTCCGGCTGGACGGCGACGAACGTCTGCGAGACGAACTTCTGCTCGTCGTCGAACGCGCGCAGCGCCGCCTTGCGCCCGGCCGCGTCGCCGTCGAAGGTGAAGATCACCTCACCGCGGAACTCGTCCTGGTCCATCAGCAGGCGGCGCAGCACCTTGATGTGCTCGTCGCCGAACGCCGTGCCGCAGGTGGCGATGGCCGTCGGGACGCCCGCGAGGTGGCAGGCCATCACGTCGGTGTAGCCCTCGACCACCACGGCCTGCCGCCGCCGCGCGATCTCCTTCTTCGCGAGGTCGGCGCCGTACAGCACCGAGCTCTTGTGGAAGAGCGGCGACTCGGGGGTGTTCAGGTACTTGGGCCCGTCGTCGTCCTCGAAGAGGCGCCGGGCGCCGAACCCGATGACGTCGCCGGACAGGTCGCGGATCGGCCACATGAGCCGGCCGCGGAACCGGTCCATCGGGCCGCGCCGCCCCTCCTTGGCCAGGCCGCCGGCGACGATGTCGCGGTCGGCGAAGCCGCGCCCGCGCAGGTGCCGGACCAGGCCCTCCCACTCGCGGGGCGCGAACCCGACGCCGAAGTGCTCGGCGTCGGCGGCCTCGAAGCCCCGCTCGGACAGGAACGCGCGCCCGGGCGCGCCGGCGGCGGAGGCCAGCTGCTCGGCGTAGTACTCGGCGGCCGCCCGGTGCGCCTCGACCAGCCGGGCGCGCTGCCCGGAGTCCTGGCGGGGGCCGCGTCCGCCGCCCTCCTCGTAGCGCAGCTGGATGCCGGCCTGGGCGGCGAGCCGCTCCACCGACTCGGTGAACGTGAGGTGCTCGATCTCCTGGACGAACTTGATGACGTCGCCGCCCGCCTCGCAGCCGAAGCAGAAGTACAGCCCGCGCGAGGGCGTCACGTTGAACGACGGGGACTTCTCGTCATGGAACGGGCAGAGGCCCTTGAGGTTGCCGCCGCCCGCGCTGCGCAGCTGCAGGTACTCGCCGATGACGTCGGCGATGGACGAGCGCTCGCGCACGAGCGCGATGTCCTCATTGCGAATCCGGCCTGCCACGACCATGGAGTCTACGGCGGGCCCGTGACATCGAGGGCATCGCGCCGCGGCCGGCATGGGTGCGCGCGGGCCGAAGAGCCGGTACTTGACGTCCTCCCCGCCTGACGGCGGGGGATTCCAACCCGTCCCGTCTCCTATACGGAGAGGAGAGCGGGTTGAGGTTCGCGGTTCACCGGCCCGCCCAACAGCGTGCCTCCCCGCGCAGCCACCGTGCGCCCCACGGCGGTGTCTTTGATGTTGCGGGCGGCGTTGACGTCGGCGTTGGCCCGGTGCCCGCAGGCCACGCACAGGAACACCGCTTGGCTCTCACGGTTGTCCCGGGCACGGTGCCCGCACGCGTTACAGGTCTGCGACGTGTACGCCGGGTCGACCTTGACGACCCGCCCCGGCGCCTTGTGCTCCAGCCGAGTGACGAGCCGCCCCCACCCGGCGGCCAGGATGCTCCGGTTGAGCCCGGCCTTCTGCCGGACGCGGACGCCGGGGGCGTCGATGGTGCCTTTGGCAGAGCGAGTCATGCCCCGCACATTCAAGTCCTCGACGGCGATGACGTCGAACCGGCGCGCCAGCTCCGTCGAGGTCTTCTCCACCCAGTCCTTGCGGCGATCGGCCTCACGCGCCTTCAGCCGCGCTATGGCGGCCTTGACGCGGGCACGCCGGTTCGATCCCCGCTCCGCACGGGCCAGGCGCCGCAGCAACCGCCCCAACCGCTCGGCCTCCCCACGCGTCAGACCCGGCACAGTGGAGGACTGGCCGGTCGATAGCGCGGCGGACACCGCCACGCCCCGGTCGACACCGACCGCCTCACCGTTGCCGGGCGCGGGCACTGGGGCGGGCACATGCGCGAACGCGACATGCCAGCGTCCGGCGCGGTCGCGGGTCACCCGGAACGACCTCACTCCGGCCGGGACGGGGCGGGACCAGCGGAACCGCACCCACCCCACCTTCGGCACCCGCACCTCACCAGTGCGGCGCGACAGCCGCCGCACGTCCCACGCCCGGCCGCGGGCACCGACGATCCGGAACCCCTCATGCAGCCCGGCCTTGCGCCAGGTGGGGCGCCGATGCGTCCCGGCGAAGAAGTTCGCCATCGCCTGCGCGAAGTCCTTGAGCGCCTGCTGCTGCACCGTCTGCGAACCGGCCGCCAGCCACGCGAACTCGGCGCGGGCCTCGGTGAGCTGGCGGGCCTGCGCGACATAACCCGGAGCCGGGCCGCGCCCCGGCGTCCACCAGGCATGCTGCTCCACCGCCAGGTTCCACACATACCGGGCGTGCAAGCAATGTTCCAGCAACCCCGCCTCCTGGGCAGGGCTCGGACACAGCCGGTACCGGGACACGCCCCGCAACATACCGACCGCCACCGACAAAACCACGAGGGATACTGTGCCGGACCGTGCCCGCGCTTGCTCCCCGCCCTGGCGGAAGTACCGGGGAGCTCCTCCTTCGACGGACGGGAGCGCCCGGCGGGGGCCGCAGAACGCTCCCGGACCTTGGACGGACGGAGCCGCGCTAACGGAACGCGGCCACGACCTCCACCTCGACTAGCCAGCCTGACACGGGGAGGTTCTCGATCTCCAGTGTCACCCGTGACGGACGCGCGGGATTGACGTACATGGGAGGGGCGGGCGGTGCGGTGCCGAGCGGGACGTTCACGGGCGCGCCGGTGGAGAGGTCGGTGTTGGCGAAGTACTGCCGGTAGGCGCGGTTCCAGCCGGCGAAGTCCGCCGCGGCGGCGCCGGGGGCGTTGGCGAGGTAGGCCCGCATGGAGATCACGTCCCGGAGGGTGAGGCCCTGGGCCCTGAGGTTGGCGGTGATCTGCTTGAGGACGTTGAGCGACTGGGCCTCGGTGATGGTGACGCCGGGCGGCGGCGCCGGGTACTCGCTGTAGCGCTCGGGGCTGCCCGCCGGGGCGGAGGTGTCGACCTCCTTGGGGCCGAGGCCGCTGGCCGTGTAGGTCGCGACGCGCCCGCCGACGGCGACGCCGTCGGCGATGGCCGGGTTGTTCTGCCCGGCGGGGAGCGCGGGACGCACCTCGTTGGGGCGAGGCGGCTTCACGAAGCCCTGGGGCGCGGCGGACGCGACCCCCGCGACTCCGACGAACGCGGCGGTGGCGAGTCCGCCGACGACGATTCTGCTTCTCAGCACGGTCATCCCTTCAGGACGCGCTGGTGGAGTTCGGTCACGACCTTGCGCGCGGACTCGAACGAGCCGTGCTGCCAGGCGATCTCATGGCTGAGCCAGTCGCCGGCGTAGTAGACGTTCCCCTGCGGCTGGTTGAGGAGCTTGTACTCGGCGCCGAGGGACGGCCAGCTCACCCAGCCGCCCTCGATGTGCGGCTGCCGTATCCAGGCGATGGACGCGGACGCGGCGATGCCCTTGCGGTAGCGGTCGCCGTGGATCTTCGCCCCCTGGTCGAGGGCGCGGGCGAGCCGTCCGGCGTGCCCCATCCGCGCGTAGGTGTCGGCCTGCGCGCCGAAGTTGTAGTAGCCGACGAGCAGGCCGGAGCGGCCGTGGTAGCCGTACGAGGGGTACCAGATGGTGGACAGGTCCAGGTCGGTGTTCGTGATGCCGCCGTAGATCTTCTCCTCGGTCTCCCACCAGCGGTTCCGGTACTCCAGTCCGATCTTGCCGGTGGAGACCGGGACGGGCGTGCCCAGCGCGGACTGGACCGCCGCGCCCAGGTTGTGCGGGATCTTCGCGAGCACCTGCGGCGGCAGGGTGGCGATGCAGTAGTCCGCCTCCAGGACGCGGGTGCGTCCGTGCGCCTCGTACTGGATCCGCACGCCCTGAGCGAGGTTCGTGATCTGGGTGACCTTGGCTCCGGTGCGGATCCGGTCCTTCCCGACGGCCTTGGCCAGCGCGCGCGGGATGGCGTCCATGCCTCCGACGGGCTGGAACATCAGCATCGCCTGGCTGTAGCCGAACTCGAAGGAGAAGTAGCGGCCCACGCCGCTGGCCAGGACGTCCGACAGCGAGGGCGGGGGGCCGAGGACCGTTCCCTCGACGTCGCCCGCCCCGGGGTCGACGCTGAAGCCGCGCCGGTCGGTGCCCTTGTACGCGTACCCGTCGGTCTTGGCCCCGATGGCGCCGAAGCCCGACAGGAACGACAGCAGCCTCTCCCTGTCGGTCGAGGTGAGCCGCTCGTTGAGGGCGCCCTGGTCGGTGGCCTTGGCGAGCAGTTCGGAGATGTAACCGTAGACGTCGGCCTTCGCGGTGCGCCACCGCACGGGGGACGTCATCCCGGCCGACTCGTTGAAGAGGTAGGCCTGGGCGTTCGCGTTGGTGAAGACCTCCAGCGGGACGCCCAGTTCCCGGCAGTAGTCCATGGTCGTCATCCACTGCGCGATGCGCGCCGGGCCCGCGTTCATGTACGTGCCGTCGCCGAACCCGACCCGCTGGGTCTCGCCGCCCGTCTCGGTGAGGCGGTCGCCGCCGCGGAGCGTGCGGTTGCGCCCGCCCACCCGGTCCTGCGCCTCGAGCACGGTGACCCGGTAGCCGGCCTTGCCCAGTTCGTACGCGGTGGCCAGCCCGGCGACGCCCGCGCCGAGCACCACGATCTTCGCGGCCGCACGGCCGCGCAGCCGGAAGTCCGACTCCCGCGGGGGCTGGAACGGGACGCGGGTGCGCGCCTCCGCACTCGGGGCCAGGCCCAGCGCGCCCATGGTGGCGAACATCGCGCCCGCCCCGCCGGTGGCCCCGACCCGGGTGAGGAAACCACGTCTGCTGACACTCGTCGGCTCTGCCGTATCCGCCAAGGAACACCTCCAAGATCTCTCGTCCGGGAAGTCTGGGAGCGTTCCATTTCGGGCGGCGCCGCGTTCTGTAAGAGCCGTGTTGCCGACCGGGCGCTCCGGTGATCAACCGGTTTCGCAACCCTCACGGGCGCGGCGGGGCGGCAGGGGCGGCCGGCGGGCGTCCCCGTCCGCCGGCATGCGCCAATCCGGTCGGAGCCGGATACATCCTTTGATGCCCGGAATATACGATCCAGTGGCCGAACTCGGCCGGGTTAACGGCTGGTAACACTGGATTCACTCTGGACAATGCGGACCACCCCGCGATGAGATGGCGCACCGAAGATTTGCCCACCCCCAGGCGGACCCGATGACGGATGTTGTGCTTGACGGCGTCGACAAGGTATATCCCGGCGGCCAGGTGGCCGTCAGGAACGTGCGCCTGCGCATCAACGACGGGGAGCTGTTCGTCCTGCTGGGACCGTCCGGGTGCGGCAAGTCGACCATCCTGCGCATGATCGCCGGACTGGAGGAGATCACCGCGGGGGACCTCTGGCTCAACGGCACCGTCGCCAACGACCTGGCGCCGCGCGAACGGAACGTGGCAATGGTGTTCCAGGAGGGCGCGCTCTACCCGCACCGCACGGTCAAGGGCAACATGATGTTCCCGCTGGAGGTGTCCGGGGACGACCGCGCCGAGGCGTCGGCGAAGGTCGTCGAACTGGCGCGCGCGCTCGGCATCAACACGATGATCGACCGGCTGCCGCGCACGCTGTCCGGCGGGCAGCGGCAGCGGGCCGCGATCGGGCGGGCGCTGATCCGCGAGCCGTCGCTGTTCCTCATGGACGAGCCGCTGTCGAGCCTGGACGCGGGGCTGCGCACGGAACTGCGCGTCGAGATCGCCGCGCTGGTCCGCTCGAGCGGCACCACCACCGTCTACGTCACGCACGACCAGGTCGAGGCCATGACGATGGCCGACCGGATGGCGGTGCTGCGCGACGGCGTCCTGGAGGACGTCGGCACCCCCGAGCAGATCTACGAGGACCCGGGGACCGTGTTCGTGGCCGCGTTCCTCAGCTCCCCGCCGATCAACCTGCTCCAGGCCACCCTCTGGGCCGTCGAGGGCGAGGGGCTCGTGCTCGACCTCGGGCCGCAGCGGCTGACCCTGCCGTGGGACGACCCGCGGGCGTCCGCGCTCATCAGCCACCACGGCCGGCCCGTGATCGTCGGGATCCGCCCCGACACGATGATGCCGATCGCCCCGGGCTCGCCCGCGGCGCCCGGGACCGTCCTGTCCGGCCAGGTCCGCGCGCTGGAGTTCCACGGGCACGAATGGCTCGCCTACGCCGAGGCGGGCATCCCCACCGTCGACGCGAACGAGGTCGGGCGCCCCGCGCGGCCGCAGGTCCTCGCGGCGGAGCGGCCCGCGCTGCGCGACCGGGTGCGGTCGCTGTTCGGGCGGCCGGCCGAGGAGGAGGAGCCGCACGAGGAGCACGCGGGCCACCACCGGCGCTCCGACCTCGTCTTCCGCATCGCGCCCGGCGGGCGGCCGAACCGGGGCGACCGCGTCGCGCTGGCGGTCGACCTCGACCGGGTCCTGTTCTTCGGCGCGGACGGCCGGCGCATCACGCCCGTCCAGCGCTAGCCGCGCCGGTCCACCGCCGGTCGGGCCAGGACCGCGGCGAGCCGGCGCATCCCCTCGTCGATCTCGGGCGGCGTCACGGCGCCGTAGCCGAAGACCAGGCCCGCGACCGGCGGCCCGGTCACGGCGAACTCCGACAGCGCGAACAGCCCGACGCCCGCGCCGAGCGCCCGCGCGGCCACGGCGGCGTCGTCGGTGCCGTCCCGGAACGCGGCGCTCAGATGCAGCCCCGCCTCGGACGGGACGAGCTCCAGCCGCTCCCCCGGCAGCCCGGCCACCAGTTCGGCGACGCGCTCGTGCCGCGCCCGGTACTCGCGGCGCGACCTGCGGATGTGGCGGGCGAGCAGCCCCTCGTCGATGAACCGGGCGAGCGCGGCCTGGGCGGGCAGCTCGGCGTGCCAGGACGAGACGTAGCGCGCCATCCGGAACGCGTGGTGCAGCGACGGCGGCGCCACCAGGAACCCCAGCCGCAGCACCGGCCGCATGATCTTGGAGAAGGTCCCCGTGTAGAGGACGCGGCCGTCCTCGTCGAGGCTCTGCAGCGGCTCCACGGGCCGCCCGCCGTACCGGTACTCGGTGTCGTAGTCGTCCTCGACGACCACCACGTCCCGGCGCCGCGCCCAGTCGAGCAGCGCCCTGCGGCGCGGCAGGGACATCGGCATGCCCAGCGGGAACTGGTGCGACGGGGTGACGTAGACGGCCCGCGCCTCGCCGGGCAGCGCGTCCACCCGCAGACCCTCGGCGTCGACCGGCACCCCGCGCACCCGCATCCCGGCCGCGGTGAGGAGCATCCGCACGGGCGGGTACCCGGGGTCCTCCACCGCCACCACGTCGCCCGGTTCGAGCAGCACCCGGACGATCAGGTCGAGGGCCTGCTGGACGCCGGAGGTGACGACGACGTCGGCCCCGCTCGCCCGCACCGACCGCGAGACGCCCACGTGCCTCGCGACGGCCTCCCGCAGCGCGGGCAGCCCGGCCGGGTCGGCCGCCGACGCGGGATCGGCCAGCGCCGACGGCCGCAGCAGCCCCGACATGATCCGCCGCCACGCCTCGTAGGGGAACAGCCGCACGTCGGGCAGGCCGGCGCGGAAGTCCCACCGGACGCCGGGCATCGGCGGGGGCCAGACGGACACCCCGTTCCACACGCCGCGCGGCCGCAGCGGCGACGCGGCGGGGGCGCCGCGCGCGGCGGACCCGGTCTCCCGGACGAACGTCCCCGCGCCCACCCGGCTCGTCAGGAACCCCTCGGCGGCGAGGCGGTCGTAGGCGACGCCGACCGTGTTGCGGGAGATCGACAGGCGCCGCGCCAGCTCCCGCGTGGGCGGCAGCGCGTCCCCGGCGCGCAGCCGGCCGTCCAGGATCGCGGCGCGCAGCTGGGCGTAGATCTGGCCGGCGAGGTCGCGGCGCCCCACCAGGCTCACGTGGAGATCCACGGCGCCGACTCTAAATCGGCTCAGTCATTTGGCGCAATTTTGGACCTGTACCTGGGCCTCTACGGGTCCCTAGCGTGGCCGCATGGACCTGTTGACCGAACTGCTCACGACCGACTTCCGGCCGCTCGACCGGAAGGCCGCCGATCTCTACCTGTCCGTCGTCGCGCAGGTGAAGCCGGACGCGCTGCGCCTTCCGACGCCCTGCCCCGACTGGACGGTGCACGGCCTGCTGCGCCACCAGGTGAGCCAGGACGAGGGCTTCGCGGCCGCCGCCCGGGGCGGCGGCGCGCGGCTGTCGGAGTGGCGCGGCGGCGACCTCGGCGACGACCCCTACGCGGCCGCGAAGGCGTCCGCCCGCCTCGTGGCGGACGCCTTCGCCGACGTGGCCCTCGACGCCGAGCTGTCCCTTCCCGAGATCCGCGACGGCGGCGCCTTCCCCGCCTCGCTGGCGATCAGCTTCCACTTCGTCGACCTGGTCGTGCACGCCTGGGACGTCGCCGCCTCGATCGGCGCCGCCTGGGAGCCGTCCGGCGAACTCGTGGAGGCGTCCCTCAGGGTCGCCGCGATCGTCCCCGCGGAGGGCCGGGGCCCCGGCGACTCGTTCGCCCCGTCCGTCCCCTCCTCGGACGGCGCGGAGCCGCGGGACCGCCTGCTCGCCCTCCTCGGCCGGGACCCCTCATGGCGCTGCTGAGGACGGCGTGGCGCGCCGGGCCGGTCCGGGCGACCGGCCCGGTCCTCGTCAGCGTCACCGACTTCACCTGCGCGTATGCGCTCGACCTGCCGAGGGCCTTCCGCGCGGGGATGGCGCTGCGCCGCTCGTGGCCGGACCTGGAGGGCGCCGTCGGCCTGTGGCTGTGGACCGACCTCCGCCGGCGCAGGTGCGGCTCCGTCTCGGTGTGGACGGACGAGGCCGCGCTACGCGGCTTCGTCGCCTGGCCGCCGCACGTCGCCGTCATGCGCCGGTTCCGGCGGCGCGGGACGATCCGTGCCGACACCTGGCGGGCGGACGCCTTCGAGCCCGCGGGGACGTGGGCTCGCGCGGAGCGCGTCCTCGCTCAGTTCGAGGAGGGCGCGGCGCCGCAGATCGTCGACGCCTCCCGGTAGAAGCCGATCTTCATCTTGATCTGCTCCTGCTGCGCGCGCAGCGTGGCGATCTGCTCCTCGACCCGGCGGTCGTGCGCCTGGAGCAGTTCGAGCCGCTCCTGGACGGTCTCGGCGCCGCCGCGGGCCAGCTCGGAGTAGCGCAGCATCTCGGCTATCGGCATCCCGGTGCCGCGCAGGCAGCGCAGCATCCAGAGCCACTGCAGGTCGTCGTCGGTGAACACGCGCCGTCCCGACGCGTTCCGCGCGATGCCGGACAGCAGCCCGATCTTCTCGTAGTAACGCAACGTGTCGATGCTGAAACCGCTCTTCTCGGCGGTCTCGCCTGGAGAGTAGGAGCTCACGCGTCCAAGGATCGCACCTGGAGCGCACTCCAGGTCAACGCCCGGCGGGCGTGATTTGACCTGGAGCGCGCTCCAGGTCGCAGAGTGGAAGGAGACGCACACCGCGAAGCACAAAGGAATGCCATGCGCATTGGACTGCAGGTTCCGAGCTTCACCTTCCCCGGAGGGCCCGAGCAGATCGGCCCGACGTTCGGCCGGATCGCCCGCGAGGCCGACCAGGGCGGGCTGCACTCGCTCTGGGTGATGGACCACTTCTTCCAGATCGAGATGGTGGGCCCGCCGGAGGACCCCATGCTGGAGGCCTACTCCGCGCTCGCGTACGCCGCGGCGCTGACCGAGCGGATCACGCTCGGGACGATGGTCACCGGGGTCACCTACCGGCATCCCGGCATCCTGGTCAAGACCGTGACCACGCTGGACGTCCTGTCGGGCGGGCGCGCGTGGCTCGGCATCGGCGCGGCCTGGAACGACGAGGAGTCGCGCGGCCTCGGCATCCCCTTCCCGCCGACCGGGGAGCGGTTCGAGCGGCTGGAGGAGACGCTGCGCATCGCCCACCGGATGTGGGAGGGCGACGAGTCGGCGTTCGAGGGCGGCCACTACACGCTGGAGCGCCCGATCAACTCGCCGCCCGCGCTGCGGCGCCCGCACCCCCCGATCCTCATCGGGGGCGGCGGCGAGAAGAAGACGCTGCGGTTCGTGGCGAAGTACGCCGACGCGTGCAACATCTTCGACGGCGACGAACTGCCCCGCAAGCTGGACGTCCTGCGCGAGCACTGCGAGCGCGAGGGCCGCGACCACGCCGAGATCGAGAAGACCGCCCTGACCTTCTTCGCCGGCACCCCCTCGGTCGGCGCCGCCGTCGACACCGTCGGACGGCTCGCCGAGCGCGGCATCGACCACGTGATCTTCTCCCAGGGCACCGGGCAGGACCTGACCGGCATCCTCGCCGAGGCCCTCGCCCAGACCGAGAAGATCGTCCCGGCGGGCCGCTGAGCCCCCGTCCCGCGCGCCGCGGTGCGGAGCGGCGCGCGGGACGGCCGGCTGGTTCAAACTCCGCGCAGGGACGCGAGCTTGCGGGGGTTGAGGACCCGGCGGACGGCGGTGACGCGGCCGTCCGCGACCTCCACGGTGTCGACCGCGGCCAGCCGGCCCTCCCGCCGCACCAGCAGCTCGCGGCGGCCGTTGACCTCCGCGAACTCCAGCCGGAACGCGTTGCGGGCGCCGACGCGCAGCAGGGCGGTCGCCACCCGGCCCGCCCCGGCGATGACCTTGCGGGCGGCGAAGACGTGCCCGCCGCCGTCGGTGGTGTAGGTGGCGTCCGGGTCCAGCAGCGCCAGCAGCGCGGCCTCGTCGCCGCGCTCGTAGGCGGACCGGAAGGCCTCCAGCACCCTGTCGCGCTCCGGCGCCGGGGCCGGGCGGGCCGGCAGCGCAGCGGCGACCTTGCGCCGGGCGCGGGAGGCGAGCTGCCGGCACGCGGCGGCCGATCTGCCGAGGACCCCGGCGATCTGCTCGTAGGGCACCTCGAACGCCTGGTGCAGGACGAACGCGACGCGCTCCGGCGGCGACAGCTCCTCCATCACCACGAGCATCGCGGTGCCGGCCGTCTCGTCCACGAGCACCGGCTCGGCGGCGTCCGGCCCGGTGAGCAGCGGCTCGGGCAGCCACGGCCCGACGTAGTCGACGCGCCGCGCGTGGGCGGACCCGAGCACGTCGTAGGCGCGGCGCGCGGCCACCGTGACCAGCCAGGCGCGCAGGTCGCGGACGTCGTCCAGCGGCTCGTGCGCGGAGGCGCGCAGCCACACGTCCTGGGTGATGTCCTCGGCGTCCGCGACGCTCCCGGTGATCCGGTACGCGGCGCCGAACACCGCGGGCCGGTGCTCGGCCCATTCCTCGTCGAGTCGGCTCACGCCCGCTCCGTGCTTCCGCTTGGCTTCCGTGGGAGACAACTCGCGAGGCCCGGGATTCATGCCGCCGCGGGAGTGAAGACCCACTTCTTGTACGACCAGTAGCGGAACGCCGAGCCGAGGCCGACCCCCGCGAGGAGCCCCAGGTTGTAGGCGATCCCGCCGTGCAGGCCGAGGGTGTAGTAGGTGAAGCCGGTGCACAGCACCTGGATCAGCAGCCCGACGCCGTTCAGCGCGAAGAAGATCGCGACCTCCCGGCCGGAACCGTCGCTGTCGCGGTGCCGGAACGTCCAGAACCGGTTGAGCAGGTAGGAGGACAGGGTGGACACCACGGTCGGCACGACGACGCTCGTGACCGGGCTGCCGCCGAGCCACGCGCGCATCAGGTTGGCCCCGAAGATCATGATCAGCGTGCCGAGGCATCCCACGAAACCGAAGCTGAGCAGCTCGCTCAGGAATGTCCGGAACGCCGGGGCGGGCGGGACCGTTTTCGCCGGTCGCGACCGCTGCATGGTGCTCACTCGCCCAGACCTTACCTGAGTAGGACATATACGAAGGTCGTAACCCCAAAGATCCGTGACCCACCGTTACCGTCGCGCCGTCGGCGTCCCGCCGGAAACGGCAGGGTCACCGCTCGGCCGTCACCGCGGCCGGGGCGAGCAGGACGATCAGCCCGACCAGCGCGACGGGCACGGCCAGCGCCCATGTCAGGCCCACGCCCTGGGCGACGAACCCGATGACGGGCGGCCCGCCGAGCAGGCCGAGGTACCCGACCCCGGTGACCCGGGAGATGCCGGTCGCGGCCGGGACGCCGGGGAGGTTGCCGGCCGCGCTGAAGGTGACGGGTGCCACGACCGCGACGCCGAGGCCGAACAGCGTGAATCCTGCCACCGCCGCCGTCGGGTCGCCCGCGGCGAGCCCGAGGCCGAGCCCCAGCGCGGCCACCAGCGACCCGCCCCGCAGCACCGGGACGGGCCCGAAACGCGCGACGACCTGGTCCCCGGTGAGCCGCCCCACGGTCATCGCCACCGCGCACCCGGCGTAGCCGAGCCCGGCCACCCCGGGGCCGGTGCCGAGGTCCTCCCGCAGGTAGATCGCGCTCCAGTCGGCCATGGCGCCCTCGCCGACGAACGAGCACAGCCCGATCACGCCGAGCATGATCAGCGGCAGGCGCGGGGACCGCGCGGAGGCGGCGTCCTCGTGCGGCACGGGCGGCTCGTCGGCGGAGCGGTCCAGCAGGCTCCGGCAGCCGAAGGCCAGCAAGGCGATCAGCACGGCCGCCGCGGCCGCCAGGTGCAGCGGGACGGGGACGCCCGCGTGCGCGGCCGCCGCCCCGGCCAGCGCCGCCAGCAGCGTCCCGATGCTGTAGGAGCCGTGCAGCCCGGACATCAGCGGGCGCCCGTGGCCGCGCTCGACGGCGACGCCCTGGGCGTTCATCCCCACGTCCATCAGGCCGAGCGAGGCGCCCAGCAGGAGGAGCGAGAGGACCAGCGCGCCGAGGTTCCAGGCGAGGCCGAGGGGGACCAGCGACAGCGCCCCGGCGACCCCGGCGGCGACCGTCGTCGCGCGGCTGCCCCACCGGCCGATGATGCGCCCAGCGAACCGGACGGCCGCGACGACGCCCACGGGCGCGCCGAGCAGCGCCACGCCCATCGTGCCCTCGCTCAGCCCGAGATGCTCCTTGATCTGCGGGATGCGGGCGACCCAGGCGGCGCCGAGCAGGCCGTGCGCGGCGAACGCCAGCGTCACCGCGAGGCGCGCGCGGGCCGGCACCGCGATCTTCTCGGTGACCACTCAGCAGACTGTACGTGGCTTACGCGACCGGGCCGGGGCCCGGCCGCGTCACGCCAGCTCCGCGAGCGGCACCCCTGGGTCCGCGAGCCGGGCGGCGTCCACTGGGCGACCGGAGCGGATCAGCGCCTGGACGTCCCCGGTGACGTCCCACACGTTGACGTTCATGCCGGCGACGACCCGGCCCTCCGACAACCAGAACGCGACGAACTCCCGCCCCGGGACGTCCCCGCGGTACACGACCTCGTCGTACTCCCCCGGCGCCGCGACGCCCGACATCTCCATGCCGAGGTCGTACTGGTCGCTGAAGAAGTACGGCACCCGGTCGTAGACGACGTCCCGGCCGAGCATCGCCCGGGCCGCGGCGGGCCCGCCGTTCAGCGCGTTCGCCCAGTGCTCCACCCGGATCCGGCGGCCGAGCAGCGGGTTGTAGGCGTTGGCGACGTCCCCGGCCGCGTAGACGTCCGGGTCGGACGTGCGCAGCGACTGGTCGACCAGGATCCCGTCGGACACCTCCAGCCCGGCCCGCTCCGCGAGCCCGCTGTTGGGCCGCACGCCGATGCCGACGACCACGACGTCCGCGGGCACCTCGGCGCCGCCGGAGGTCACCACGGCAGACACCTGCCCGGCGCCCCAGAACCCGGCCACGCCCTCGTCCATCCGCAGGACGGCGCCGTTCTCGCGGTGCAGGTCGGCGAACATCCCGCCGAGCTCGGGCCCCACCGCGGCGTGCAGCGGCACCGGCTCGGGCTCGATGACCGTCACCTCGTTGCCGTGCGCGCGGGCGGCCGCCGCCGTCTCCAGCCCGATCCAGCCCGCCCCGGCCACCACGACCCGGCGGCCGCCGGGCGCGAGCGCCTGCTTCAGCGCCGCCGAGTCGGCCATCGTCCGCAGGTAGTGGATGCCCTGGAGCTTGGACCCCGGCACGTCCAGCCGCCGCGGGGAGGCGCCCGTCGCCAGCAGCAGCCTGTCGTAGGACACCGGCTCCCCGGTGGACAGCCGCACCTGGTGCGCGCCCCGGTCGATGGACGCGACGGACGTGCCCGTCCGCAGCTCCACGTCGTGCTTGTCGTACCAGTCGGCCTCGTGGACGTGGGCCTTCTCCCGGGGCTCCTTGTCCAGCAGGTACCCCTTGGACAGCGGGGGCCGCTCGTACGGCCGCTCGATCTCCTCCCCGACCAGCAGCACCCTGCCCGAGAAGCCCTCCTCCCGGAGCGTCTCCGCCGCCTTGGCCCCGGCCAGGCCGGCGCCGGCGATGACGAACGTCTCCTCGGGCATGGCGACCTCCTGTAGTTGACCTGTAGCTATCCCTACAGCGGCCTCTGTAACGAGACAAGGGGCATCGTCTGGCGCGTCGGGGCGGATTCCTCTCCGCGGCCCGCGGCCGGGCGGCCGCACCCCGCGGCCCCGGGTCAGTACCCGCGTCCGCCCAGCATGCGGTGGCGGGCCATCGCCGACAGGTCGGTCAGCGAGGCGATCTGGTCGATCACGGCGCGCAGCCGGGCCGCGTCGTCGCCGGCATCCACGAACGCGTCGCGGAAGCCCGGGTCGAGCGTGTCCGGGGCGCCCGCGAGCATCATCTCCGCCAGCTCGGTGATCAGCGTCCGCTGGCGGGCCCTGACCTCCTCGTGGCTGATCCACACGTAGTGCGCCGTGATGCCCTTGAGCAGGGCGTTCTCCAGCCGCTGCGCTCGCGGGACGATCAGCTCGGCGGCGTAGCGGGTGAGCGGGCGGTCGCCGTAGGCCTCGCGCGTGGCGGCCTCGGCGGCCAGGCAGAACCGCCCGATCAGCGTGCTGGTCAGGTTCTTGAGGGCGGCGAGGCTGCGGGGCGTGCCGTCGTAGCGGTCGGGCCAGTACGGCTCGGCGAGCAGCGCGGCGAAATGCTCCTCCAGCTCGGCCTGGCCGGCGTCGGGGCAGTACAGCTTGGCCGCCGTGGCGGCGACGAGGCGGCGCTCGCCGGGGTCGGCGAGCCGGACGAAGTCGACGTGCCCGGCGACCAGCGCGTCCTCCAGGTCGTGGACGGAGTAGGCGACGTCGTCGCTCCAGTCCATGACCTGGGCCTCGAAGCAGGTGCGGCCCGGCTCTGCGCCGTCGCGCACCCAGCGCGCCACGTCCGCGTCGTCGTCGTAGACGCCGAACTTGCCGTTCACCGCCTCGGCCTGCGACCACGGGTACTTCATCGCGGCGTCCAGCGCGGCGCGGGTCAGGTTGAGGCCGACGCTGCGGCCGTGCAGGGGCGGGCCGTCCGCCGCGAACGACTTGGGCTCCAGCCTGGTCAGCACGCGCAGGCTCTGCGCGTTGCCCTCGAACCCGCCGCAGTCGCGCGCGACGATGTCGAGCGCGTACTCGCCGTTGTGGCCGAACGGCGGGTGCCCGATGTCGTGGGACAGGCAGGCCGTCTCCACCAGGTCGGGGTCGCAGCCGAGGGACTTGCCCAGCTCGCGGCCGACCTGCGCGCACTCCAGGGAGTGGGTGAGGCGGGTGCGCAGGCTCTGCACCGTGTCGGCCACGGCGTCGGCGCCGGGCGAGGCCACCTGCGTCTTGGCGGCGAGCCGGCGCAGCGCGGCGCTGTGCAGGACGCGGGCCCGGTCGCGTTCGAACGCCGTGCGGTCGCGGCGCTTGGGGGGCTCGGGCGCCCAGCGCTCCCTGGCGCGGGCGTCGTAGCCCGGGGTCGTGTTGATCGTCATGTCCCTATCCAGGGTAAAGGGCCGCCGGGGGCCTCAGCGGCCCGGCGGCGGGGAGGAAGGGGCCGACGACGCGGAGGGGCCCGCCGAGGACGGCGGGGCCTGCGACGAGGAGGGCGTCGCGGACGGGTCGATGTGGATCCGCTTGATGGTCTCGTCGGGCACCTGGACGCTCTTGCCCAGCAGCACGTAGGACAGGTACCCGCCGGTCTCGCGGACGATGTAGTGGAACTGGGTGTCGCGGGTCTGCACGCTCGGGCCGCTGCGGGTCGGCGACGCGGCGGCCTTGATGCCGCTGTCCTCGGCCATCTTCTTGGAGCGCAGCCCGTGCCACGGGTCGGTGACGATCACGCCCGAGGACCAGTGGTGCCGGTCGAACTCCTTGCCGACGGCCTTCATGCTCTCCAGGGTGTCGCGCCCGACGGGCACCGCGAAGACCCGGGAGGCGGGCACGCCGCCCTTGCCGATCAGCCAGCTGCGGCCGGCGCCGGCCTCGGTGTAGTTGTCGCCGGGCGCCTTGCCGCCGACCGTGACGATGGCCGGCGCGACGCCGGCGCGGTACAGCTCCAGGGCGTGCTGGAGCCGCCATTTCAGCGTCGGGGACGGCACCCCGTTGTACTGCGCGGCGCCCAGCACGATGATCGCGTCGGAGCGGGGCCGCTCGTCCTGGCGGGCCTGGTACCAGATCCGCGCCCCGACCGTGAGGGGCGTCAGCAGCGCGACCGCCAGCAGCCCGATGAGAACGCCGGCGGGCACCCTGAACCAGGGCGACCGGCGCCACCGGCCGCGCCCAGGGCTCCGCCGCGGCCCGCCCGCCCGCTCGTCGGGCCCGTCCGCCTCGTCGTCTTCCGGCCTGAACTCCGGCAACTCCGCTTCCACCGTCATCGCATCGGACACGTTAGTGAGATGGTGCGGCAAGCGCCCGAGGTTCGCCAGGACGGCGTGTCATCCGTCCCACATCGGTCCCGGCGGCCGTGCCGGAGGCGCGGTGGCCGGCCGCCGGGGGGACGTCAGCGGCTGTCGCTGCCGCCGGAGGCGTCCGCGGCCTCGATGGCCGCGCGGCCCGCCTCCAGCCGGGCGACGGGGATGCGGAACGGCGAGCAGGACACGTAGTCGAGGCCCACCTCGTGGCAGAAGTGCACCGAGTCGGGGTCGCCGCCGTGCTCGCCGCAGATGCCGAGCTTGAGGCCGGGACGCGCCTTGCGGCCCTCCTCGGCGGCGATGCGCACGAGCCTGCCGACGCCCTCGCGGTCGAGGGTCTCGAACGGCGACACCCCGAAGATCCCGAGGTCCAGGTAGCGGGAGAAGAACGCCGCCTCGACGTCGTCCCGGGAGAAGCCCCAGGTCGTCTGGGTGAGGTCGTTGGTGCCGAAGGAGAAGAACTCGGCGGCCTCGGCGATCTGCCCGGCGGTCAGCGCGGCCCGGGGCAGCTCGATCATCGTGCCGATCAGCGCCGGGACGTCCACCCCGCTCGACTCCTTGACCGCCGCCAGGATGCCGCGCGCCTCGTCGCGGACGGCCTCCAGCTCCTGGACGGCGCCGACCAGCGGGATCATGATCTCCGGACGCGGGTCGCCGCCCGCCCGCCTGCGGTCCGCAGCGGCCTCGGCGATCGCGCGCACCTGCATGGCGAACAGGCCGGGAATCACCAAACCGAGCCGCACGCCGCGCAGGCCCAGCATAGGGTTCTGCTCGTGCAGTCGGTTGACTGCCTCGAGCAGTCTCCGGTCCTTGGCGTCCGCTTCGTCGCCCGCGAGCGCGACCCTGACCGACAGCTCGGTGATGTCGGGGAGGAACTCGTGCAGCGGCGGGTCGATGAGCCGGATCGTGACGGGCAGTCCGTCCATGGCCTCGAAGATGCCCTCGAAGTCGCTCTTCTGCAGCGGCTCCAGGGCGTCCAGCGCGGCCTGCCGCTCGTCGCCGTCCTCGGCGAGGATGAGCTTCTCGACGAGCTGCCGCCGGTCGCCGAGGAACATGTGCTCGGTGCGGCACAGCCCGATGCCGGCCGCGCCGAACCGGCGGGCGCGCGCCGAGTCCTCCGGGTTGTCGGAGTTCGCGCGGACCTTCAGCGCGGCCCGCGCGTCGGCGTGCTCCATGACGCGGTGCACGGCCTTGACGAGGTCGTCGCCGTCCTCGGCCGTCAGCTGCCCCTCGAAGTAGCGGACGACGGGCGAGTCCTCGACGGGAACCTCGCCGAGGTAGACGTCGCCGGACGACCCGTCGATCGAGATGACGTCGCCCTCCCGCACCGTGACGCCGCCGGGCGCGGTGAAGTGCCCGTCCTTGACGTCGACGTCGAGCTCCTCGGCGCCGCAGACGCAGGTCTTGCCCATGCCGCGGGCGACGACGGCGGCGTGCGAGGTCTTGCCGCCGCGGGAGGTCAGGACGCCCTTGGCGGCGACCATGCCGGCGAGGTCGTCGGGGTTGGTCTCGCGGCGGACGAGGATCACGTCCTCACCCCGGTCGGCGAGCTCCACGGCGCGCTCGGAGGTGAACACGGCCTTGCCGACGGCCGCGCCCGGGGAGGCGTTCATGCCCTTGGTGAGCTTCTTGACCCCGTCCACCTTGGCCGTGAAGCGGGGGAACATGAGCTGGGCGAGCTGGTCGCCGGTCACGCGGCGGGTCGCCTCGTCCAGGTCGATGAGCCCCTGGTCGAGCAGCTGGCAGGCGATCCGGAACGCCGCGCCGGCGGTCCGCTTGCCGACCCGGGTCTGCAGCATCCACAGCTTCCCGCGCTCGATCGTGAACTCGATGTCGCACATGTCGCGGTAGTGGTTCTCGAGCGTCTCCATGATCTCGAGAAGCCGGTCGTAGGACGCCTTGTCGATGCGCTCCAGCTCTTTCAGCGGGACGGTGTTGCGGATGCCCGCGACGACGTCCTCGCCCTGGGCGTTCTGCAGGTAGTCGCCGTAGACGCCCTGCTGGCCGGACGCGGGGTCGCGGGTGAAGGCGACGCCGGTCCCCGAGTCCAGCCCCATGTTGCCGAAGACCATCGAGCAGATGTTGACGGCGGTGCCGAGGTCGACGGGGATGCGCTCCTGCCGCCGGTAGAGGATGGCGCGGGGCGCGTTCCAGGAGTCGAACACCGCCTTGACGGCCAGGTCCATCTGCTCGCGCGGGTCGGTCGGGAACTCGCGGCCCGCCTTCTCCCGTACGATGACCTTGAACCGGTCGACGAGCTCCTTGAAGTCCTCGGCGGTCAGGTCCCCGTCGTCGTCGCTGCCCCGGGCCCGCTTGACGTCCTCGACGGCGTCCTCGAACAGGTCGCCGTCGATGTCCAGGACGGTCTTGCCGAACATCTGGATCAGCCGGCGGTAGGAGTCCCAGGCGAACCGCTCGTCGCCCGCCTGCGTGGCGAGGCCGTGCACGGACTCGTCGTTCAACCCGACGTTGAGGACGGTCTCCATCATGCCCGGCATGCTGAACTTGGCGCCGGACCGCACGCTGACCAGGAGCGGGTCGTCGCTCTGGCCGAGCTTCTTGCCCATCGCCGACTCCAGGTCGGCCAGGTGCCGGTTCACCTCGTCCGTCAGTCCCTCGGGCAGGCTCCCGTGCTCGAGGTAGTGCCGGCAGGCCTCGGTCGTGATCGTGAACCCCGGCGGCACGGGCAGCCCGAGATTGGTCATCTCGGCCAGGTTGGCGCCCTTGCCCCCCAGGAGGTCCTTGAGGTCCTTGTTTCCCTCAGTGAAGTCGTACACGAACTTCGGCACGGGGAGCTCCTTCTCGCTCCGGTTCCACCCAGTGGCAGTTCCGGGCCCGCGCCCGCGGGGCGGCGCGGCGTCGCGTCGCCCCGGGCGGCGGGTCCGCTGCCCTGTTTGCCGGGACTGTACCCGCGAACTCGGGACTTGCTCGGCGCCCGGTGCGCCGAGGAGCGTTATCGCAGGTCAGACCGCGGATAATGGTCTATTCCAATAGGGAGACCAAGGACACACCGCCACAAACCGCCGCCCTGGGCACCCCCGCCCCGGGAGCGGCGCGCACCCATGACGTACCCACTGCGCGGGAGAGGGAATGATGAATCAAGGAGGTGACGTTGTGAGGCCGAAGGTCGCCGGCGGCCGAGCGGGAGACCCGTTCGCCCCCATCGCCGATTTCGGGTTCCTGTCCGACTGCGAGACGACCGCCCTGGTCGCCCCCAGCGGAAACATCGAGTGGATGTGCCTGCCCAGGATGGACTCGCCGAGCGTGTTCGGCTCCATCCTGGACCGCGACGCCGGATACTTCCGGGTCGGCCCGGCGGGCGTGGAGGTGCCCGCCGCGCAGCGCTACATCCCCGGGACCATGGTGATGGAGACCACCTGGTGGGTGCACGGCGGCTGGCTCGTCGTGACGGACGCGCTCCTCATGGGGCCCTGGCACCACGAGACGGAACGGTCCCACACGCACCGCAGGGCGCCGACCGACTACGACGCCGACCACGTCCTGCTGCGGATGGTGCGCTGCGTGAACGGGCAGGTCCAGGTCCGGCTCGACTGCATGCCGGTGTTCGACTACGGGCAGACGCCGGCGCGCTGGGAGCACACCGGCTCCGGCTACCACGAGGCCGCCGCGCGCGGAAACGGCGTCGGGCTGCGGCTCACCACCGACATGAACGTCGGGTTCGAGGGGTCGCTCGCCACGTCGCGGACGCTGCTGAAGCAGGGCGAGTCCCGGTTCGTCGCGCTGTCCTGGAGCGAGCACGCGGCGCCCTCGTCGTGGGAGGAGGCGCAGGACCGGCTCGTCTGGACGGTCCACCACTGGCAGCACTGGCTCGACCGGGGCCGATTCCCCGACCACCCGTGGCGCAGCCACCTGCAGCGCAGCGCGCTCACCCTGAAGGGCCTGACGTTCGCCCCGTCCGGCGCGGTGGCCGCGGCGGCGACCACGTCGCTGCCGGAGGCGCCGGGCGGCGACCGGAACTGGGACTACCGCTACACCTGGATCCGCGACTCCACCATGGCGCTGTGGGCGTTCTACACGCTCGGCTACGACTGGGAGGCCAACGACTTCTTCTACTTCATCACCGACGTCGCCGAGGCCGCCGAGGGCAAGCTGCAGATCATGTACGGGCTGGACGGGCGGGAGGAGCTGCCCGAGTCCACGCTCGACCACCTCACCGGCTACGACAACGCCCGCCCGGTGCGCATCGGCAACGAGGCGTACATGCAGGCGCAGCACGACGTGTGGGGCGCGATCATCGGCTCCATCTACCTGTTCGTGCGCAAGCGGGACCGGCTCGACGACCGGCTCTGGAAGATCGTCGTCAAGCAGGTCGAGGACGCCCTGGCCAACTGGCGGACGCCCGACTGCGGCATGTGGGAGGTGCGCGGCGAGCCGCAGCACTTCACCTCCTCCAAGGTGTTCTGCTGGGTCGCGGCCGACCGCGGGGCGCGGCTCGCCCGCATCCGCGGCGACCAGGAGCGGGCGCGCCGCTGGCAGGCCGCGGCCGACGAGATCCACGCGGACGTGCTCGCCAACGCGCTGGACGAGCGCGGCGTCTTCACCGCGCACTACGGCGCGACCGCGCTGGACGCCTCGGCGCTGCTGATCCCGCTGCTCGGCTTCCTGCCCGCCGACGACAAGCGCGTCCGGGAGACCGTCCTCGCCATCGCCGACGAGCTGTCGGAGGACGACCTCGTCCTGCGCTATCGCGCGGCGGAGACCGACGACGGCTTCGAGTCGGACGAGGGCACCTTCACGATCTGCTCCTTCTGGCTGGTCAGCACCCTGGTGATGATCGGCGAGCTGGAGCGGGCCCGCGCCCTGTGCGAGAAGCTGCTGTCCTACGCGAGCCCGCTGCAGCTGTACGCCGAGGAGATCGACCCGCACACCGGCCGCCACCTCGGCAACTTCCCGCAGGCCTTCACCCACCTGGCACTGATCAACGCCGTCATGCAGGTGATCAGGGCCGAGAACCCCGAGGACCAGCCGCCCCTCGCCTGACCCCCCATGCCCGTGGCCGGGACCGTCCCCGGCCACGGGATCCCTTGATCACGACTCGGCGACGACCGCCCGAAAAGCCGGTTTTTACCGATTGTCCGGCCTACCGTTTCGCCGTGACCACGCCACCATCTCCTGACGACGTCCCGGACGACCCCGCGCCCGCTCCCGCCTCGGCGCCTCCCGGCGGGCTCACGTCCGATGCGGACGCCACGCCCGGCCCGGCCGACGCGGCCTCGCCGGCGGATGACGCGGACGGGACCTCGCCCGCGGACGATCCGGAACCCTCGCCGATCGCGGGCGAGCGGCCCGACCGGGCGCGGACGAACGGCTTCGCCATCGCCGCCCTGGTCACCGGTGCCGTGGGCCTGGTCCTGTTCGCGATCGCCTTCGCCGTCACCGCTCTGGTGCAGATCCGCCGCCGGGGAGGCGGCGGCAGGGGCCTCGCTCTCGGCGGGCTCGGCGCCGCGGCGGCCTGGCTCGCGGCGGCGGCGACCATCGCGGCGCTGTTCGGCGACTCGCTGTTCTCGGCCGGAGGAGGAGAGGGCGACCCGCGTCAACAGGACGGCTACGTGCTGTCGTCGACCTTGAAGGTGGGTGACTGCTTCACGGCGCAGACCCGTGACTCGGCCGACCCGAACGTGGTCCCCAGCCCCTGTGAGAGCCCCCACAACGGTGAGGTGGTGGCCAAGCCGACGCTCCCCGCCGGCCCCTTCCCCGGAGTCGGACGGCTCGCCGCCCAGGCGGCGGCGCTGTGCAAGGAACGCACCCCGGACAACGTGAAAAAGGTCGTGGACGACGATTTCGACGCGCGGGCCGAGCTTCCCAAGCGCAAGGACTGGGAGAACGGGAAGCGGACCGTGACGTGCACGCTCGTCTACGTCGGCGAAGGCAAGTACGTCGGCGAGGGCAAGGCGCTCGTCACTCCCCTCAGCCGCGCCGTGATCACTCCCCGGCACGAGGCGATGTTCGAGCAGGGGGAATGCCTGGAGAAGTGGGACGAGAGCATGACCCCTCCGGTCGTGGACTGCGATCGGCCGCATAAGTTCCAGGTACTGGCGACGTACAAGCTCCAGGGCAAGGAGTACCCGGGCAGAGGGAAAGTCGAGAAGATGGCCTCGAAGGGCTGCGCGAAGCGGGCGGCGGACATCTGGGGGAGCGATTCGCCGCCCGACGGCGTCTACCCCACGTTCTCCACGCCGACCGAGCAGGAGTGGAGACGCGGCTACCGGGACGTGTACTGCCTGATCGCGGGCAACGGGCTGCTCAAGCGGTCGTTCGTGCCGAAGAAGTGACGTCCCCGCCGGGCCGCCGCCGGGGCGGGCGGCGTCCCCGCCGGGCCGCCGCCGGGGCGGGCGGCGGCCCGGGGGGTCAGACGACGGCGCCCGAGTCGTCGGGGGTGCGGCGGACGGGCCTGGACTTCTGCTTCGGCTGGGGCGGCGGGGCCTTCGTGCGGCGCTCCAGCACGACCGCCAGCGGCGTCGCGGTGAAGACGCTGGAGTAGGTGCCGACGACGATGCCGATCAGGAGCGCGATGGCGAAGTCCGTCAGGGAGTCGCCGCCGAGGACGGCCAGGGCCGCCAGGATGAACAGGGCGCCCACCCCGGTGTTGATCGTCCGAGGGACGGTCTGCAGGGTGCCCCGGTTCGCGATGTCGGCGAACCGGCCCTTCGGATTCGCCGTCCACATCTCCCGGACGCGGTCGAACACGACCACCGAGTCGTTCACCGAGTACCCGATGATCGTGAGCAGGGCGGCGAGGAAGACGCCGTCGATCGGCTTGCCGAGCCAGGCGAAGACCCCGGTGACGATCGTGATGTCGTGGAACATCGCGAGGACCGAGCCCGCCGCGAACGTCCACCGGAACCGGATCGTCAGGTAGGCGAGCTGGACCAGCAGGGCCACGGCGAGGGCGATGAGCGCCTTGGTCCGCAGCTCGTCGCCGAGGCTGGGGCCGATCAGCTCGTCGCGCTGCTTGACGGCGCCGCCGCCCTCCTTCGCGAGGGCGTCCTGGATGCGCTTCTCCTCCGCGTTGCCCAGGTCGGACGTCCGGACGGAGATGTCGTCCTTCCCCGAGGTCTGGACGACGGCGCGCGGGAACCCGGCGTCGGCGACGGCGGCGCGGGCGGCGTCGATGTCGACGTGCCTGCTGGTGGAGTACTCGACCAGGCGTCCGCCGGTGAACTCCACGCCGAAGTTCAGGCCGCGGGCGAAGATCCCCGTGACCGCGATGACGACGGCGAGCGCGGACAGGCCCAGCCAGAGCCGGCTGCGCTTCATGATGTCGGGGCCGCTGTTCTCCAGCCACGCCCGGATGCGGCCGGAGCCGCCGAGTCCGCCCGCCCTGCCCTTGCTGAGCCTCGGCATGCGCGCGGCGGCGGCGTCGGTGAGCACCCGGCTCAGCAGCATCGCGGAGACGAGGGAGCCCAGCACGCCGATGGTCAGCGTGACGCCGAAGCCCCGGACCGGCCCGGAGGCCAGGAAGAACAGCAGGCCACCGGCCAGCAGGGTCGTGACGGCCGAGTCGCCGATCGCGGACCAGGCCTTGTCGAACCCGACGGCCAGCGCCGCCCGCGCGCCGCGGCCCGGCGCCGCGGCCCGCTCCTCCCGCGCGCGTTCGAAGGCCAGCACGTTGGCGTCGATCGCCATGCCGATGGCCAGGACGAACCCGGCGAGGCCCGGCAGCGTGAGGGTGGCGCCGACGGCGACGAGGGCGCCGTAGGAGATCAGCGCGTACCCGGCGAGCGCGACCGTGGCGAGCAGGCCGGCCAGCCGGTAGACGGCCACGATGAACAGGCCGGTCAGCAGGATGCCGATGACGGCGGCGCGGGCGCTGGCGTCGATCGCCTCGTCGCCGAGCGTCGGGCCGACCACCCGCTGCTCGATGATCTTCACCGGGACGGGCAGCGAGCCGCCCTGGATGAGCGCCGCGAGGTCCTTGGCCTCGTCCGGGCTGAAGTCCCCGGTGATCTGGGTGGAGCCGCCGGTGATGCCGACGCCGCAGGCGACGCTCTCGGTGACCTGCGGCGAGGAGATCACCTTGCCGTCCAGGACGATGGCGACGCGGCGCTCGTCGCCGACCGCGCAGGCGGCCTTGGCGGTCAGCCGCTCCCAGATGGCGCCCCCGCCGCCCTTGAACTTGACGTCGACGGCCCAGCCGCCGAGGTTCTGCGGGTCGTAGGAGGCGCTCGCCGAGCCGATCCCGGCACCGGTGAGCGCGGCGGGGCCGATGAGGATCTGCTGCCCGCTCTCATCCGGGATCTGCTGCTGCCCCTTGGCCGGCGCGCCGCCCCCGGCCAGCACCGGATGGGCGGTGAGCTGCGCGGTCTTGCCGATGGCCTCGGCGGCGCGGGTCGGGTCCTGGACGTCCGGCAGCTCGACGATCAGCCGCCGGTCCCCGGACCGGGTGATGGACGACTCGGCGACCCCGAGCGCGTCGACGCGCCGGTGCAGCACCTCGCGGGCGCGGTCGGTGGACTCCCGGTCGGCCTTCACGGTCGGCGAGTCCTGCGTCTCCAGGACGATCTGGGTGCCGCCGCGGAGGTCGAGGCCGAGGCGGGCGGGTTTGGACCAGGCGAAGTAGAACGATGTGGCGAGCACGGCGAACGCCAGTACCGCCCGCACCACGTTGGCGCGAGTCAAGGGGAACCTCCACACAGGGGCTTCGGCGCCGCACGCGGGCGTGCGGCACCGGGGACGAAGAGCTCAGATCCCTGTGGAGGCGGGCGGAGCGCGCCCGCGCGGGGCGCCCCTCGGCGCGACGTCGGGCGGGACGTGCGCGGCCGCGGCCCGGACGAGGCGTCCGGACGACGGCCTGGCCGCGGCGCCGGACGCCGGGAGCGTCGCGTGCTCGGGCTGGGCGCTCGGCGCCGCCGCTCCCGCCGCGTGGAGCGCGGCGGCGGCGATCGCGGTCTGCGTACGCCCGGCCGTGCGCTGTTTGCCGGAGAGCCGGGTGCGGGACGGCGCCTGGTGCACCACGCCGGCGCGGACGCCGGAGACCGTCCCGGTGGAGGGCGCCCTGCCCGGCGCGCACGCGCCGGCTGGGACGCCGGCGCCGACCGGTCCGGCGACGAAGCCGAGGAGGCCGAGGACGACGACGAGCAGCCGGGCGACGGGGCGGCGGAAGGCGGGGTGGCGCTCGTCGCCCATTCCGCCCTCCCTCCCAGGTCTCCGGCGGCCGCTCGCCCGGCCGTTCCCGCCAACCTAGCCCACTTTCCTCCGGGCGGCGCGCACCCTGACCCGGCAGGCGAAGGCGTGAAAGCAGGCCCGTCAAGAAGGGGTTGCGTGACAAAGCCCTTGCCCGCCCCCGCACACCCGGCCTTACCAGCAGACACTGGCGGGTGTCCCGATCCGGCCACGTCGCAGTCGACCGCCCGCCATTGCCTGCGCCATTTATGCGAATTACTTTCGCGTATGCCCACCCCGAACCGGACAGAGGAGTATCCGGTGGCACGAATCAGACAGACCGCGATCGTCGGGACCGCCGCGCTGGCCGTTCTCGCCGCGGGGGTCGCCCCCGCGTACGCCGCGGGCACGACCATCCGCAAGGGCTCGGCCACGGCCGCTGCCTACTCCGGCAACGTGCAGGCCTCGCTGCTCGGCACCGCGACGGTCAGCAGCTCGCTCGGCGGCGGCTCCTGCAGCCAGTCGACGATGACCGGCGCCATCAGCTCGGACGGCAGCGGGCTGAACGTCAGCTCGGCCACCTTCACCGGCGACGGCGGCGGTGCCTGCAGCGGCAGCACCAGCTCGACGATCACCGCGCAGAGCCTGCCGTGGACAGGCGGCAACGTCACCTACGACCCCAACCACACCGGCGGCAGGGACGCCACCGTCACGATCGCGAACTTCAAGGTGAAGGCCGTGGTGAACCTCTTCGGCGGCATCACCTGCGTGTACGGCGGCAACCTCACCGCCAACGGCTACAACGGAGACAACGGCTCGCGGCCCGTCACCTCCAGCAGCGACGCGCAGGTCGGCGTGCAGAACGCCACGGTCAACAAGCAGTCGGGCAGCAGCTTCCTCTGCCCGTCCACCGCCACCGTGACCGCCACGTACGCGCTGCGCGGCGAGTCGGTCGCCGGATCCGGCACCTACGACCAGGCCCTCTACGTCACGAGCTGACGGGAGGCCGGAACGGAGCTCCCCAGGAGGCGGCAGGGCCCCTCCCAGAACGTGCTCCCAGGCAAGCGGGCCGCCCCGGCACGGGGCGGCCCGTCACGTCGTCACCGGGGCCCCGGCCCCGGAGCCGGCTCAGCAGCCGACGAGCTGCGCGGCGAGGAACGACTCGACCTGGCTGATCGCGATGCGCTCCTGGCTCATCGAGTCGCGCTCCCGGACGGTCACCGCGTCGTCCTCCAGGGTGTCGAAGTCGACGGTGACGCAGAACGGGGTGCCGATCTCGTCCTGGCGGCGGTAGCGGCGGCCGATGGCGCCGGCGTCGTCGAACTCGACGTTCCAGTTGCGGCGCAGCTGCGCGGCGAGGTCGCGGGCCTTCGGGGACAGGTCGGCGTTGCGCGACAGCGGCAGCACCGCGACCTTCACCGGGGCGAGCCGCCGGTCGAGCCGCATGACGGCGCGCTTCTCCATCTTGCCCTTGGCGTTCGGCGCCTCGTCCTCGGTGTAGGCGTCCATCATGAAGGTGAGCGTGCAGCGGTCGACGCCCGCCGCGGGCTCGATCACGTACGGGGTGAACCGCTCGCCGGACTCCTGGTCGAAGAACGACAGGTCGGCGCCGGACGCCTTGGAGTGCGTCGTCAGGTCGTAGTCGGTGCGGTTGGCGATGCCCTCCAGCTCGCCCCACTCGCTGCCGACGAAGTCGAAGCGGTACTCCACGTCGACGGTGCGCTTGGAGTAGTGCGACAGCTTCTCCTGCGGGTGCTCGAACAACCGCAGGTTCTCCTTGCGGATGCCGAGGTCGACGTACCACTGCATGCGCTCGTCGATCCAGTACTGGTGCCATTCCTCGTCGCTGCCGGGCTTGACGAAGAACTCCATCTCCATCTGCTCGAACTCGCGGGTCCGGAAGATGAAGTTGCCGGGCGTGATCTCGTTGCGGAACGACTTGCCGATCTGGCCGATGCCGAACGGCACCTTGCGGCGCGCGGACTGCTGGACGTTCAGGTAGTTGATGAAGATGCCCTGCGCGGTCTCGGGGCGCAGGTAGGCCAGGCCCGACTCGTCCTCGACGGGGCCGAGGTAGGTCTTGAGCAGCCCGTTGAACATCTTCGGCTCGGTGAACGAGCCCTTCACGCCGCAGTTCGGGCACGTGATGTCGGCGAGGCCGTTCGCGGGCGGGCGGCCGTGCTTCTCCTCGTAGGCCTCCTCCAGGTGGTCGGCCCGGAAGCGCTTGTGGCAGGACTGGCACTCGGTGAGCGGGTCGACGAACGCCTGGACGTGGCCGCTGGCCTCCCAGACCTCGCGCGCCAGGATGACGCACGAGTCGAGGCCGACGACGTCGTCGCGGCCCTGCACCATCGACTTCCACCACTGGCGCTTGACGTTGTTCTTCAGCTCGACACCGAGCGGGCCGTAGTCCCAGGAGGCGCGGAGCCCGCCGTAGATCTCGCTCGACGGGTAGACCAGGCCCCGCCGCTTGGCGAGGTTGACGATCGTGTCCAGCACATCGGAACGGCGTGCCATGAGAGATTCTCCATCCGGCTGGCGGTCGGCGGGAACAGTGAGTGCGCCCCGGTCCCGCGGCGACGGCGGGCGGCGGCGAGTGTGATCCCCGGTGATGTGCTCCGGCGCGGTCGCCGCCGCCGCCGGAGAGTGTTCCCCAGCTTAGGGCACGGGGGCCGTTGGACAGGACCTAGTAAACGCGCCCGTCGGCGATGTCGCTGTCGACGAGCAGGGAGACCCCGCCGTGCGTCTCCCGGTGGCCGCCGCGGTACTGCTTGATGCGGCGGTGCGGGGACCACCAGCCGTCCGGCAGGTGGGGGTCGCCGTACACCTTGGCCCGGCCGTCCCAGTTGGCGAACCAGATGCCCACCGGCTTGCTGATCGAGGACCGGCCCACGTCGCGGATACCGGACGTGGAGCTGCTGTAGAGGCACGGCACGTACCCCTCGGACTTCAGCCGGTCGACCCAGTTGTCGACGAACCGGAGGACGGCGGCCCTGCAGGCGCTGTCCCCGTGCCTGTAGGCCTCCATGTCGTAGTAGAGCGGCTTGCCTTCCGGGATGCCGAGTGCCCTGGCCCTGCGGGCCGCGTCCACGGCGGCCCGGGTGCCCTGCGACGCGGCGTTCCCAGCGGTGAACCGCTGCCGGCGGTAGCCGCACGGCGCCTGAAGGCCCACGTAGGTGGCGGTGAGGCGGTAGCCCATCGCGCGCACCTGCCTCACCCAGGACGCCGTCAGGTTCGGCTGGGCGCAACCGCGCGCCGCTCCCCCGATGTAGATGTTGGTGACCTTGAAGGAGGGGCGCCAGGCCCTCATCGTCGCGAGGGACGGGGCCGTGCAGGTGTCGAACCCCCTCCCGCGCACCCACGGGCGCTCCAGCGCCGTCCCCTGGCTGGGCGAGGGGACGTCGGTGGGCACCGGGCCTCCGCTGGGCTCCGGGCTCCCTACGGGCGCCGGCCCGTCGCCGGACTCCGCGCCCTCGTCGGGGGAGCCGCCCTCGTCCGGCGGCGAGGGGACGGCGGTGCGGCGGGCTCCCGGCCCGGCCTTCCACTTCCCGGACAGCCGGGTGCCGCGCAGGATCCGCTGGAGCTTCGCCGGATCCGTGCCGTACACGCCCGTGATCGTGACACCGGCCTCGGAAAGGGTGAGCCGCGTCTCATGGTCGGCGGTCCGCGCGACGGTCAGCGAGGCGAGCCTCCGGGCGTGCACGGTCCGGGCGGCGCGGCCGTTCCCCGCGGGCTGGATGTGGAGGGCCTCGGTCCGGCCGACGATCCGGGCCGGGCAGTCCGGCTGCGGGCCGGGACGGCCGAGGTAGACCGCGTGCCGGTCGTAGCGGACGCAGCGGGACGGCTCCCGGTCGAGCCGGTGCACCTCCCAGCCGGCCGGGACGGGGACGCGCAGACCCCGGTACTCGACCACGCGGGGACCGTGCGCGGTCGCCGCGCTCCCCGCGGGCCCCCGTCCGGTGAGCGCGGCGGCCTGATGGGGCGCGGGCCGCGCGGGGGCCGTCCCGGCGACGGTGAGGGCGGCGGCGACGGCCGCCGCCCCGGACGAGACGCTGAACAGGACGGCACGGCGCATCACATCTCCCCCGCAGAGTGCATGATCATGTGCGGAAAGGATGACCTTGACCGGGTCGCCGAAACCGGGACGGGTCGCTTCTTGACCACCGGTTTCCCGCACTCTGACCGTGCCTCCGGAGCGGCCGCCCGGGCGCGCCGCCAGACGGTCGCCGGGGCGGGCCGCTCAGGCCGAGGAGACCACCTCGTAGGCGCCGGGCTCGTCCACGGCGAGGGCGGCGAGCGGCATGAACCGGAGCCGCACCTCGTAGGCGCCGAGCGCGCGGCGGTAGTGCCCCGCCCCGTCCCATTCGGTGACGAGGGCCCACAGGCCGGGGTCGTCGACGGTCCGGGCGAGGCGTCCGGAGCGGAAACCGGTGCTGGCGGCCAGCGCCTCCAGCACCGCGGTCATGCTCTCGGCGAAGCCGCCGGACTCCTCCTCCGGCACCCGGTACCGGGTTATCGCGATCATCCGTCCATCCTGGCAGTACGTTGGGCGTGTGGAGACGAGAGGTGAGCGCGGGACGGGGCTGCGGGCGGCCGTCGAGCGGCGCAGCGCGGCGCCGGTGGTGTTCCTGCACCGGCTGCCGCGATGGGTCCTGCTCGCCGCCGTGTTCGTGCTGCTGGTGGTCGGCATGGCCGGGACCGGCTGGGTGGCCGCGGCCGGGCTGCTGGTGCTGGCCGCGGCGCTGGGCTGGTTCGCCTACCTGAACTGGCCCGCGCTGGACGGCTCGGGACGGGCCCTGCGCGTCGCCGCACTGGTGGTTCTGGTCGGGTTCGCCCTGGGACGCGGCATCGGTCGGTTTTGACAATCGTTTTCATCTTCGTCCATAATCGCATCGTGCCCCGTATCCGCGCAGCCCTGCGAACCACGGCCGCGGCCGTCGCCCTGGCCGGCGCGGCGGCGGGCCTGACGGCCTGCGCCGACGCGGGCGCCGACGTCCCGCCCGGCAGGACCGCTGTGGTCGCGTCCTTCTACCCGGTGGCCTGGCTGGCCGGGAAGGTCGGCGGCGACGACGTGTTCGTCCGGACCCTCACCAGGCCCGGAACCGAGCCGCACGATCTGGAGCTGACGGCGCGGCAGGTCGCGAACGTCGAGGACGCCGACTACGCCGTCTACGTCAAGGGCGTCCAGCCCGCCGTGGACGACGCGGTCCGCAAGCACGCGCGGGGCAGGTCGCTCGACGCCGCGAGCCTCGTGCCGAAGCTCCCTCCGCCGGGCGAGACCGACGACGAAGAGGCCCACGACGGGATACGGCACCGGGAGGCGCCCTACGACCCGCACATCTGGCTCGATCCGAGCCGGATGGCGACCGTGGCCACCGCGCTCGGCGAGCGGCTGGCCGCCGCCGACCCCGAGCACGCGGCCGGCTACCGGGAGCGCGCCCGCTCCACCGCGCGGGAGCTGACCGGGCTCGACCGCGAGTTCCGGGACGGGCTGGCCACGTGCGCGCGGCGGGAGATCGTGACCGCGCACGCCGCGTTCGGCTACCTCGCCGACCGCTACCGGCTCCGGCAGATCCCGGTCGCGGGGGTGGACCCGTCCGGCGAACCGTCCCCGAAGAGGCTGGCCGAGCTGGCGCGGCTCGTCTCCTCCACCGGCGCGACGACGGTCTTCACCGAGACCCTGGCGAACCCGAGGGTCGCCGGCGCCCTGGCGCGGGAGGCGGGCGTGCGGACGGCCGTGCTCGACCCGGCCGAGGGCGCGGCGGACGGGGCGTCCGGCGACTACTTGACGATCATGCGACAGAACCTGGGGGCCCTGCGGCCCGCGCTGGAGTGCTCTTGACTTCTTCTTCCGTCTGAAGGCGGGAGATCCCGGCGGTCGCCCGCTGGGTTTCCTGCTTCGCCGACGACCGCCCCGTCCGGGAGGAGTCCCATTGAGGTCTTACACCGTCTCCACAGGCGGACGCCGCCAGCCCGGCGGCCAGGATGTTGCGCGCCGCGTTCACATCGCGGTCATGCACCGCGCCGCACCCGCACGTCCATTCGCGGACGTCCAACGGCAGCTCGGCGCGGACGGTTCCGCAGCCCCCGCACAGCTTCGAGCTTGGGAACCAGCGGTCGACCACGACCAGGTCGCGGCCGTACCACGCGCACTTGTACTCCAGCATCGACCGCAGCTCACGCCACGCCACATCGGAGATGGCGCGCGCGAGGCTGCGGTTCTTGAGCAGGTTGGCGACCGTGAGGTCCTCGATCACGACCGTTTGGTTCTCACGGACGAGACGAGTCGACACCTTGTGCAGGAAGTCGCGGCGCCGGTCGGCGATCCGCGCATGCACCCGCGCCACCTTCCGGCGGGCCTTCTCCCGGTTCGCCGACCCTTTGGCTTTGCGGGAGTGGTTCCGCTGCGCCTTGGCCAGGCGGGCGCGGTCACGGTGCTCGTGGCGGGGGTTGGTGATCTTTTCCCCGGTGGACAGGGCCACCAGTGTGGTGATCCCGGCGTCGATCCCGACCGCCGCGCCTGTGGCGGGGGCCGCGGGGATGGTCTCCTGGCACAGCATCGAGACGAACCAGCGTCCGGCGCTGTCGCGCGACACCGTCACCGTGGACGGCTCGGTCCCCTGAGGAAGCGGACGCGACCAGCGGATGTCCAGGGGCTCGGTCATCTTGGCCAGCGTGAGGTGGCCGTCGCGCCAGGTGAAGGCGCTGCGGGTGTACTCGGCCGACGCACGGGACCTCTTGCGCGACTTGAACCGTGGGTAGGCGGCACGCTTGGCGAAGAAGTTGGCGAACGCCGTCTGCAGATGCCGCAATGCCTGCTGCAGCGGGACGCAGGACACCTCAGTGAGGAAGGCCAGTTCCTCGGTCTTCTTCCACCGCGTCAGCGCGGCCGAGGACTGCGCGTAGGAGATGCGGCGCTGCTCGGCGCGCCAGGCCCGGGTGCGCTCCTCCAGCGCCTTGTTGTACACCAGCCGCACGCAGCCGAAGGTGCGCGACAGCTCAGCCGCCTGCTCGCTCGTGGGGTAGAAGCGGTGCTTGAACGCCCGCCTGACCTGCCGCGCCATGACCCACGTTCTAGCAGCCTCGGCGCGAGCCGTCCCGGCGGACGCCGAAACGCCCTGGCCTACCCGACCTGCTCCACAAGAACCCGTTTCCTCCCCGGCCCGAAGGCCGGGGTGTCCACGGAGGAGAACCAATGACCGGGACCACCGCCCCGCCGTTCGCGATGACCGGCGGGCTCGTCCGGCGGGACGGCCGCGCGGTGCTCGCCGGCGTCGACCTGCGGGTGGAGGCCGGCGACGTGCTCGCCGTCCTCGGGCCGAACGGGGCGGGCAAGTCCACCCTCGTCCGGGCGCTGCTCGGGCTCGTCCCGCTGGCCGGCGGCCGGACCGAGATCTTCGGCGAGCCGCCCGCGCGGTTCCGCGACTGGCGGCGGATCGGCTACGTGCCGCAGCGGCTGCCGATGGGCGGCGGCGTGCCCGCGACCGTCCGCGAGGTCGTGGCGTCCGGACGGGTGGCCCGGCGCTCGCGCTGGCGGCCCGCGCCGTTCGCCGACCGGGCCGCCGACCGCGCCGCCGTCGACCGCGCCCTGGAGACGGTCGGGCTGACCGCGCGGGCCCGCGACTCGGCGCACCTGCTGTCGGGCGGCCAGCAGCAGCGGGTGCTGATCGCCCGCGCGCTCGCCGGCGAGCCCGACGTGTTCGTGATGGACGAGCCGACCGCCGGGGTGGACGCCGGCAGCCAGGCGGCGCTCGCGTCCGCGCTGCACGGGCTGGCCCGGGCCGGGCGCACGGTCGTCCTCGTGGCCCACGAGCTCGGGCCGATGGAGCCGCTCGTGACCCGCACGGTCGAGCTCGACCACGGCCGCGTCGTCCGCGAGACCGCCCGGCAGACCCTCGAAAGGCCCGCGTGAGCGAGATGCTGCACTACGACTTCATGCGCATCGCCCTGGTGATGGCGGTGCTCATCGGCCTCACCGCCCCCGCCGTGGGGACGTTCGTCGTCCAGCGCAGGCTGTCCCTGCTCGGCGACGGCATCGGCCACATCGCGCTGACCGGCATCGGCCTCGGGCTGCTCACCAGCACCTCCCCCGTCCTCGCCGCGCTGGCCGTCTCGGTGCTCGGCGCCATCGCGATCGAGGTCCTGCGGGCGCGCAGCCGCAGCGGCGCGGACGTCGTGCTCGCCCTGCTGTTCTACGGCGGGCTGGCGGGCGGGGTGCTCCTGACCAGCGCCGCCGGCGGCGGCTCGGCGGGCCTGCAGTCCTACCTGTTCGGCTCGATCAGCAGCGTGACGGTGAGCGACCTTTACGTCGTCGCGGGGCTCGCCGCCGCGGTGCTCGCGGTCGTCGCGGTGTTCGGCCGCGAGCTGTTCCTGCTCTGCCAGGACGAGGAGGTCGCGCGGGCGGCCGGGCTGCCCGTCCGGTTCCTCAGCGTGCTGATCGCCGCGACCGCCGCGGTGACGGTGGTGATCTCGATGCGCGCGATCGGGCTGCTGCTCGTCAGCGCGCTGATGGTCGTCCCGGTCGCGGCGGCGCAGCAGCTCACGCGGGGATTCTGGAGCACCATGCTGGCCGCGATGGGGATCGGTGTACTGTCGGCCGTGGCGGGTCTGGCGGGTTCCTTCCAGTACGATCTCCCTCCGGGCCCCTCGATCGTGTTGCTGGCGCTCGCGGTGTTCGTGGCCGCGGTCGCCGGGGGCTCGGTGGTGCGCCGCCGGCGTGCCCGTGCCGTGGCCGGCGCCGTCCCCGCGAGGGGTGCCGGGCCCGGCGTCGAGCCGCGCGTGGATGCCGAGGCGGAGGTGCTAGGGGGATGACGACGGCCCGCCGGGACGCGGTACGTCAGGTGCTGGCCGGCTGCGAGGGCTTCCGCAGCGCCCAGGACATCTACGCCGACCTGCGCGCCGACGGCTCCAAGATCGGCCTCACCACCGTCTACCGCGCGCTGCAGGCGCTCAGCGACGCGGGCGAGGTCGACGTGCTGCGCACCGACGAGGGCGAGGCCGTGTACCGCGCCTGCCGCACCGAGCAGCACCACCACCACCTCGTCTGCCGCGGCTGCGGCCGGACGGTCGAGGTCGAGGGCCCGGCCGTGGAGCGCTGGGCCGACATGATCGCCGCCGAGCACGGCTTCACCGACATCACCCACACGGTGGAGGTCTTCGGGACCTGCGCGAACTGCGCCGCGAAGCAGTCCTGAAGTCCGAAAACGCCCTTCCCGCGCACTTTTGCCAACCTCTCGCTGCCCTCTGAACTCGGACAGAGCCGGTATCTCACACGCAGCGTAGGCATTTCTTGTCAAATTGCTACATCTACTTCCCAGTAGCCCTATGTCATAAATGTCCCGTCGCCACGGCGGGCTCGACGGCGGGCCCTCGGGGGAGCGTGGCGCCCGCACGAGAGGGCGTTCATGACAAGACGGGCGTTCACCAGCCGAAGGACCGCGCTCCTGGCCTCGGCGACGTTGCTCGCGACGGCCGCCACCGCGCTCCCCGCCTCCGCGCGCCAGCCGGCGTCCCCACCCGGTCCGCGCGCCGCCGCCGAGCACGCACTCCGGGCGCTCACCGGCCGCGCCGCGGAGGTCCGCGGCGGCGGTGGGCAGGCGTTCCAGGTGGTCGGGGTCGGCATCGACCGCGACGGCACCTCCCACACCCGCATGACCCGCACCTACAACGGCCTTCCCGTCCTGGGCGGCGACATCGTCGTCCACGAGTCGGCGGCCGGCGCATGGCGCGGCACCAGCCTCACCCTCGCCAAGGCGCCGTCGGACTCCAGCCCGGAGGTCTCCGCCAAGACCGCCGAGAAGCGCGCCGCCACCAAGAGCCGCAAGGCCGACGGCGCCCCCGCGCTCGTCGTGGAGGCCCGCACCGCCGACCACGCCCCCCGCCTCGCCTGGCGCGTCCAGACCGTCGGGAAGAAGGCCGACGGGACGCCCAGCCGCGTCTTCACCTCCGTGGACGCCGCGACCGGCAAGGTGCTGCTGCGCGAGGAGACGATCCGGACCACCGCGGGCGACGGCAAGTCGCTCTACACCGGGACCGTCCCGCTCGAGACGACGCTGTCCGGCAGCACCTACCAGCTGAAGGACCCGACGCGCGGCAACACCTACACCGGGGACGCCGAGAACCAGACCGACCTCTGCTTCCTGATCTGGTGCTTCCAGAGGGCCCCCGCCACCCTGTTCACCGACGCCGACAACCACTGGGGCAGCGGCACGACGTCCGACCGCGCCACCGTCGCCGTGGACGCCCAGTTCGGCACCAACACGACCTGGGACTTCTACAAGAACGTCTTCGGCCGCACCGGCATCGCCGGCGACGGCAAGGGGTCCTACAACCGCGTCCACTACGGCAGCGGCTACGCCAACGCCTTCTGGGACGACTCGTGCTTCTGCATGACCTACGGCGACGGTGACGGCAGCCAGCTCGGCCCGCTCACGTCCCTGGACGTGGCCGCGCACGAGATGAGCCACGGCGTCACCAGCTCCACCGCGAACCTCACCTACAGCGGCGAGTCCGGCGGCCTGAACGAGGCCACCTCCGACATCATGGCCGCCGCCGTGGAGTTCTACGCGAACAACTCCAACGACGTCGGCGACTACCTGGTGGGCGAGGAGATCGTCCTGCCCGGCTTCGGCAAGGCCGCGCTGCGCTTCATGGACAAGCCCAGCAAGGACGGCAGCTCCGCCGACTCCTGGTCGACGAACACCAAGAACCTCGACGTGCACTACTCCTCGGGCGTCGCCAACCACTTCTACTACCTGCTGTCCGAGGGCAGCGGCGCGAAGACGATCAACGGCGTCTCCTACAACAGCCCCACGTCCAACGGCTCCACGATCACCGGCATCGGCCGGGACGCCGCCACGAAGATCTGGTACCGGGCGCTGACCACCTACATGACGTCCTCGACCAACTACGCCGGCGCGCGCACCGCGACGCTGAACGCGGCCAAGGACCTCTACGGCTCGGGCAGCACCCAGTACAACACCGTCGCCGCGGCCTGGTCCGCGGTGAACGTCAACTAGCCCCGACCCCTCGCGGAACGCCCCTCGCCGGCCTCCGGCGCGGGGCGTTCCCGCGGTTCGGGTGATCTACCGGCCGCGCCATGGTGAAGAATCGGGGCATGGCAACGACACGAACCGCGAACGCGCACTGGGAAGGCTCCCTCCTGGAGGGGCAGGGGACCGTCTCGCTGGACTCCTCGAAGCTCGGCACCTACGACGTGACCTGGGCGTCGCGGTCCGAGGAGCCGAACGGCCGGACGAGCCCCGAGGAGCTCATCGCCGCCGCCCACTCCACCTGCTACTCGATGGCCCTCTCGCACGGCCTCGCCGGCGCCGGGACCCCGCCGGAGAAGGTCGACACCAAGGCCGAGGTCACCTTCCAGCCGGGCGAGGGCATCACCGGCATCCACCTGACCGTCCGGGCCAGCGTCCCCGGCCTGTCCGCCGCCGACTTCGAGAAGGCCGCCCAGGCCGCCAAGGAAGGCTGCCCGGTCAGCAAGGCCCTCGCCGGCACCAAGATCACCCTAGACGCCAGCCTGGTCTGACCCGGCCAAGCCCAGCCACTCCCCGGCCATGCGGCGACCTGAACGATCGCGATCGCGTCCGAAGGCAGTTTCGAGCGAAGCAAGAAACTGATCGCGCAGCGAGCCGCCAGGCGAGACGGAGCGATGCCAGCGATCGCACGCGGTCTTTTCGGGTCAGGCGCCCCCGGGCGCCTGACCCGAAAAGACCGCATTAGGCACCGCTCCGCCGTAGCGGCGGTCTCGGGAGGCGTAGATCTCGCAGGCGTGCCAAAGGTGGCGGCGGTCGAAGTCGGGCCAGAGCGTGTCGAGGAACACCATCTCCGCGTAGGCCGACTGCCAGAGCAGGAAGTTGGACGTGCGCTGCTCCCCGGAGGAGCGCAGGAACAGGTCGACGTCGGGGATGCCGGGCTCGTCCAGGTAGCGGGCGAAGACCTTCTCGTTGATCTTGCCGGGGTCGAGCCGGCCGTCCCGGACGTCCCTGGCGATCGCCGCCGCCGCGTCCGCGATCTCGGCGCGGCCCCCGTAGTTCACGCAGAACTGCAGGGTGAGGACGTCGTTGTCGCGCGTCATCTCCTCGGCCGTCTCCAGCTCCTTGATGACGCTGCGCCACAGCCGGGGCCGCCGGCCCGCCCACCGCACCCGCACGCCCATCGAGTGGAGCTGGTCGCGGCGGCGGCGGATCACGTCCCGGTTGAAGCCCATGAGGAAGCGCACCTCGTCCGGCGAGCGCTTCCAGTTCTCGGTGGAGAACGCGTACGCCGACAGGTACGGGACGCCGAGCTCGATCGCGCCCATGATCACGTCGAAGAGCGAGTCCTCGCCGCGCTTGTGCCCCTCGGTGCGCGGCAGGCCGCGCTCCTTCGCCCAGCGGCCGTTGCCGTCCATGACGATGGCGACGTGCCGCGGCACCAGGTCCGCGGGGATGGGGGGCGGGGTGGCGCCGGCCCGGTGCGGTTCCGGAGGCGATACGGCCCTGCTCAAACTCTCTCCCTATCGGTGTCGTCGTCGCGCGTCTCGCGCTCCACATGGCGCAGGGAACGGATCCCGTGCTCCAGATGCCACTGCAGGTAGGCGGCCACCAGGCCGCTGGTCTCCATCCGGTGGCGCTGCTCGCTGCCGTCGGCGTACTCCCAGTCGCCGCGCAGCAGCGCCAGCATCAGCGCGAACGTCGGCGGCGCCGGGGTCGCGGCGCCCGGCTGGCGGCAGTTCGCGCACACCGCCCCGCCCGCCGCGATCGCGAACCCGCGCAGCCCGCCGCGGTTGCCGCACCGGCAGCACTCGTCGAGCGCGGGCGCCCAGCCGGCGACCGACAGCGAGCGCAGCAGGTAGGCGTCCAGGACGAGCCGGGGGTCGTGGACGCGCTCGGCGAGCGTGCGCAGCCCGCCGACCAGCAGCAGGAACTGCCGCAGCGCGGGCTCGCCCTCCTCGCCGGCGAGCTTCTCCGCGGTCTCCAGCATCGCCGTCCCCGCCGTGTAGCGGGGGTAGTCGCTGACGAGCGCCTCGCCGTACGGGCGCAGCGTCTCGGCCTGCGTGATCAGATCGAGCGAGCGCCGCTCGTAGAGCTGCAGGTCCACGTGGGTGAACGGCTCCAGCCGGGCGCCGAACCTGGACCTGGTCTTGCGGACCCCCTTCGCCGCGGCGCGGATCCGGCCGGTCCGCCGGGTCAGCACCGTCACGATGCGATCGGCCTCGCCCAGCTTCTGGGTGCGCAGGACGATGCCTTCGTCGCGGTACAGGGTCACCCGTTCATTCTGACGCACGTCACCCGGTGCCTCGGTGCGCCGGGAGCATTTCCGCAGGATCTCCACAAGTCACTCAGTGACCCCGCTGCGCTTCATAACGAACACGCAACGTGACCGGATTCGGCCGTAGTGGTCCCCCGAAAGCCATGGCCCGCACGGCGGGTTGCTGGCAGCGTTGTGGTATGAGATGCCACATCGTGCCACCGCACATGCTGGAACGGATCGCCCGCGATGCCGAGGACCCGGCCATACGCGGCCGGGCCCGCCGTACGCTGGCGCTCACCTCCGCCCAGTTCGTCGAGCGCCGGACGGCCGCGGCCGCGGCGCCCTCCCCGTCCGAGGACTTCGTCCCCAACCGGACGATCAACGACGCCGGGCACCGCGAGGACCTGCCCGGCCGCACCGTCCGGGCCGAGGGCGCCCCCGCCACCGGCGACGCGACCGCCGACCGGGCCTACGACTGGCTGGGCGCGACCTTCGACTTCTTCGAGGCCGTGTACCGGCGCGACTCGATCGACGGCGCCGGCCTGCCGATGGTCTCGACCGTCCACTACGGCGACCGCTACGACAACGCTTTCTGGAACGGCGAGCAGATGGTGTACGGGGACGGCGACGGCGTCCTGTTCACCGACTTCACCGCCCCGCTCGACGTCACCGGGCACGAACTCGTCCACGGCGTCACCCAGTACGCCGCGGGCCTGGAGTACTACGGCCAGTCCGGCGCCCTCAACGAGTCGGTGTCCGACGTGTTCGGCTCGCTCGTCAAGCAGTGGCATCTCGGCCACGCCGCCGACCGGGCCGACTGGCTCATCGGGGAGGGCCTGCTCGCCCCCGGCGTCCACGGCGTCGCGCTCCGCTCCATGAAGGAGCCCGGCACCGCCTATGACGACCCGCAGCTCGGCAAGGACCCGCAGCCCGCCCATATGGACCACTATGTCGACACCTACCGCGACAACGGCGGCGTCCACATCAACTCGGGCATCCCCAACCACGCCTTCTTCCTCGCCGCCACCGCCATCGGCGGCAACGCCTGGGAGAAGGCCGGCCGCATCTGGTACGACACGCTCACCGGCGGTTCCCTCGCCTCCGACGTCGACTTCGCCGGCTTCGCCGCCGCGACCGTGAAGGCCGCGACCGCGCTCTACGGAGCCGGCGCCGTCGAGACCGAGGCGGTGAGCAGGGCCTGGGCGGGGGTAGGAGTCTCCTTGGGGGCGAACGAGACGCAGTGAAGGTGACAGTCGTCCGCAGCGGTGGGTTCGCGGGGATCGAGCGGCGCGGCGAGTCCGACAGCGCCAGCGATCCCATGCTGTCCAGGCTCGTCGGCCGCGTCGATCTGAAAAGCGTGCCGCCGCCGGGCCGAATCCCCGACCAGTTCCTCTACGAGATCGACATCGACGGCGACCGGACCACCGTCGGCGAGACCCAGCTCCACGGCCCCCTCCGGGAGCTGGTCCACCACGTCCTCGGACGCATATGACCGTCCTGGCTCGGGTTCAGGCGCCCGGGGGGACCTGAACCCGAGGCCGCAGACCGCTCATCGCCCCTGCGCGCGGGCCACCCGGTTGACGGCCGACAGCATCGCCTTGAGGGACGCGGTGACGATGTTGCCGTCGATGCCGACGCCCCACACCGTCGCGCCCTCCCCGTCGCCGAACCGCACGTCGCACTCGACGTAGGCGGCGGCGCGCGCGTCGCCGCCCGCGCTCATCGCGTGCTCGGCGTAGTCCAGCACCCGGACGTGGATCCCGATCGTGGCGAGCGCGTCCTCGAACGCCGACACGGGGCCGTTGCCGACGCCCTCGATCTCGCGGATCTCGCCGTTCACGCGGATGTCGCAGCTGAGCGCGTCCTTCTCGTCCACCCGGGACGTCGCGCGGTGCGCCAGCAGCCCGGCGCGCGGGCCGCCGGTGAGGAACTCCGCCTCGAAGATCTCCCACATGCGCTCGGGGGTGACCTCGCCGCCCGCGGCGTCGGTGTGCTCCTGCACGACCCGGGAGAACTCGATCTGCAGCCGGCGCGGCAGCTCCAGCGCGTGCTCGGTCTTCATGATGTAGGCGACGCCGCCCTTGCCGGACTGGCTGTTCACCCGGATCACGGCCTCGTACGTGCGGCCGACGTCGTGCGGGTCGATCGGCAGGTACGGGACCTCCCACCGGTACTGCTCCACCGGCACGCCTGCGGCCTCGGCGTCGCGGCGCAGGTGGTCGAAGCCCTTGTTGATGGCGTCCTGGTGGGAGCCGGAGAACGCGGTGTAGACCAGGTCGCCGCCGTAGGGGTGCCGCTCGTGGACGGGCAGCTGGTTGCAGTACTCGACCGTCCGGCGGATCTCGTCGATGTCGGAGAAGTCGATCTGCGGGTCGACGCCCTGGGTGAACAGGTTCAGGCCGAGGGTGACCAGGCACACGTTGCCGGTGCGCTCGCCGTTGCCGAACAGGCAGCCCTCGATGCGGTCGGCGCCCGCCATGTAGCCCAGCTCCGCGGCGGCGACGGCCGTCCCGCGGTCGTTGTGGGGGTGCAGCGACAGGATGACCGAGTCCCGGTAGGACAGGTTCCGGTTCATCCACTCGATCTGGTCGGCGTACACGTTCGGGGTGGCCATCTCCACCGTGGCGGGCAGGTTGACGATGACCTTCCGGTCCGGCGTCGGCTTCCACACGTCGTTGACGGCGTTGCAGACCTCGACGGCGTACTCCAGCTCGGTGCCGGTGAACGACTCCGGCGAGTACTGGAAGTAGATCTCGGTGTCGCCCATGTCCTCGGCGAGCTTCGCGCACAGCTTGGCGCCCTCGACCGCGATCGCGGTGATGCCGTCCTTGTCCTGCCCGAACACCACGCGGCGCTGCAGCGTGCTGGTCGAGTTGTACAGGTGGACGATCGCCTGCTTGGCGCCGCGCACCGCCTCGAAGGTCCGCTCGATCAGCTCGGGGCGGGCCTGGGTCAGCACCTGGACGACGACGTCATCGGGGATCCGGTCCTCCTCGATGATCTGCCGGACGAAGTCGAAGTCGGTCTGGCTCGCCGCCGGGAACCCGACCTCGATCTCCTTGTAGCCCATCCGTACCAGCAGCTCGAACATCTTGAGCTTGCGGTGCGAGTCCATCGGGTCGATCAGCGCCTGGTTGCCGTCGCGCAGGTCGACGGCGCACCAGCGCGGAGCCTCGGTGATCACCTGGTCCGGCCACGTCCGGTCGGCCAGCCTGACGGGGGCGAACGGCGCGTAGCGCTGGAAGGGCATGCCGGAAGTCTGCTGTTGCGGATACATCCTGTGAGTTCTCTCTGCTCGAACCTCGCGGCCGACGTCCACGGCGAAGCCCCGCAGCGAGGGAGCCGGCCTGCTTACAGGGCCCCGCTGCGGCCGCTAAGGAGGAGCAGCTCACGCAACACGTTCGCCAAGTTAACAGATGCCATCCGTGTTACGGAAACGAACGTCCGCATCCTGAGACACAACGTTCCTCCCCCGCGGTCCTGCCCCTGTCAGGGTACGAGGACGGAGAGGCAGGTCACGCAACCGTCGAGCGCCTCGAACTCGCTGATGTCGACGCTCGTGACGCGCAGGCCGTCAGCCGCCAGCCGGGCGGCCGTGCGCGGCGCCGACGCCGCCATGAGGACGTGGTCGGGCCCCAGCACCACCACGTGGGCGCCCTCCGGCTCGCGGACGACCCGCAGGCACGGCAGAACCGACGTGTCCACCATCTCCGGGACGCCGATCAGGCCGCCGTCCGGCAGCGCGGTCATCGCCGACTTCAGGTGCAGGCAGCCGCGGATGTCCACCGGGACGACCTTCCGCCCGCCCAGCAGGTGCGCGAGCTGGCAGATGCCCTCCTCGTTGGTCCGGGCGCCGCGGCCCACGTAGACGGTGCCGTCGGCCTGCAGGACGTCCCCGCCGTCCAGCGTTCCGGGCTCCTTGATCCGCTCGACCCGCAGGCCCAGGTCGCGCGCGGCCTGCTCCGCGCCGGGGGTCTCGCCGCGGCGGCCCGGCGCACCGGACCGGCCGACGACGGCCAGGTCGCCGCAGACGACCAGGGCGTCCTCGACGAAGACGGCGTCGGGCAGGTCGTCGGCGGGCGCGACGGCGCGGACGCGCCAGCCCGCGGCCCGCAGCGCCGCGACGTACGCCTCGTGCTGGCGCGCCGCGAGCCCGACGTCCACCGGGCGGCGGTCCGCGTGGGTGACGATGCCCTCGGCGAGGCGCGGCCCGGGCGGCCTGACCAGTGCGCTGCCCGCGGAGGCGGGGCCTGCGGCGGAAGGCATGTCAGCGCGCCGCCCCCTCCGTGGTCACGATGACGCCGAGCGCGTAGGCGCGGGACATGCCGAGCAGGTCGGCGATGCCGTGCAGGGCGGACCGCTCCCCCTCGCCGAGCGGGCCGTCCGCCAGCCCGATCCGGACGGCCTGCGCGAGGAACCACTCCTTGGCCTCCACGGCGAGGTGCGCCCCGGCCTGGACGACCTCCTGCTCCAGGAACGTCCGGCGCAGCGCGAGGTCGGCGTCCACGGCGGCCGCGTCGTAGTCGGGCTCGCCGTAGCCGGTGACCGTCGTGATCGCGCGGGCGCGGGCGGCGGCGTCGGCGGGATCGCCGGAGCGCAGCACCAGGGCCGCGGCCGCCCGCATCCCGGCGGCCAGGGACTCGGCCATCTGCTGCGCGGTCGGCGTCCGCAGGGCGGACACGGGGAGGCGGGCGCGGCACGTGCGGCACTCCACGGCGTGCCCGAGGCGCCACAGCGGCACCATCGGGACGAAGAACACCGAGAACCAGCGGCGTCCGGCGCGCCTCCGGTAGGCGCGGTCTCCCCCGCACTGCGGGCAGTGGAACGTCCCCTCGCTGACCGTACGGAACACCGCCGTCAGGCCAAAAACGAGCAACACCGGCGCTCTCCTCCCATAACGGACTTCGTTCCAAACTACAGATCCGCGCGCGCCGAGGTGGCCGTCCCGGGCAATGCCCTTCGTACGTTTACGCTGGGTTCATGACCGGTGACCTGGGATCCGACGCGGGCCGCGCGCGGTCGCGCCCGTCCTTCCTGCCGCCCGTCGACGGCTATCCGCCGCCGCACGACGGGCCGGCCGAGGCCGTCCCCGCCGCTCCCGGCCCGTACCCGCGGCGGGGCGGCGGCGCCTGGATCGCCGCCCTGATCACCGCCGCGTCCGGGCTGCTGGTGTCGGCGTTCCTGCCGTGGGCGCGCGCCGAGGTCGTCGTCGACCTGTTCGGCCGCTCGCTGAGCCGCGACCTCGGCAGCATCGCGGGCATCGACGCCGACGACATCGTCCTCGCCGTCCCGGTCCTCGCCGTGATCGCGATCGCGCTGGCCGCCTGGGACCTGATCGGGCGGGACGCCCGGATCGGCGGGCTCGCCGCGGTCCCCGGCATGCTCGCCCTGCTGGTGTGCGGGATCTTCGTGCTGCGGCTCGGCGACGTCCGCGACGACCTGCCCCAGACCGGCCTCGACCTCGGCTACCAGATCACCGTCCGGTTCGGCTGGTACCTCGCGGTCATCACGTCCCTGCTCGTGGTCGGCTTCAGCCTCGCCCGCCCCGTCAGCGACCGCGTCGCGAAGTCGCAGCGCCAAGAGGAGCAGGACTACCCGCAGCCTCCCTATGCCGACCAGCAGTACACCGACCAGCAGTACGCAGGCGAGCAGTACCCGGCCCAGCGGTACCCGACGGGTGAGTACGCCGCCTGGCCCTCGGAGGATCAGGCGTGGGGCCGCCACGGGCAGCCGCACGAGGAACCCGCGCCGCCCGACGGCGAGCCCGGGAAGGACCGGCCCGATCCCGAAGGGACGGCGCCCCGCCGGGAAGCGGACTGACGCCGCCCGTCAGTCGTAGAAGCCGAGCCTGCGGAGCTGCTTGGGGTCGCGCTGCCAGTCCTTGAGGACGCTGACGCGCAGGTCGAGGAACACCTTCGTGCCGAGCAGGGCCTCGATCTGGCGGCGCGCCGCCGCGCCGACCTCCCGCAGCCGCGAGCCCTTGTGCCCGATGATGATCCCCTTCTGGCTGGACCGCTCGACGAACAGGTGCGCGTAGACGTCGACGAGGTCGTCGCGGCCCTCGCGGGGCGCCATCTCGTCCACCACGACGGCGATCGAGTGGGGCAGCTCGTCCCGGACGCCCTCCAGCGCCGCCTCGCGGATCAGCTCGCCGACCAGGACCTGCTCGGGCTCGTCGGTCAGGTCGCCCTCCGGGTAGAGCGGCATGCCCTCCGGCAGGTGGGAGATCAGCAGGTCGCCCACGAGGCCGACCTGGAAGCCGCTCTCGGCCGAGCACGGCACGATGTCGGCGAACTCGCCGAGCCCCCCGACCGCGAGGAGCTGCTCGGCGACCTGCTCGGGCGCGGCGAGGTCGGTCTTGGTGACGATCGCGACCACGGGCGTCTTCTTGACTCCCGCGAGCTCCCTGGCGATGTACTTGTCGCCGGGGCCGACCGGCTGGTCGGCGGGCACGCAGAACCCGATCACGTCGACCTCGGTCAGCGTGGACCGGACGAGGCTGTCGAGCCGCTCCCCGAGCAGCGTCCGGGGCTTGTGCAGGCCGGGGGTGTCGACGACCACGAGCTGAGCGTCCGGACGGTGCACGATCCCCCGGATGGCGCGCCGCGTCGTCTGCGGACGGCTGCTGGTGATCGCCACCTTCGTCCCGACCAGCGCGTTCATCAACGTCGACTTGCCCACATTGGGCCGCCCGATAAAACAGGCAAAGCCTGTATTCATTGCGTTCCTCTCCTCCTTCGGGCCTGGCGGCCCTCCATCGTCGAGAAACGCGGGCGATCGCCGGCATCGCTCCGACTCGCCTGGCGGCTCGCTGCGCGATCAGATTCTCGCAAGCTCGAATCTGCCTTCGGACGCGATCGCAACCATAGAGGTCGTTGCGGGGTTGCGGCGGTGGCCAGGGCCAGTGCGTCCATGGGGACGGGTGCGCTTATGGCTTTCTCTCCTTGTTCGGGCCCAGCGGCCCTCCGTCCGCGGCTGGGGATGCCAGTTTAGTCGGGTTGCAGGAGAGGGCGGTCACGCTGCGGTGCCGAGGGCGTCGAGGGCCGCGGCGGCCTTCTCGGTCCAGAAGGGGGCCTCCAGGCGGGCGGCGACGTCGGCGGCCCGGCGGTAGTGGGCGGCGGCGACGTCGGCGGGGCGTTCCAGGAAGCGGGCGAGGTCGCCGAGGACCTGGGCGGCGGGGCCGACCGTGGCGACGGCGGTGGCGCCGCCGGTGAAGTGGCCCTCGTAGGGCAGCAGCGCCGCGTAGGCCTCCTCGGCCAGGGGGCGGTCGCCGAGGGCGACGGCGCGCAGGCCGCGGACCGCCATGGTCAGGTCGAAGAAGTAGTCGCGCCGGACGGGCCCGGCGCCGGCGACGACCCGGCGGGCCTCGGCGAGGCGGCCGGCGGCGGCCAGGGTGAGCGCGTACATGTCCGCGGTCGCCCCGACGTGCCCCCACTGCTCGTGCAGCCAGGCGGCCTCGTCCATCGCCTCCTCGGCCCGCCCCAGGACCAGCCGCAGGCAGAACGGGCCGAGAAGGGCCATGCCGCGCTCGCTGAACCAGATCCGGGTCCGGCCGATGGAGCCGCCGACCTCGGCGAACGCGCGTTCCGCCTCCTCCGGCCGGGCGGCGAAGGCGCGCACCAGCGCCGTGTACCAGTCGGCGATGCGGGCGAGCAGCGGCAGCCCGTACTGCTCGGCGAGCCGGCGCCCCTCCGTACGGTGCCGGTGCGCGGCGGGCAGGTCGAGCGCGGCGACGCTCGTCTGCTGGAGCTGCAGGTGGGCGAGGACGCGGTAGGTGCCGAGGTCGTGCTCGGTGGCGAGGGCCAGCAGCTCGGACGCGAACCGGTGCCGCTCGGTGAGCCCCTCCGCGCTCCGGTAGGAGTTGATGTACGCGCCGTTGAGGGCCAGGGCGACCAGCTCGGGCGCGCCCAGCTCGCGGGCCAGGCGGAGCGCCGCCCGGGCGGCCGCGGCGCCCCGGTCGTGCTGCTCGCCCTCCAGCTCGATCGCCAGCGTGGTCAGCAGCCTCACCCGCAGCTCCGGCTCGTCTTCGGGCAGGCGTGCCAGCGCCTCCTCGGTGGCCTCCACGGTGTCGAGGTCGAGGCTTCCGTACTCCCGGCTCGTCCACAGCGTCGGGACGTCGAAGCCGACGATGATCCGGGCGAGGAGCCGGACGTCGCCGAACGCGCGGGCGTCGGCGATGGCCGCGATCCGCCGGACCCTCGCGTCGACGACCTGCCCGGCGAGGGCGCTCGACCGGATCGCGGCGACCTCCGCCTCCAGCCGGTCGCGGGTCGCCTCGGGGCCCTGCGCGCGGAGCGTCTCGACGACGCGGACCCACAGGTCGGCGGCGGCGCCGTGCGCGAACCGCATCTCGGCGGCCGCGGCGGCGCGCCGCGCGTACCGGACGGCCTTGTCCGGGTCCGTGCCGGATTCGAGGTAGTGGTGCGCGATCGCGGCGGCCTCGTCCGGGAGGTGCCGTTCGAGCGCGGCGGCGACCCGGCCGTGCACGCGGGTGCGGCGGGCCCGGGACAGGCCCGTGTAGAGGGTGTCGCGGACGAGGGCGTGCGCGAACCGGATCCGGCCGGGCGCGGGCTCGGTGACGAGGCCCGCGGCCAGGCCCGCCTCCACGGCGTCGATCACCGTCTCCTCGTCCCCGGACAGGTCGGCCAGGACGCGCAGGTCGGCGTCCCGGCCGGCGACCGCGGCGTCCCGCAGCACGGTCTGGACCGGTCCCGGCAGCCGCGCGATGCGGCGCCGCAGCACGTCGCCGACGCCGGCGGGGACCCGGCGCGTGGCGGCGGGCAGCCCCTCGGCGTCCAGGAGCCGGGCCGTCTCCCGGGTGAAGAACGGGTTGCCGCCCGTGCGCTCGGCGATCGCGGACAGCTCCGCGTCGTCCAGCCCGGCGGCGCAGGTGTCCCGGACGAGGACCGCGACCTCCGCCGGCGACAGCCCGGCCAGCTCGATCCGCGCGGGCTCGTGCCGGGCGAGGGCGGCCAGCGCGGCGGCGAGACCGTCCGGGACCTCGGTCTGCCGGAACGTGGCCAGCAGCAGGACGGGACGGTCCCGCAGCCGCCCAGCGAGCCGGATGAGCAGGGCGAGGGTCTCCTCGTCCGCCCAGTGCAGATCGTCCAGGACGAGCAGGAGCGGCGCGGTGTCCGCGAGCTCGGCGAGGTAGTCCCCGACCGCCAGGTGGAGGCGGAAGCGTCCCGTGACGACGTCGGCCTCGCCGCGCTCGATGACGGCGTCGTCCAGCAGGGGTCCGAGCCTTCCGGCGAGGCCGGCGGCGGGCGGGGCAGCGGCCGCCAGCCCGCGCAGCAGCTCGGCCCAGGGCCAGGCCGCGGGCGCTCCCCCGGTCTCCGGCGCCGTCCCCCACCCGCACGTCCAGCCCCGTGCGGCCAGGTCGCGCGAGAACCTCTCGGCGAGCGCGGTCTTGCCCATGCCGGCGTCGCCGCAGAGCAGGACGGCGCCGCCCCGGCCCGCGGCGGTGCTCCGGGCGGCCTCCTCCAGCCGCGCCAGTTCCTGGACGCGTCCCACGAAGGCGGGGCCGTCCTCGGCGCGGGGCTCGGACGCGAGCCGCAGCGCGGGACGGGCCATCGCCGGCCGCTCCGGTTCCCCGAGGGCGGGGTCCTGCGCAAGGACGCCGGCCTCCAGGCGGCGCAGCGCCGGGCCGGGGTCGACGCCGAGTTCCTCGGTCAGGGTCGCGCGGGCTCGCCGCAGCGCGCCGAGGGCGTCGCCCTGGCGTCCGGCGCGGTAGAGGGCGAGGGCCAGCAGCCGCCACGCCTCCTCGCGCAGCGGGTTGGCGGCGGCGTGGGTCTCCAGGTCGGGGACGGCCTCGGCGGCGGCTCCGAGCCTGAGCATCGCCCCGGCGCGGTGCTCGACCGCGAGCCGGCGCCGCTCGTCCAGGCGGGCGGCCTCGGCCGCCGCCCACGACAGGTCACCGAACTCGGCGTAGGCGGGCCCGCGCCACTCGGCGAGCGCCGCCTCCGCGCGGCGGCGGGCCTCCGGCGGGTCGGCGTCCGACAGCTCGGCGGCCTGGTCGATCAGCGCGTCGAACCGCCACGCGTCGACGGCGCCGTCCGGCAGCCGCAGCGCGTACCCCGGCGGCTCGGTGACCAGGACCCGCGCGGGCGTGCGGGGCGGGCGGTCCGGTTCGAGCGCGCGGCGCAGATGGGACACGAACGACTGGAGGCCGGCGGCGGCGCGCGGCGGGGCCGTGCCCGCCCACAGGTCGTCGACGAGCCTGTCGGCGGGCACCATCCGGCCCCGCGCGGCGACGAGGCGGGCGAGCACGGAGCGCTGCCGGTGACCGCCGAGGTCGGCGGCGGCCCCCGCCACCTCGGCTCCGAAGGCCCCGAGAACGCGTACGACAGGCGACATGTCCCGATCAGCCTAACCGGGACATGCCGCCCTCCTCTGATCACTCCCCCGGTTACGCGCGGCTGGGTTCGGGCCGCCGCACGGGGGCCTCGGCGGGCGCCGCGCCGCCGTGCAGGTCGATCGTCGGCAGCACCCGGGCGAGCGGCTTCGGCAGCCACCAGTTCGCCCGTCCGAGCAGCGACATCGTGGCGGGCACCAGCACCAGCCGGACGACCGTCGCGTCCAGCGCCACCGCCACCGCGAGCCCGACCCCCATCTGCTTGATCACCAGGCCGGGGTCGGCGGCGAAGCCGAGGAACACCGCCACCATGATCAGCGCCGCGCTGCTGATCACCCGTCCGGTCGCGGCCAGCCCGGTGGACACCGACCCGCGCGCGTCGCCGTGCAGCAGCCACTCCTCCCGGACCCGCGAGAGCAGGAAGACCTCGTAGTCCATGGAGACGCCGAACAGCACGGCGAACATCAGCAGCAGGATGAACGACGACACCGGGACGCTGTGCGGGAGGCCGAGCAGCTCGGCGCCCCAGCCCCACTGGAACACGGCCGTGAGCACCCCGTACGCGGCGCCGATCGACAGCAGGTTCATCACCGCGGCCTTCAGCGGCGCCAGCAGCGACCGGAACACGATCATCAGCATGATGAACGAGGTCGCCACCACCACGCCGATCACCGGCCACAGCCGGTCCGACAGCATCCGGGACAGGTCCACGTAGACGGCGGTCAGCCCGGTGATCTCGGTGTCCGGCGGCAGCACGTCCGCGCGGATCCGGTCGACGAGCCCGGTCACCCGCTCGTCCTGCGGCCCGTACTTCGGGGTGACCATGATCACCGCGGCGTCGCCGCGCGGGGAGGCCTGCGGAGGCGCGACGGACGCGACGCCCTCGGTGGCCTCGAGCCGGTCCCGCAGCGCCGGCAGCGCGGCCCGGTCGGTCTTGCGCAGGTCGACCGCGACGACGAGCGGCCCGTTGGCGCCGGGACCGAACCCGTCGGCGACCAGGTCGTAGGCGTTGCGGACGGTGTTGGACGTCGGCTCGCTGCTGGCGTCGCTCGGCCACGTCCGCATGCCGAGCGCGGGGGCGGCGAGCGTCAGCATCAGCACGGCGGCGGCGAGCAGCCACGGCCAGGGGTGCCGTCCGACGTGCACGGCCCACCGCCGGACCCGCGGCGAGTCCACGGCGATCGCCGCGCCCGCGGCCCGGTCGCGGCGGCGCAGCACCCGGCGGCCGGCGAGGCCCAGCACGGCCGGCAGCAGCGTGACGGCGCTCAGCACGGTCGCCGCGACGACGATGCCGGTGGTGAACCCCATCGTCATGAACACCGGGATCCGCGACAGCACCAGCCCGCACAGCGCCAGCAGCACCGTGAACCCCGCGAAGATCACCGACAGGCCCGCGGTCGCGCTGGCGCGTCCGACCGACTCCGGGACGTCGAGCCCCTCCGCGAGCCCCTCCCGGTGGCGGGTCAGCACGAACAGCGCGTAGTCGATGCCGACGCCGAGCCCGACCATGGTGGCGAGCGTCGGCGCGGTGGTCGCGACGTCGGTGAACGCGGCCACCAGCGTGATCCCGGACACGCCGACGCCGAGCCCGGCCAGGGCGACGGCGAGCGGCAGCCCGGCCGCCACCACCGACCCGAACGCCAGCAGCAGGATGACCAGGGCGGCCACGATCCCGATGGCCTCGGCGACGCCGCCGGGCGCGGTCACGTTCTCGGGGACCTGGCCGCCGAACTCCACCTGGTAGCCGGCGGCGTCCAGGTTCCGCGTCGCCGACCGCAGCAGGTCGAGGGTCTCCTTGGGACCGAGGTCGGTGACCGGCACCGAGTACCGGACGGTCATCAGCGCGGTGGCGCCGCCCTTGCCGAACTGCGCCGGGTCGACGCCGCTGACGTGCGGCAGCCCGCGCAGCTCCCCCGCCGCCGCGGCCAGCTTCGCCGGGTCGACCTTCCCCGACCTCGCGTGCACCACGACCCGGGCGTCGGCCCCCGACAGCGCGGGGAACCGCTCCTTCAACAGGTCGGTGGCCTGCTGAGACCCCGTCCCGGCCATCGTGTAGTTGTCGTGCAGGGTGCCCCCGGCGACGCCGGAGAGCCCGGCCATCGCGGCGACGAGCACCAGCCACACCCCGATGAACCGCCAGGGCCGCATGGCGGCGGCCCTCCCCAGGCGGTAGAGCAGACGGGACATCACTTCTCCCCCAGAACGGCATTGTTCGACGCCCTACAGGCTCGCGCGCGCCCCTTGCCGTCCACTTGCCGCCGACTTGCGGCCCGCCTGACCGGCCTGCGGACCTGCGGGCCGCCCGGTTCCGCGCGGATGGCCCCGCCGGTCACGCCGCCCCTTCGCGATGCCCGTACGCTGGGGGCGTGAGCGAGCTGAACGCCGAGGACGCGAAGATCATCACCCTGGCCCGGTCCGCGCGGGCCCGCACGGGCGCCGCCGAGGGCGCCGCCGTGCGCGACGAGACCGGCCGCACCTACTCCGCCACGAGCGTGGACCTGCCGTCCCTGAAGCTCTCGGCGCTCAAGGTCGCCGTCGCGATGGCCGTCTCCAGCGGCGCCGAGGACCTGGAGGCCGCCGCCGTCGTCACCGCGGTGGACGCGCCCGACCCCGCCGACGTCAGCGCCGTCCGCGACCTCGGCCCCAAGGCCCCGGTCCTGCTCGCCGCCCCCGACGGGACCCTCCGCGACACCATCGGCGCCTGAGCCCGCCCCACACTGAGGCCGTCCGAGGTCGAGCCCGTCCGAGGCTCAGGCCGTCCGAGGCCGACGCCATCCCAGGCCGACGCCATCCGAGGCTGACGCCGTCCGAGGGTCAGAGCTGGAGACGGTTCGAGGTCGAGACGGGCGGCCGGGACGGAGGGGCGGCCGAGGCGTCAGCCGGAATGGTCGGAGGCCGCGCGGCTCTCGGCGTCCGCGGCCGGTGCGCCGAGGCGCCGCACCAGGACGGTGCCGACCCGGTTGCGGCGGCCGGCGATGGTCTCGGCCTTGAGGGACAGCGCGGGGCCCGGCTCGCCGGTCCCGGCGTCGCTGGTGGCGACCTCGGCGGTGGAGCCCTCGATGGGGACGCGGCCGAGCGCGTGGGCGAGCAGCCCGCCGACCGTCTCGACGTCCTCGGCGTCGATCTCCAGGTCGAACAGCTCGGCGAGGTCCTCCACGGGCAGGCGGGCGGTGACCCGGACCGCGTCGTCGGAGAGCCACGTCACCGGCGGGATCTCCACGTCGTACTCGTCGGTGATCTCCCCGACGATCTCTTCCAGGATGTCCTCGATGGTGACCAGGCCGGCGGTGCCGCCGTACTCGTCGATCACGATCGCCACGTGGATCTGCCGCGCCTGCATCTCGCGCAGCAGCTCGTCGATCGGCTTGCTGTCGGGGACGTAGGTGGCGGGGCGCATGACCGAGTCGACCGTCTCGACCGACTCGCCCTCGCGGTGCTCCTGGCTGCGCCGGACGACGTCCTTGAGGTAGGCGATGCCGACGACGTCGTCCTCGTTCTCGCCGACGACGGGGATGCGGGAGAAGCCGCTGCGCAGCGCCAGCGACATCGCCTGCCGCAGCGTCTTCGTGCGCTCGATGAACACGATGTCGGTGCGCGGCACCATCACCTCGCGGACGAGGGTGTCGCCCAGCTCGAACACCGAGTGGATCATCTCCCGCTCGACCGGCTCGATCAGGCTGCGCTGCTCGGCGAGGTCGACCAGGTCGCGCAGCTCCGCCTCGGAGGCGAACGGGCCCTCCCGGAAGCCCTTGCCGGGCGTGAGGGCGTTGCCGAGCAGGATCAGCAGCCGGGGCAGCGGCCCGAACACCCGGGTCACCGGGTGGATCACGGCGGCGCCCGCCAGTGCGATCCGGTCGGCGTGCTGGATGCCGAGGGTGCGCGGCCCCACCCCGATCGCCACGTAGCTGACGACGATCATGACGGCGGCGGCGGTCACGTAGGCGCGCCAGGTCTCGTCCAGCCAGGAGATGCACAGGTCGGCGACGATGACGGTGGCGACCAGCTCGCAGCCGATCCGCAGCAGCAGGACCATGTTGACGTAGCGGGCCGGGTCGGCGACGACCTCCGCCAGCCGCCGGGCGCCGCGGCGGCCCTCCCGGACGGCCTCCTCGACGGTGACGCGCGACACCCGGGCGAGCGCGGTCTCGGTGCCGGCCAGCAGGCCCGCCAGGAAGACCAGGCCCACCGCCAGGGCGGACAGCCACGCCTGCGCGGTGCTCATCAGCCGCCGCGTTCCTCCCGCCAGGAGGTGAGGAGCTCGGCCTGCAGGCCGAACATCTCCCGGTGCTCCTCCGGCTCGGCGTGGTCGTAGCCCAGGAGGTGCAGGATGCCGTGCGTGCACAGCAGCTCGAGCTCCTCCGCGGTGCTGTGCCCGGCCTCCCGCGCCTGCTTCTCGGCGACGGCGGGGCACAGCACGACGTCGCCGAGCAGCCCCGGGTCGGTCTCGCCGTCCTCGTCGGCGCCGCCGGACATGTGCCCGGGGCGGAGCTCGTCCATGGGGAAGGACAGCACGTCGGTCGGGCCCGGCTCGTCCATCCACTTCTCGTGGAGCTCGGTCATCGCGGCCTCGTCGACCAGCAGCACCGACAGCTCCGCCAGCGGATGGACGCGCATCCCGTCGAGGACGTGCCGGGACAGGGCGGCGATGCCCTGCTCGTCGACCTCGACGCCCGACTCGTTCAGCACCTCGACGCTCACTGCCGCCCCCGCTTGCGGGGACCGCCGCGCGCCGCGCCCTGCTTGAACGGCGGCACCTGCTTCTCGTCGTACCGGTTGTAGGCGTCGACGATGTCGGTGACGAGCTTGTGCCGCACGACGTCGCGGCTGTCGAGCCGGCAGAAATGGATGTCGCCGACGCCGTCGAGGATCTCCTGGACGACGCGCAGCCCGCTCATCTGCCCGTTCGGCAGGTCGACCTGGGTGACGTCGCCGGTCACGACGACCTTCGACCCGAACCCGAGCCGGGTGAGGAACATCTTCATCTGCTCGGGCGAGGTGTTCTGCGCCTCGTCGAGGATGATGAACGAGTCGTTCAGGGTGCGGCCGCGCATGTAGGCCAGGGGTGCCACCTCGATGGTCCCGGCGGCCATCAGGCGCGGGATCGAGTCGGGGTCGACCATGTCGTGCAGCGCGTCGTACAGCGGGCGCAGGTACGGGTCGATCTTCTCGTAGAGCGTGCCCGGCAGGAAGCCGAGCCGCTCGCCCGCCTCGACGGCCGGACGGGTGAGGATGATCCGGTTGACCTGCTTGTCCTGCAGCGCGCGGACGGCCTTGGCCATGGCCAGGTACGTCTTGCCGGTGCCCGCGGGGCCGATGCCGAACACGATCGTGTGCTTGTCGATCGCGTCGATGTACCGCCGCTGGTTCAGCGTCTTCGGGCGGATGGTCCGGCCGCGGCTGGACAGCACGTCCAGGGTGAGGACCTCCGCGGGACGCGCGCCGCTCTCGCCGCGCAGCATCGCCAGGCTGCGCTCGACGGCGTCGGGGGTGAGCTGGGTGCCGCCCTTCAGCAGTTCGAGCATCTCGGTGAAGAGCCGGGAGACGAGGTCGGTCTCGTCCTCCGGGCCGGTCACGGTGATCTCGTTGCCGCGGACGTGGATGTCGATGTCGGCGCCGAAACCGTGCTCGATCGCGTGGAGCAGCTCGTCGCGGGAGCCCAGCAGGCTCACCATCGAATGCTCGTCCGGCACCACGATCTTGATCTGCGAGCGCGAGCCTGTCCGGTCGTCGCGCCCCGTGCGGGTTGCCCTCGCGTGAGTTGATTCGACCATCAGCCGGGCCTTGCGGCCTATCGGACCTGCCTTCTGTCTGCTCCGGGTGTCCTGGTGTACCGGTTCCATCGTACTGGCGACCCCCGACACACCGCCGCCGCATTTCTCCGCGCGGCGGACGGGCTCAGCCGGGCGGCCAGTTCAGGCCGCGCCCGCCCAGCACGTGGGCGTGCACGTGGAACACCGTCTGCCCCGCCTGGGGGCCGGTGTTGAACACGACCCGGTAGCCGGTCTCGGCGATGCCCTCGTCCGCCGCGACCTGGTGGGCCTCGCGCACCAGCTCGGCGAGCAGCTCGGCGTCGGCTCCGGCCAGCTCGGCGGCCGTGGCGTGGTGGTCGCGCGGGATGACCAGCACGTGCGTCGGCGCCTGCGGGTTGATGTCGCGGAACGCCACCGTCCCCGCCGACTCGCGGACGATCGTGGCGGGCACGTCCCCGGAAACGATCTTGCAGAACAGGCAGTCGGTCATCTGTCTCCCCTCGCGGGCGGTCGCGGACCGCCCGAAAATCCTATCGGGACCGGCGGAGCCGTGGATCACGGCCGCCCGTGGCGGATAGGGTTTCGTCAATCGACTCCCTGTAGCCGTCGGCATTTCGACCGGCCACTGGCTAAGGTTGTCAGCTCAAGGCGCAACCCCCCGGTTCGCAAGGCGTCGCGGCGCATCTCGCCCCGGCGGGAACGCCCGGTACATGCCGGCCGGACGCGATCGTCCGAATGGACGGCGGGGGGCCGGCAAAGGCGGCGGATAGGTGACCGAGGCAAACCAGGACATGCCCTTTCGTAAACCGAACGACGAGGGTGCGCGTCCCACTGACGTGACCGAGACCCTCGTGGCCAGGGGCACGGCGGGCGCGGTGGCCGCCGCCTGGGACGCCGATCAGGCGGTGACCGCCCTCTACAGCGCCAACTACCGTTCGCTGGTGCGCCTGGCGGCCATGCTCGTCCGGGACGCGGGAACGGCCGAGGAGGTCGTGCAGGACGCGTTCGTCGCGATGCACGGCGGCTGGCGCCGGCTGCGCGACCCGGACAAGGCCCTGTCGTACCTGCGGCAGTCGGTGGTCAACCGGTCGCGATCGGTGCTCCGGCACCGCGCCGTCGTCGAGAAGTACGCCCCCAAGGGGCTGCCCGACGCGCCGAGCGCGGAGGCCGGGGCCATCGGGGAGCTGGAACGCTCAGCGGTGATCGACGCGCTGTCCCGGCTCCCCGCCCGCCAGCGGGAGGCGCTCGTCCTTCGCTACTACGCCGATCTGTCCGAAGCGGAGATCGCCAACGCGATGGGCATCTCCCGCGGCGCCGTGAAGAGTCATACGGCGCGCGGCATGACCGCGCTACGCAACGTCCTGGAGCAGTTCTCATGACCACCGACCCCCACGACGAGCACGGCGAGATCCTCCGCCGCGCCCTGCACGCGGAGGCGGACTCGGTCAACCCCGCGGGCGACGGCCTGGAGCGCATCCGGGCCCGCATCGCCGACGGCCAGGGCCGCCGGTTCGGTCTCGGACGTTTCGGCCCGGCGCGCTTCGGGTTCGACCGGTTCACCGTGAACTGGGCCCGGCCCGTCCTCGCCGTGGCCGCCGCCGTGCTGATCGCCGGGCTGGGCGTGACGGCGCCCCGGACGATCGACCTGATCCAGCAGTCGGTCGGCAACAGCAGCCGGTCCGGGCACGAGGGCGGCGACTCCGCCGGCGACCGCACCGGACAGGGCGACGACCCCCAGTTCCCCGCCCCCGCGTCGCCGGGGAGCAGCGAGTCCGGCGAGCCGAGCAGCTCGGAGGCGCCGACGAGCAGTTCCTCGCCGGGGCTCTCGTCCTGCCGCATACCCTCGCCGGGCGCCTCGGCCGGCGCGTCCTCCACGCCGACCCCGGCGACCACGCCGTGCCCGAGCGAGACGCCGACGCAGACGACGCCGACCACGCCCTCGTCGCCGCCCGCCCCGACCACGCCCGAGCCGTCGAGCAAGCCGACCGAGCAGCCGACGCCGCCGGCCGAGACGAGCGAGCCCGCGAGCGTCACCGAGCAGGGCGCGTCGACGACGCCCTGACCTGCGCTACCAGCGGCCGGTGGCGGCCAGCAGGACGCTCGCCGCCGCGACGCCCGCCGTCGAGGTGCGCAGCACGGTCGGGCCGAGCCGCGTGGGACGGCCGCCCGCGGCGCGGAAGCGCTCCAGCTCGTCCTCGCTGATCCCGCCCTCGGGGCCGACCACGAGGATGATCTCGCCCTCCGCGGGCGGCTCCACGGCGCTCAGCGGCGCCTCGGCCTCCTCGTGCAGGACCAGGGCGAGGGCCGCGGCGGAGATCCGCTCGGCGACGTCCTCGGTGGAGGCCAGCTCCGGCATCGCGGGCAGCCTGCCGCGCCGGGCCTGCTTGCCGGCCTCGCGGGCGGTCGCGCGCCAGCGCCCGAGGGCCTTGTCGCGCCGCTCCGGGCGCCAGCGGGTGACGCACCGGGACGCCGACCACGGGACGATCTCGTCCACGCCGACCTCGGTCATGGTCTCGACGGCGAGCTCGCCCCGGTCGCCCTTCGGGAGGGCCTGCACGACCACCAGGCGGGGCGAGGGCGGCGGCTCCCGGTGCCGGGCCAGCACGTCGAGCGTGAGCGTCGCCCGGTCGGCGGCGGTGACGACGCACTCGGCCAGCAGGCCCTCGCCGTCGGTCAGGTCGACCCGCTCCCCCGGCCGCAGCCGCCGCACGGCCGCCGCGTGCCGCCCTTCGGGGCCGTCCAGCAGGACGCTGTCGCGCTGAAGCGCGTCCGTCCCGGCGAGGAAGACCGGCGGGCTCACCCGAACCGCCCGCGGCGCGCGGGCGCCCGGTCAGCTGAACACATCGCTGCTCCCCATGAGGCCGTCCCCCGCACCCGGTTCCGATCCGCTCGTACGGGGGCCTGCCGCCATGCTCTTAGTCGCCGCGGCGGCCTTCCTGGTAGGCCGCCGCCACCGCGCTTCAGTGCTGGTTGAAGACGTCCTTGAGGCGGGAGAACACGCCGCGCTGCCCGGGGGCGAACCTGCCGGGCGGGCGCTCCTCGCCGCGCAGCACCGCGAGCCGCCGCAGCAGCTCCTCCTGCTCCTCGTCGAGCCGGTTCGGCGTCTCCACGTTGACGTGGATCATCAGATCGCCGCGGCCGCTCTCGTTGAGGTGCCGGACGCCCCGGTTGTAGAGCGTGATGACCTGCCCCGACTGCGTGCCGGGCTTGATGTCGACGCTCTCGGCCGCGTCCAGCGTCTCGATCGTGACGCTGGTGCCGAGCGCCGCCGCCGTCATCGGGATCTCGACCGTGCAGTGCAGGTCGTCGCCCTCGCGCTCGAAGATGGGGTGCGGCTTCTCGACGATCTCCAGGAACAGGTCGCCGGGCGGGCCGCCGCCCGGGCCGACCTCGCCCTCGCCGGCGAGCTGGATGTGGATGCCGTTCTCCACCCCGGCCGGGATCTTCACCTTGACGGTGCGGCGGGTGCGGACCCGGCCGTCGCCGGAGCACTCGGTGCACGGGTTGCGGATCACCGAGCCGAAGCCGCCGCACGCCGGGCACGGCCGGGCCGTCATGACCTGGCCGAGGAACGAGCGCTGGACCTGCTGGACCTCGCCGCGGCCGTGGCACGTCTCGCACGTCTCCGGGTGGGTGCCCGGCGCGCAGCCCGACCCCTCGCAGGTCGTGCAGGCGACCGCGGTGTCGATGGAGAGCTCGCGCGTCGTACCGAACGCGGTCTCGGCGAGGTCGAGCTCGACCCGCAGCGTCGCGTTGCGGCCGCGCCGCGCGCGCGAGCGCGGGCCCCGCGAGGTCGCGGTGCCGAAGAAGGCGTCCATGATGTCGCTGAACGGGAACCCGGCGCCGCCGAACCCGCCGGCGCCCGCGCCCCCGGCGGACGCGAAGGGGTCCGCGCCGAGGTCGTACATCTCGCGCTTCTTGGGGTCGGAGAGCACCTCGTAGGCCTGGGTGATCTCCTTGAACCGCTCCTGGGTCTCCGGATCCGGGTTGACGTCCGGGTGGAGCTCCCGCGCGAGCCGGCGGTAGGCCTTCTTGACCTCGTCGGCGCTGGCGTCCCGCCGGACGCCCAGGGTCGCGTAGTAGTCGTTCGCCACTTACGACCCCGCCAGGATCTGTCCCACGTAGCGTGCCACTGCCCGTACCGCTCCCATCGTGCTGGGGTAATCCATGCGTGTCGGCCCGAGCACTCCCAGCCGGGCCAGAGTGAGGTCGCCCACCCCGTAGTCGGCGGCGACGACCGAGGTCGACTTCAGCCCCTGGTCGGGGTTCTCGGTGCCGATCCGCACCGTAACTGTAGAGGAGTCGCCGGTCTCGCCGAGCAACCGCATGAGGACCACCTGCTCCTCCAGCGCCACCAGGACGTCCCGCAGGCTCTGCGAGAAGTCCACGGCGGCGAGGTTGGCCGCCCCGGCGAAGACGATCTTCTCCTCGTGCTTCTCGACGAGCGTCTCCAGCAGCACCGACAGCACCGCCGCCGCCACCGGCCGGTCGTCCGGGCCCACCTTGTCGGGCAGGTCCGCCACCGCGGCCGGGACCTCGCCGAAGCCGAGCCCGTCCAGGCACGTGTTGAGCAACGCCCGCAGGTGCCCTATCGATTCCTCGGAGATCGGCCCCGTCTCGATGACGCGCTGCTCCACCCGCCCGGTGTTGGTGATCAGGACGAGCAGCAGCCGCCCCTCCGCCACCGGGACCAGTTCCACGTGCCGCACCGCCGAGCGGGTCAGCGACGGGTACTGCACCACCGCGACCTGCCGGGTCAGCTGCGCGAGCAGCCGCACCGTGCGGCCCACGACGTCGTCGAGGTCGTAGGCCCCGGTCAGGAACGTCTCGATGGCGCGGCGCTCGGCGACCGACAGCGGCTTGATCGTGGACAGCCGGTCGACGAACAGCCGGTAGCCCTTGTCGGTGGGGACCCGCCCGGCGCTGGTGTGGGGCTGGGCGATGTAGCCCTGCTCCTCCAGCACCGCCATGTCGTTGCGGATGGTCGCGGGCGAGACACCGAGGTTGTGCCGGTCGGCCAGCGCCTTGGACCCCACCGGCTCGTTGGTGGAGACGTAGTCCTCGACGATGGCGCGCAGGACCGCTAGTTTCCGGTCGTCCAGCACGTGGTCACCTCCTTCGTCCGGCCGGGCCGTGCTCCTGGCACTCCTTGCTTTCGAGTGCCAAGTCTACGGCCCGGAAGGCTCGGCTGGAGCGCCCCCGCACTCTCCGCATGGCTGCGTGATCCTATCCGGCCCCGGAACGGACGCCACGCCGAGGAAAGCGGGGCGCCCGGGCACGCGCCTCCCGGCGGGTTAATGTGCGGACCTGTGCGGAGTAAGAAGTACGGAAACGACGTGCTGGCGGGCGACTGGCGCAGGCCGCGCAAGGGGCAGATCCCGGAGGTGCCCGCCGAGCCGGGCCTCGTCGCCGAGGACCCCGACAGCGGTTTCTGCGGCGCCGTGGTCGGCTGCGACAAGTTCGGGGTCACCCTGGAGGACCGGTTCGGCAAGCGCCGGGTTTTCCCGCTGACCAAGTCCGGATTCCTCATCGACGGCAAGCCGGTCACCCTCGTCCGGCCGAGCGCCGCGCCCAGGGGCCCGGCCCGGTCCGCCTCCGGCTCGGTCGCCGTCCAGGGCCTGCGGGCGCAGGTCGCCAAGGAGAGCCGCATCTACGTGGAGGGCGTCCACGACGCCGAGCTGGTCGAGAAGATCTGGGGCCACGACCTGCGCGTCGAGGGCGTCGTCGTCGAGTACCTCGAAGGCGTCGACGACCTGCCCGCCATCGTCGAGGAGTTCGACCCCGGCGAGGACCGGCGCCTCGGCGTCCTGGTCGACCACCTCGTGGAGGGCTCCAAGGAGTCCCGGATCGCCGCCCAGGTCACCTCGCCGTACGTCCTCGTCACCGGACACCCCTTCATCGACATCTGGGAGGCCGTCAAGCCCGCGGCCGTCGGCATCCGCGCCTGGCCCCGCATCCCCCGAGGCATCCCCTGGAAGGAGGGCGTGGTAGCCGAACTCGGCTGGGGCGACGACACGGGCGCCGCCTGGAAACGCATCCTCAACTCGGTGAACACCTACACCGACCTGGAACCCGCCCTACTGGGCCGCGTAGAAGAACTGATCGACTTCGTAACTGTGTAGGACCTCGGCCGGGGTGCGGGTTGGGCGGCCGGAAGGCGCTCTAGGCGCCTGGAGGTCGCCCGAGCCGCCGAGCCGGACGACCGCAGCGCCACGACGATGACCCGCACGGGCACGACAACCTGCGCCGTGGCGAGAGGATCGCCCGGCTCGTGACGGGGGTTCCAGGGGGTCGCCCCCTGGGAGATCACGTGAGGGCTCGGACTGCGGCGTCGGCTAGTAGGCGGCCTTTGAGGGTCAGGATGGCTCGGCCCTGCTCGTAGGGGGTCGGTTCTAGGAGGCCCTCGTCTATCAGGGTGCGGGCGGCCTCGTCGTCCAGGAGGTGGGTGGGGCAGCCCTGGGCCAGGCGTAGTTCGAGCATGACGCGTTCGATGTGCCGGTCCTCGTCGGTGAGGATCTCCCGGGCGTGGGCGGGGGTGGTGCCCTCGGCGAGGCGGGCGGCGTAGGCGGCGGGGTGCTTGACGTTCCACCAGCGGGTTCCGCCGACGTGGCTGTGGGCGCCCGGGCCGACGCCCCACCAGTCGGCGCCCGTCCAGTAGAGCATGTTGTGCCGGCAGGCGGCGCGGGGGTCGGCGGCCCAGTTGGAGATCTCGTACCAGTGCAGGCCGTGGGCGCTGAGCAGCTCGTCGGCGATCAGGTAGCGGTCGGCCATGGCGTCGTCGTCGGGCGCGGTCAGTTCGCCGCGTCTCACCTGCGCCGCCAGGCGGGTGCCCTCCTCGACGATGAGCGCGTAGGCGGACACGTGGTCGGGCTCCGCCGCCAAGGCCGCTTCCAGGGAGCCCCTCCAGTCGTCGTCGGTCTCCCCTGGCGTCCCGTAGATGAGGTCGAGGTTGATGTGCTCGAAGCCCGCCTTGCGCGTCCACTCGACGACCTGCGGGACGCGTCCGGGCGTATGCGCGCGTTCCAGGACGGCGAGGACGTGCTCGCGCGCGCTCTGCATGCCGTACGAAACGCGCGTGAACCCGGCCTCGCGGAGCTTGCCGATGTACGTCTCGTCCACCGACTCCGGGTTGGCCTCGGTGGTGACCTCCGCCCCAGGGGCGAGGCCGAACTCGGCGTCGATCGCGGCCAGCACGCGGCCCAGGTCGTCCGGTGCCAGGAGGGTCGGGGTACCGCCGCCCACGAAGACGGTCTCGACGGGCAGGTCCGCGTCCCCGAGGACGCGCCGGGCCATCCGGACCTCGCGGATGGCGGTGTCGGCGTAGGAGTCGCGGCTCGCCCCGGGCCCCAGTTCCGTCGCCGTGTAGGTGTTGAAGTCGCAGTACCCGCACCGGGTCACGCAGAACGGCACGTGCACGTAGAACGCGAACGGGCGCTCACCCAGGCCGTGCAGGGCACTGCGGGGCAGCGCACCGTCTGCCGGTACGGGGTCGCCGTCAGGAAGCGTCGAGGGCACCCCTCAAGTCTGCCCCGCTCCGCCCCCTGCTTCGGCCGCTCAGGCCTCCCCCAGCTTGTCGCGGAGCCAGTCGGGGATGTGCTCGTCGGCGCGGGGGAAGCGGTCGAGGTCCTGGACGTAGGCGGACGGGGCCAGCGGCGGGGTGAACTCGGGCTCGCCGTCGTAGTCGAACTCGGCGCTGAAGTGGCCCGAGCGCTCCACCTGGAGGCGCGCCGTGAACCAGGCCCCCTTGTCGGACCGGTACATGACGCGGCGCAGCTCGTCCATCTTCCCGACGGCCTGGCCCGGGGGCAGGGCCGTACGGCGTCCTCCGTCCGGGCCCTCGACCTCGAAGGAGGCGCTGTCGATGCCGACCGTCGCGCGGAACTCGAAGTCGAGCCGCTGCCAGCCCGCGGGGGCGGCGGAGCGCAGCGCGCGGACCGCGCCGTTCACCGTTTCCCGTTCCTTCGCGGAACGCAGAACCTGCTCGGGGTGGGTCACACTGCCTCCGCGAGGTCGGCCGGTTCGTTTCGATCAGGCACCGTACCCGTCCGACCGTACCTCCGTCCGCGCCCGTGCCAAGCAGCCGCCGCCGTGTCGCGGCCGACCGGCGGCACTTCGGCCGCCGACCGGCTGAGACACCGCAACGAATACGGATATTGTCGTCCGGATGCGAAACGAGGGTGGGACCGGCCGGGAGCGCGTGCCCGCCCGGGTGCTGCTGCGGGGCGAGCCGGACGGCTGGCACTGGGTGCTGGTGGACGACGCGGGCGCCGAGCGGCGCTCGGACTTCGCCGGCGCGGGGACGCGCTGGGCCGCGGGCGGCCGGCCGGACCCGGAGCCGGCGTGGTGGCGCCGCAGGCTCGCCGAGACGGCCGAGGGGCTGCGGGAGGCGGTCGCCGAGCGGCTGACCGACGCGACGTTCCGCGAGTTCGGCGCCGAGGCCGTGATCACCTGGTTCGCGGTGGCGGAGCCCGTCGAGTGGGAGGGCATCGTCACCCTGCGGGAGGCCGACCCGGCGCGGTTCCCCGGCCGGGTGCCGCCGTTCGTGGTCACGCTGGAGCCGGGCCGCGGCGCGCTGCTGCCGGACGCGAGCCTGCTGTTCTCCACCCGCGCCGCGGACGCCTGGACGACCCTCGACGCGGTCGCCGAGCGCTGCGGCACCCTCCCGCCGAAGCCGTCGTTCCTGTGCGGCTGGACCGGGCACCGCAGCGTCCGGGTCGGGCGCGGCATGCTGGCGCTGTCCACCGGCCGGGGCGAGGACGGCGTGGAGCGGCTCGCGCAGATCTGCGGGACGCGGTCGCCCGGCTGGAGCGGCAACCCGGAGATGCGGTTCCGGCTCGACGGGGTCGACCTGCTCGACGAGCCCGCCGGCGACGTCGTCGCGCTGCTGCGGGAGCTGGACCACGAGATCGTCAGGCGCGGCCGGTCCGTCCGGCTGGCGGCCTCCGGGCTCACGCTCCACGCCCCGGACGGGGCGGACGGGGCGGAGCGGTTCACCGGCGTGTCCCTGGGGGTGCCGGCGGCGCTGTCGCCGCTGTGGACCGGCTCCTGACGCACCCGGGCCCTCGGCCGACTCCCGGCGCACACGGAGACGACACCCACGGGGGACCGCCTCGTCACCCGAACGCAACCGCGGCGGCCTAGGTTCCCCGATCATGAGAAGCCGCGCGCGCCATGCCGTGCTCGCCGTGACCGGCGCCGTCCTCGCCGGCGCTCCCCTCTCCCTCACCGCCTCCCCCGCCCACGCCGCCGGACCGCCCGGCACGATCAACGTCCACCGCGGCGGCCCCGCCCGGTCGCTGCCCTTCACCGCCCGCCGGGACGGGGAGGCGCTGATCTCCTTCTCCGCCTCCGCCCCGGGCGTCTCCTGGGTCCGCCGGGGCGCCGAGTCGGCCGTCGTGTCGATCGCCGTCGACGGGCGCCACGTGACCGACCTCGTCGTCCCCTCGTCCGACCCGATCCCCCGCAGCCTCGGGCTCGGGCACGTCGGGCGGGGCCGCCACAAGGTGACGCTGCGGTTCGCCAAGGGCAGCGCGCCCGCGGCCCGCCGCGTCACGCTCCGCCACCCCCGGGTCAGCATGCCGGACGCGGAGGCGCTCGCCCTGCGCCACGCGCCCGTCGTCGTCGGCCGGACGGGGTGGCCGACCGGCGACCCGTACCAGAACGCCACCACCGACACCCCGCTGGTCGCCTGGCACGAGACCCGTCCCGCCGCCGCCCCCGGCCACCAGATCATCGAGTACTCGGTGGTGTGGAGCAACGAGGACGGCGGCACCGACACGCCCGCCCTGATGGCCCGCTGGGGCCGGACGACCGACATCGAGTGGATCTACCGGGTCGAGGTCGACGCGTCCGGCCGGCGCGTGGACGGCACCGCCGTCTACCAGGCGCCCATGCACATGACCCTGAAGTTCACGGGCCGCTACGAAGGCGACCACCCGGTGCTGCAGACCTGCACCCAGAACAACAACATGTGCGACGTGGTCTCGCCCGGCGCCCCGCTGCGCTTCCTGCCGGACGCCACCGGGACGCGCCCGGACGGCCGCGCCCGCGAGGTCGTCATGGACCGGGAGCCGTGGACCTACCGGATCGCGGCGCAGGAGATGGTCCGCGAGGGGAAGATCGAGAAGCCGTCCGATCCCGCGACGCGCGAGGTCGGCGACCAGCGGACGTACCTGTTCGTGGAGTTCGCCAAGACGACGGGCGCCGCGACCGGGTCCGGGTCGGCTCCGGGGGTCGCGCTGGGGGTGCGGCTGAAGTCCGACCCGTCCCGGCTGTACCGCTCCGACCACGACGAGCCGACCTGGTCGATCGAGCGGGACGGCGCCGTGGCCACCACCGTCGAACTGCCCGAGGGGACGGGCGTCGCCGACATCGCGAGCATCGATGCCCTTCGCCGGCCCACCGGGCTCGGGGACAACGGCGCGCCGGCCACGGTCACGTCCGTCAACCGCGGGTTCTTCCTGGACGACTCGTTCCAGCCGCAGGCTTCGTCCGTCCAGTGGACGGGTTCGGTCACGCTCACGCAGGCGGCTCCCACCGCCGTCATCTGGCACCCCTGACCCGACACCAGGCACCGCACAGGGACCCGTGGCGCGAATCGGCCACGGGTCCCTGTTCATCGGGAACCCGGGCGAACTCCACAGGCGTCCAAGGAGTCATACACTTCGCCAATAGCTTGCATAGCGACCCCGGAGAGGACGTCCGCCATGGCCTACGGGCCTCCCCCGCCGCCCGGCCAGGGACAGCAGCCCCAGTGGCAGCAGCAGCAACAACAGACCCCCTGGCAGCAGCCCGGAAACGCCTGGCAGCAGCCGCAGCAGCCGCAGCCCGGCATGGGCTGGCAGCAGCAGCCGCAGGGCGGGAGCAACACCGCCCAGATCCCCGGGAGCTTCGGCCCTGTCACCGACGACGAGAAGACGTGGTCGCTGATGGCGTACGTGGGCCAGTTCCTCTTCGGCGCGATCGCCCCTGCCGTGGTCTACCTCGGCAAGGCCCGCTCGCCGTTCGTGCGCAGGCACGCCGCGCAGGGCCTCAACATGGGCATCGCGAGCATCGCCGTCTGGATCGTCTTCGGGCTGCTGTCGCTCGCCGTCGACTTCTTCATCTGGGTGCCGCTGCTGTTCACGGCCGTGGTGATGTTCTTCCTGGTCTACGCGGGCAGGGCCGCCAACCGCGGCGAGTTCCGGCGCGTGCCGTCCGCGGTGGCCTGGCCCCTGCTGAAGTAGCGGCCGCCGGAGCGGCGCCGGCTACTTCTTGCCCTTGTCGGCGTCGCCGCCGCCGCCCGTCGAGAGGGCGGCGACGAAGGCCTCCTGCGGGACGTCCACCCGCCCGATGGTCTTCATCCGCTTCTTGCCCTCCTTCTGCTTCTCCAGCAGCTTGCGCTTGCGGGAGATGTCGCCGCCGTAGCACTTGGCGAGGACGTCCTTGCGGATGGCGCGGATGTTCTCACGGGCGATGATGCGGGCCCCGACCGCGGCCTGGATCGGCACCTCGTACTGCTGCCGCGGGATCAGCTCCTTGAGCTTGGCCGTCATCATCAGGCCGTACTCGCGGGACTTGTCCTTGTGCACGATCTGGCTGAAGGCGTCCACCGACTCGCCCTGCAGCAGGATGTCGACCTTCACCAGGTCGGACTCCTGCTCGCCGCTGGGCTCGTAGTCGAGCGAGGCGTACCCGCGCGTCTTCGACTTCAGCTGGTCGAAGAAGTCGAAGATGATCTCGGCGAGCGGCAGCGTGTAGCGGATCTCGACGCGGTCCTCCGACAGGTAGTCCATGCCGAGCAGCACGCCGCGGCGGCCCTGGCACAGCTCCATGATCGCGCCGATGTGCTCGGACGGGGACAGCAGCGTCGCCTTCACCACCGGCTCGTACACCGCGCCGATCTTGCCCTCGGGGAACTCGCTGGGGTTGGTGACGGTGTGCTCCGAGCCGTCCTCCATCACGACCCGGTACACCACGTTCGGCGCGGTCGAGATCAGCGACAGGTCGAACTCGCGCTCCAGCCGCTCCCGGACGATCTCCATGTGCAGCAGGCCGAGGAAGCCGCAGCGGAACCCGAACCCGAGCGCCGCCGACGTCTCCGGCTCGTAGACGAGCGCGGCGTCGTTCAGCCGCAGCTTGTCGAGCGCGTCGCGCAGCTCGGGGTACTGGTCGCCGTCCACCGGGTACAGGCCGGAGAACACCATCGGCTTCGGGTCGCGGTAGCCGCCGAGCGAATCGGGGGCCGGCCGGGACGCGCCGGTCACGGTGTCGCCGACCCGCGCCTGCCGGACGTCCTTCACCCCGGTGATCAGGTATCCGACCTCGCCGACGCCGAGGCCCTGCACGGGCTTGGGCTCCGGGGAGATCACGCCGACCTCCAGGGTCTCGTGCGCGGCCCCGGTCGACATCATCAGGCTCTTCTCGCGCCGCGAGAGGCGCCCGTCCACGATCCGGACGTAGGTGACGACGCCCCGGTAGGTGTCGTACACCGAGTCGAAGATCAGCGCCCGGGCGGGCCCGTCGGGGTCGCCGACCGGCGCGGGCACCTCTTCGACGATCTTGTCGAGCAGCTCGCGGACGCCCTCGCCCGTCTTGCCCGACACGCGCAGCACGTCCGAGGGGTCGCAGCCGATGATCCCGGCCAGCTCCTCGGCGTACTTCTCCGGCTGCGCCGCCGGAAGGTCGATCTTGTTGAGGACGGGGATCAGGTGCAGGTCGGCCTCTAGTGCCAGATAGAGGTTGGCGAGCGTCTGCGCCTCGATGCCCTGCGCCGCGTCCACCAGCAGGACCGCGCCCTCGCACGCCGCGAGCGACCGCGACACCTCGTAGGAGAAGTCGACGTGCCCGGGGGTGTCGATCAGGTTGAGGACGTGGTCGACGCCGCCCGACGTCCAGGGCAGCCGGACCGCCTGGCTCTTGATCGTGATGCCGCGCTCGCGCTCGATGTCCATGCGGTCGAGGTACTGGGCGCGCATCTGGCGCTCCTCGACCACTCCGGTCAGCTGCAGCATCCGGTCCGCGAGGGTCGACTTGCCATGGTCGATGTGCGCGATGATGCAGAAGTTGCGGATGATCGCGGGATCGGTCTTGTCAGGCTGGGGCGCTGGCACCGGGGTCCGTTCGCAATGCTCACAGGTGGACAGGGATCTGTGTCTCCCATAGTCCCATGTCCGGCGCGATGCTCCGTGCACGGCCCGGTTTGGGACGGGCCCCGGTGATTGGTAAGCTGTGCGACTGCGTGTGGCGTAGCGTCGTGCCCCGGGGGCACCGTCCCGCCCCCGTTCAGACATTTCGTCAGCGCCTGCCGATACGCGCAGGCCCAGGATCGCGACCAAGCTGAGGCTCTACGACGTGGCTAACATCAAGTCCCAGATCAAGCGCAACAAGCAGAACGAGAAGGCCCGCCTGCGCAACAAGGCCGTCAAGTCCGAGCTGAAGACGGTGATCCGCAAGTTCCGCGAGGCCGCCGAGGCCGGCAACGTGGACGACGCCGTCGCCGCGCAGCGGGTCGCCGCGCGCAAGCTGGACAAGGCCGTCAGCAAGGGCGTCATCCACAAGAACCAGGCCGCCAACCGCAAGTCGGCGATCGCCAAGCAGGCCGCCGCCCTGCAGGCCAAGTAGGACCGCACGCCCGGGGCCGGCCGCGCGCCGGCCCCGACGCATGTCCATGGACGAGCGCCGCGCGGTCAAGATCTCCAAGTATCTCGCCAAGCATCTGCGGCACCGCCCCGAACGGATCGGCATCACGCTCGATCCCGAGGGATGGGCGGACGTCACCGAACTGCTCTCGGCCGCCGCGGCCCACGGCTTCGCGCTCACCCGCGCGGAGCTCGAACACGTGGTGGCGGTCAACGACAAGAAGCGGTACGAGCTCGCGGGGAACCGGATCCGGGCCGTCCAGGGCCACTCGGTCCCCGTGGCGCTGAACCTGCCGGCGACGCCCCCGCCTGACCTGCTCTACCACGGCACCGTGCGCCGCTCCGTCGACCCCATCCTGCGGGAGGGCCTGCTTCCCATGGGGCGGCACGCCGTCCACCTGTCCCCCGACCGCGAGACGGCCCGGCGCGTCGGCGCCAGGCGCGGCGCCCCCGTCGTGCTGACCGTCCAGGCCGGGCGGATGGCGGCCGACGGCCACGAGTTCCGTGTCAGCGCCAACGGCGTGTGGCTGGTCGACGCGGTCCCGCCGCGATATCTGAGCGAATAGCCTCCGCGGCCGCCCAGTCGGGGACGTGCCGCACCCATTCGGGCCCTCCCTTCGGCCCGAACAGGTACCGGTACGGGACGATCTCGCGGATGGCGCGGTGCACGTCAAGGCGGTCGTCGATCATGTGGGTGATCCCGAGTTCCGCGCAGTGCAGCGCCTTCTCCTGCCGCTTCCGGCAGAACCGCACGTTGCCCCGCGGCAGGCCCGTCCGCTCGTAGAAATCGTGGTGGTCGAGCCAGGCCAGCGTCCTTTCGCGCACCCGGTCGCCGCATTTGGAGATGATCCACGCCCGTCCTCCGAACGCCTCGATCAGGCCGGGCAGCACCTCGTAGACGCCGTCCGTCGCCGGGGAGGCGAGTGCCTGCTCGAAGGTCCCGTCGAGGAACACCGTGTCGTTCTCACCTGGGGCACTGAGCCCGCCGTGGATGACCCGGCCGAAATCGACGCCGAGTCGCGGTTCGTTGTCCATGGCCCCACCTTCGGGCCGAACACCCTAAAGCAGAACTATTAATCATCGCGGTGGCTATAGTCGGCACCTATGGAGCTGAGCCGCCTGTCCACGGAGGCGCTCGCCTCGTTCGCCGTCTTCGCGGACCACCTCAACTTCACCCGCGCCGCCGAGGCACTCCACATCTCCCAGCCGGCCCTCCACGTCAAGGTGCAGAAACTCGCCGACACCCTGGGCCGCCCCCTGTACACCCGGCACGGGCGCCGCCTCGCCCTCACCCCCGCCGGCGAGCAGGTCGCCCGCTTCGCCCGCGACCTCGACGCCCGGATGGCGGCGTTCCTCGCGGACGTCCAGGGCACGTCCCCGTCCCGCGTCCCGACCCTGGCCGCCGGCGAGGGCGCCTACCTCTACCTCCTCGGCGGCGTCGTCCGCCCCGGCCTCCGCCTGATCAACGGCGACCGCGCCCGCACCCTCGCCGCCGTCCGCACCGGCCGCGCCGACGTCGGCGTCGCCGTCCTGGACGTCCTGCCCGCCGACGTCGCGGCCGTCCCGCTGGCGTCCTACCCCCAGACGCTCGTCATGCCGGACGGCCACCCCCTCACCGCGAAGCCGCACCTCACGCTCGCCGACCTCGCCGGCGCCTCCCTCGTCGTCCCGCCCGCCGAGGGCCCGCACCGCGCCACCCTCGAACGCGCCCTGCGCGCCGCCGAGGTGCCCTGGTCCCTGGCGGTCGAGGCCGCGGGCTGGCCCCTGATGCTGCACTTCGCGTCCCTCGGCGTCGGGCTCGCCGTCGTCAACGGCTGCGTCCCCCCTCCCCCGGGCATGACGGCCCGCGAGATCATCGACCTGCCCGCCGTCCCCTACTACGCTCTCCACCTGCCGGACAGGGCCGACGACCCCCTCGTCGCGGACCTCCTGGCCGCCGTCCGCACATCGCTGAGGAGCACGCCGTGCACTTCGAGACCTCCGTCGACATCGACGCCGCGCCCGAGACCGTCTGGAACCTCCTGAAGGACGTCGAGCGCTGGCCCGACATGACCGCCTCGATGGACCGCGTCGACGTCCTGGACGAGCCGTTCACCCTGGGCAGCCGGGCCCGCGTCCGCCAGCCGAAGCTCCCCGCCGCCGTCTGGACGGTCACGGCCTACGACGAGAACCGGACCTTCACCTGGGAGTCCCGCTCCCCCGGCGTCACCACGACCGGGGCCCACGAGATCGTCCCCACTCCCGACGGCAAGTCCACCGTCCGCCTCACCCTCGACCAGAAGGGCCCGCTGGCCCCCGTCTTCGCCCTCCTGGCCGGCCGCCTCACCCGCCGCTACGTCGTGATGGAGGCCGAGGGCCTGAAGACCAAGGCCGAACAGGGCTAGACCGCGCGCGGTCAGGCGGTCGGACGCAGGCCGGCGAGCATGATGTCGAGCGTGCGCCGGCGCAGGTCGGCGTCCCAGCCGCCCAGCAGGGCGCCCTGACATGCGCTGACCAGCAGGGCCATCACCTCGTCCAGACGGATTTCGGCGGCGACCGCCCCCGCCTTCTGGCCGCGGGCGAGCAGTTCTCCCACCGCGCCGCTGAGCGATCCCAGCGGCGCGGTGATCGGAACCTCCATCCCCTCGCCCGCGAGCAGCCCGACCACCGTCCGGTTCGCGGCCGTCCGCTCCACGAGCCGCGCGAAGAACTCGAAGAGCGCGCTTGCCGGATCCCCGTGCGCCATGAGCTCGGCGGCGTCGTCGGTGACCTGCTGCAACAGCCGTTTCATCAACGCGCGCAGCAGGTCGGCCTTCGTCGGGAAGTGCCGGAACACGGTGCCGATCGCCACCCCCGCGCGCCGCGCCACCTCCTCCGTCGACGCCTCCGGCCCCGCGTCGGCGAACACCTCCTCCGCCGCCTCCAGGATCCGCTCCCGGTTGCGCTGCGCGTCCGCGCGCATCGGCCCGACCTCCCCTGGACAACATGAGTCTGGACTCATTATCGTCGCAATCATGAGTCACCACTCATCTTAGGAGGCGGACTCCATGCAGACCACGCCGCGCGAGATGTTCCAGCACATGCGGCAGCGCTGGCTCGGCCACCCGACGACGTTCATCGGTGATCTCCTAGCCGACGACGTCGTCATCGAGACCCCCTTCGCGCCACTCGGCCGACCGACGAGGTTCGAGGGCAGGCAGAGCTTCCTGGAGTTCGCCGAGCCCCAGCGGGCGGCCCTCCCCGTCCGGTTCGACGACTGCCGCACCCTCGCCGTCCACGACACCGCCGACCCGAACACGATCGTGGTGGAGTACGAACTGACCGGCACGAACACCACCACGTCCAAGCGGTCCACCGCGACCTTCATCGGCGTCCTGACGATCCGCGACGCCCAGATAACCCTGTGGCGCGAATACCAGAACACCCTGGCCATAATCCAGGCGCTCACCTAGGACAAGCTGCGGGTGTCGCGGCGGGCGGGCGTGGGTCAGCCTCGGGCGGCGACGATTCGGGCGACGGTCCGTTCCAGGGCGTAGGCGGGGTCGGCGGCACCGCCCTTGACCGCCTCGTCGGCTTCGGCGACGGCGGTCAGCGCACGCGCGACCCCGTCTCCGGACCAGCCGCGCAGTTGCTTCTGCACCCGGTCGATCTTCCAGGGCGGCATGCCGAGGTCCTTGGCCAGCGCCGCGCCGCGCGCTCCCCGCGGCGCCCCGCCGACCTTCGCCAGTCCGCGCACGCCCTGGGCGAGCGCGCTGACGATCAGAACGGGCGCGACGCCCGTCGCCAGCGCCCAGCGGAGCTGTTCGAGGGCCTCGGCGAGCTGGCCCTCGATGGCCTTGTCCGCCACGGTGAACCCGCTGACCTCGGCGCGTCCCCGGTAGTAGCGGGCGATGGCCGCATCGTCGATCTTCCCACCGGTGTCGGCGACGAGCTGGCTGCACGCGGCGGCCAGCTCGCGCAGGTCGTTGCCGACGGCCTCGATCAGCCCCCGGGCGCCGTCCGCCGAGATCTTCCCGCCCGCCCTGCGGATCTCGTTCCGGACGAAGTCGACCCGCTCGCCGGCCTTCGTGACCTTCGGACATGAGATCTTGCGCGCCTTGAGCCTGGTCAGCCCGTCCACGAGCGCCTTGCCCTTGGCGCCGCCGGGGTGGACGGCGATGAGCACGGTGTCCTCCGCCGGGGCCTTGGCGTACCTCAGCACCTCGGCCGTCAGGTCCTTGCCCAGGTCCTGCGCCGACCGCAGCACGAGCACCTTCCCGCCGCCGAACAGCGACGGCGACGTCAGCTCCGAGATGCGGCCGGGCTCCAGCGCCCCGGGCGCCAGATCGATGACCTCGATCTCCGGGTCCCCCGCCCGCACGGACGCGACGACGTCCGCGACCGCCCGGTCCACGAGCAGCTCTTCATCACCGACGACCAGAATGATGGACTCAACCGACACACCAGCAGCATGCCACGCTCCCCCACCCCGCGCGCCCGCCCCACGACACGGACCTGGTGTGGGGTGAGGGTTGGTCAGTGGCGAGGGACGGTGGTGAGGCCGGAGCGGGTGCGGGCTATCGCTATGTCGCCTTCCTTGTCGGTGCGGTGTATCTGGGTGCGGAGGCGGTGGAGGAGCGCCAAGGTGGCGGAGGACGGGTGGCCGTAGTCGTTGCGGGCGCCGACCGAGATCAGGGCGATGGACGCGTGGGCGGCGGCGAGGAAGCCGGGGTCCTGGCTGCGTGAGCCGTGGTGGGGGACCTTGAGGACCTGGACGTGGGGGACGCTCGCCTCCAGGGCGCGTTGTGCCTCCAGTTCCACGTCGCCTGCCAGAAGGGCGCTGAAGCCCGGCCGGCGGGCGACGAGGACCACGCTCGCGTTGTTGATCGCGGTGCCGTCGTCCTCGGGCGAGAGGGCGGGGCTCGTGGTCAGCGGGGCGAGGACGGAGAGGGTGAGGTCCCCCACTCGCCACTGCTGCCCGGGCTCGGCGGGGGCGGTGCGGAGGCCGGAGGTGCGGCGCGCCTCGCGGCCCGAGGTGCGCGGAGTGATCAGGACCTGGTGGACGGTGCGGCCGTGGCGGACGCCGGAGATGCCGTTGATGTGGTCGGCGTGCGGGTGGGTCAGGACGAGGAGCGGGACGTCGGTGACGCCGAGGCGGTGGAGGCAGCGGTCCACCGGCGCGGGCTCCGGGCCCGTGTCCACGACGACCGCCTGGCCTGGGCCCGCGGCGAGTGCCAGGGCGTCTCCCTGGCCGACGTCGCAGGCTGCCAACTGCCATCCGGGTGGCGGCCACGGAGGGGCGATGACGCGCAGGGCGACGACCGCGATGAGGACGCCGGTCATGGCGGCGGCCGCGAGCAGGCGGAGGCGGTGGCTGCGCAGGATCAGGGCCGCCGCCACCGCGCCCAGGAGGAGTGTGGAGACGCCTAGCGCGCCCCCTGCCCAGGGGATCGTCGCGTAGGGCACCGACGCGGCCGCCCGGGCCACCCAGATGATCCAGCCGACGGCCAGGCCGGCGGGCCGAACTATCAGGCGGGCGAGCGGCAGGGAGACGGGCGCGGTGACGGCGGCGAGCGCGCCCAGGAGGGTGGCCGGGGCTACGGCCGGGGCCGCGAGCAGGTTAGCGAACACCGAGACGACGCCGATCTCACCGGACAGCAGCACCAGGACGGGCGCGACGGCCACCTCGGCGGCGGCCGCGACGGCGAGGGCGTCCGCGAGCGGACCCGGCATCCGGCGGGCGAGCCGCTCGCGCCAGGGCGGGGCCAGGACGAGCAGGCCGGCCGTCGCGAGGACCGACAGGGCGAACCCGTAGGAGCGCGCCAGTTCCGGATCGACGAGGACCAGGAGGAGCACCGCCGCCGCCAGTGCGGGGAGCCCTTGGCGGCCGCGTCCGGTGAAGAGCGCCAGGAGGCCGATCAGGCCCATGACGGTCGCGCGGAGGACGCTCGGTTCCGGACGGGCCACGACGACGAACGCGCACACCGCGAGGACGGCGACGGGTGGGGCGCGGCGCCGTCCGAGGCCCGCGAGCCGGCACAGCCCGAGGACCGCCCCGACGACGATCGCCAGGTTCGCGCCGGAGACCACCAGGAGGTGGGTGAGCCCGGCGATGCGGAACTCCTCCGCGAGGGCCGGGTCGAGCCGCGAGGTGTCGCCGACGACCATGCCCGGCAGGACTCCGCGCCGGTCGGGCGGGAGCCGCGCCACCGCCGCTCGCAGCCGTGCCCGCACGTGTTCCGCGGCGCGCTGGACCGCGGACGGTGCTCCGAGCAGGGTGGGCGGCCCGCGGACGATCACGACCGCGGCCAGCAGACCGGGCCGTCTCGGCGGCACGAAGCGCCCGCGGAGCCGCACGCGCTGGCTCGGGATCGGCCGGAGCCAGCGCGGGTCCGCGGCGATCAGCAGGACCGGAACGCGGACCCGGGTCCGCCCGACGGCCTCCGCACGGGCCCGAATGATGATCATCTGCCGTCCGTTGCCAGGCCGCGCCTGCGGATCGCCGGTCACCACGGCCTCGGCCGTGCCGAACCGCCCGGCCCGTGCCATCTCCCGCACGGGCCCCGTGCCGACCGCCGTAGTCCGCAGCCCGACCCCGCAGGCGGACGCCGCGGCACACGCCAGCGCCGCCCCCGCAAGAAGCCGCCGCCTCCCACCCGACTGGTGTGCTTGGTGAGCGCTGGTCGAGCGCGGTGGTTTGTGGGTTGCCAGGAGGTAGGCGGACGTGATGGCGGCGGTGGCTGCCAATGCGTAGGTCAGGGGCTGGGGGAGGCCTATGGTCGCGGCGGCGGCTAGCCAGGTGGCCAGGGCCGGGGCCAGGAGGCGGAGGTCGTGGGTCATACGCGGACCATCGGCTTCAGGTCGGCGAAGCGCCGGGCGCCGATGCCGCTGACCTCCTGGAGCTGCTCGACGGAGCGGAAGCGGCCGTGCTGGGTGCGGTAGGCGACGATGCGCTGGGCGAGGACGGGCCCGACGCCGGGGAGGTCGTCGAGCTGGTCGGGGGTCGCCGCGTTGAGGTCGACCGGAGTGCCGGGTGCTCCCGGCGCGGGCGAGGCCGCGCCGGCCGGGGGCGGTGGGGGCGGTGACGGCGCGCGGACGCCGACCGGGATCTGCTCGCCGTCCACCAGCGGGCGGGCCAGGTTGAGGGTGCCGGTCTTCGCGCCCCGGCGCACCCCGCCCGCGGCCTTGATCGCCTCGGCGACCCGCGAGCCCGACGGCAGGGTGACCACGCCCGGGTGCTCGACCTTGCCGAGGACGTGGACGACCACCGAGGAGGACGCCGCCGGGGACGCCGCAGCCCCCGCCCCCGCCGAGAGCGCGGGGCGCGGTTCGCTGACGGCCGCGTTGGCCGCCGGGGCCGCCGGGGCCGCCGGCTGGGGACGCGGCCGGGCGAGCCACAGGTAGCCGGCCGCCACCAGCGCGGCGAGCACCCCGGCGAGGACGAGCATGCGGACGTGGGAGCGTTCGGGCGTCGCGCGTAACCGGGCCGCGGGCGGAGCGTCGGCCGGAGCGGCGGACGGCTTCCACCGGCCTGTGATCGCGTGCAGGCGGTCTTCCGTGTCGGGTCTCATGGCGCCCGACGTTAAGGAGGCCGGACGAGGGCGGGCGTGCGGTTCGTAAATTGTGGATAACCCCGAGTCAGCGCCTCCGGGAGGCCGCGGCCGCGAGCACCAGGAGCGCGACCAGAAGGGCCGTGACGCGGGTCAGCGTTCCGGGCGAGGAGAGGTAGACCCCGCCGAAGACGGCGATCGCGAGGACGTTCGACAGCAGCGCGCCCGTGTTCGTCAGAGCGGAGACGGACGAGGCCTGGGCGGGCCCCACCGCACTGGTGATCCGGTCGACCAGGGGGCTGAAGCCCGCCGCGTGCCCCAGCCCGGCGGTGTACAGGAGCGGTATCGACAGCAGCGCCGGCCAGCCGTCCCCGGTCAGCAGGGCCAGCGCCGACGCGGCGGCGGCGAAGGCGAGCAGGCCGAAAGCCGGAAGATCCGCCCTCATCCGCGGGGGCAGACGTGTCCATCCCAGACCCGCCGTCGCGAAACCCGCCGTGTACGGGATGAAGGTGAGCCCGGCGTGGAGCGGCGAGAAGCCGAGAACGTTCTGCAAGTAGAGCGCGAGCGTGAACAGGAAGCCGGTGTAGGCGCCCATCACCGCGCAGGACGCGAACAGGCCGGGTGCGACGAAGGGTCTGCGCAGCACCGAGAGGTCCAGCAGCGGTGACGCCGTCCTCAGCTCGTAGACGCAGAAGACGGCGAGCAGCGCGCACCCCACCGCCATGGACGGCCACGTCCACAGCGGCCAGTGCTGCTCCCTGCCCAGTACCAGGGGCACGACGAAGGCGATCATCCCGAGGGAGAGGAGCACCACGCCGGGCAGGTCCAGGCGGACGGGTTTCCTGTGCTCCGGCGGCATCAGGCGCGGCCCGATCACGAGAAGCGCGGCTCCGACGGGGACGTTGACGAGGAAGATGGGCCGCCAGCTGCCGCCGAGGGTCACGATGAGGCCCCCGGCCACCTGGCCCAGGGCGACGCCCAGCGCCAGGACCATGGAGTAGAGGCCGAGCGCGCGCGCCCTGGCAGGTCCCTCGAAGGCCAGCTGGATCAGCGACAGGATCTGCGGCAGCAGCAGCGCGGCCGACGCTCCCTGGAAGATCCTCGCCGCGACCAGGACGGTACCGGTCGGCGCCAGTCCGCAGGCCAGCGACGACGCGGTGAAACCGAACAGCCCCAGGAAGAACATCGTGCGGTGGCCGTAGCCGTCGCCCAGCCGCGCGCCGGTGACGACGAGGACGGCCAAGGCGAAGATGTAGCCGCCCGTGATGAGTTGCAGCAGGGAGCCGGACGAGTGCAGCCCTTCCGCGATGTCGGGCATCGCCACCGCCACGATGGACCCGTCCATCGACACCATCGTCTGCCCGGTGAGCAGCACCGCGAGCAGCCATCGTTTGACCATTCCGCGAGTGTGCCGACCGCCCCGCACCAGCGCTTGAACATGTTTGCCCTGCGTACGATGGCGGGCATGCGCGAGTCGACCATCGTGGCGGAAACGGACGACTTCGCCGTCCACGCCGTGCGCTGCACCGGGCACCGGCCCGGCTGGTCGGAGCCCGAGCCGTTCGACGGCGACCAGATCGTCCTGGTGCGGGCGGGACGGTTCCGCATGCGTTCGCGCCATGGGCGCGACGTCCTCGACCCCACCACGGGCTACACCCAGACCACCGGCGAGGAGGGCCAGTTCGCGCATCCCGCGGGCGGCGACGTGTGCACGGCCATCATGCTCTCCCCCGCCCTCTGGCGACGCCCGTCCGGGACGGTCAGGGTCAGCGCGCGCGCGGACCTCGCCCATCGCCTCCTACTGCGAGCCGGCCCCGACGTGGGATACGAGACCGCCGAGCGGCTCATGGACCTCCTCGCCCACCTGGCCGTGGACGAGCAGGGCGGCAGGCGCCGCGCCCTGGTCGACGAGGCGCGCGAGGCCATGGCGAGCGGCCATCCGCAGGCGGCCGGCCTGGTCCCGCTGGCGCGCCTCCTGGAGGTCTCCCCCTCCCACCTGAGCCGGACGTTCCGCAGCGAGACGGGCGTGTCCGTCACCCGCTACCGGAACCGGATCCGGGTCGGGCGCGCCCTCGACCGCCTGGAGCAGGGCGAGCGGGATCTGGCGGGCCTGGCCGCCGACCTCGGTTTCGCCGACCACGCGCATCTCACTCGCACGATCAGGGCGGAGACCGGTCATCCGCCGACCGTCCTGCGCCGCCTCCTGCGCCCCTCAGGGCCCCGGGCGGCGGCAGGTGCGGGTCAGAGCTGGGGCGCCACGACGACGCCCAGCATGCCGGGGCCGACGTGGGCGCCGATGACGGGGCCGACCTCGCCGACGTAGACGTCCTGGACGTGCGGGACGCGTTCGCGGAGCCGGGCGGCCAGGGTCTCGGCGCGTGCGGCGGCGGCGAGGTGCTGGACGCCCAGGTCGACGCGCCGGTCGCCGGCCTCGGTCACGGCCAGTTCCTCCAGCCGGGCCAGCGCCCGCAACGACGTGCGGACCTTCTCCAGCGGCGCGATGCTGCCGTCGGTGATCTCGAGGAGCGGTTTCACCATCAGCGCGGAGCCCCACAGGGTGGCTGCGGCGCCGATCCGGCCGCCCCGCCGCAGATGCTCCAGGGTGTCGACGTAGATGAGGGAGCGGGTGAGCCCGGCCCGCCGGACGGCGGCGGACACGGCCTGCTCCGCGGACCCGCCCCGCATCGCGGCGGCCGCGGCGGAGAGGGCGGCGAATCCGAGGCCCATGCCGATGGTGCCGCTGTCGACGACCCGCACGGGCACGGGCGCGTCCTCCGCGGCGAGGCGCGCTGCCTCGACCGTCCCGGACATGGCCGAGGCCAGGTGCACGGAGACCACCGCACGCGCGCCCGAGGCGGCGGCGGCCTTGTAGGCGTCCGCGAACCGCCGCGGCGCGGGACGGGACGTGGTGACGGGACGCCATTCCTTCAGCGCCCGGGCGGCCTCGGCGGTGCTCATGTCGCCCTCGTCCCGCGTGGTGCCGCCGACGGCGATCTGCAGGGGGACGACGGTCAGCCCGTGCCGTTCGGCGAGCCCGGGGGGAAGGTAGGCGGTGGAATCGGTGACGACCGCGACCGCACCGCCACTGCCGCCCGCACTGCCCATGCCGGCGACCCTACCCGCCGCCGCGGGTTCCGCGTCAGGGCTGGACGGGCACGCCGCCGCGCCAGATGCGCAGGGCGCGGAGCCCGAACGCCCAGGCGAACGCGCCCTCGTGGTCGGCGTCCCAGAGGACGATGTCGGCGAGCATGCCCGGGGCGAGGGAGCCGCGGTCGCCGACGCGCAGCGCGGCGGCCCCGCCGAGGGTGGCGGCGCGCAGCGCCTCGGTCACGCTGAGCCCGAACATCGCGACCGACAGCCCGATGACGAGGGGCATGGACGTGATGCCGCACTGGCCGGGGTTGTGGTCGGTGCCGAGGGCGACGGTGACGCCGCGGTCGAGCATCTGCCGGACGGGCGCGGGGGCGCGGCTGCTGTTGAGGGAGCTGCCGGGGCAGACGGTGGCGGTGACGCCGGCGTGGGCGAGGGCCTTGATGTCGTCGTCGTTGGCCTGGGTGAGCAGGTCGGCGGACGCGCAGCCGACCTCGGCGGCGACCTGGGCGGCGCCGATGCGCTCGTTGGCGCAGGCGTGCATGCGGGCCTTGAGGCCGGCGCGCTTGCCGGTGAGCAGGAGGGCGCGGGCCTCCTCGGCGGTGAAGTGGCCCTCGTCGCAGTAGACGTCGATCGAGTCGGCCCCGGCGACGGCGGCGTCGCCGGCCCAGAGCCGGACGGCCTCGATGTAGTCACGGCGGCGTCCGAAGAACTCGGGCGGCAGGATGTGCGCGGCGAGGAACGTGGCGTGGATGCGGGGCATGGAGGGCTCGCCCTCCAGCGACCGCAGCATCCGGATGTCGGCGAGCTCGCCGTCGCGGGTGAGGTGGTAGCCGGTCTTGGCCTCGACGGTGGTGGTCCCGGCGAGGATCCACTGGCGGAGCCGTTCGCGGACGCCGTTGCACAGCGTCCAGGGGTCGGTCCCCCGGGTGACGGTCACGGTGGAGTTGACGCCGCCGCCCGCCGCGGTGATGGCGGAGTGGGACGAGCCGCTGGTGCGCATGGCGAGCTCGGCCCAGCGGTTGCCCGCGTAGACGGGGTGGGAGTGCGCGTCGATGAGGCCGGGCGTGACGAGGCCGCCGCCGAGGTTCTCGACGTGGTCGACGTCGACGATGTCGTCGATGATGCCGGGGACGCTCTGCGGGAGGTCGGAGGCGGGCCCGGCCCAGACGACGCGGTCGTCGTGGATGAGCACCGCGGCGTTGCTGCAGACGTCGGTGCCCGTCCAGAGCCTGCCGATGTTCGTCAACAGCCGTACCGTCATAGGGTCACCGACCTGGATGGGGCCGTGCGCACGCGGGCGCGCTGCAGGATGCGGGGCGGAGGTGCGGGCCGCGGGCCCTCGTGTCGGCGTTCGGACCTGCCATGGTTGGGCCACCTGCTCTCGATCCGAAACGCCGGCTGGGTGCCGGCGGCTCCACCTGTGGAGGGTCGGGTGACCGGGGGGCCACCACTGGCAACGAGACCGGAGATATCGGTTTCGTCACGGTAGTGCACCGAAGGCCCGTCCGACAACCTCTGATCGCAGCGCATCGACACCCATCACCCCGCCCCTTGGCTCTTCGACGGTACGGATTTCAACCGCATCGTCAAGCGGAATGGACAAGCTGTCACCGTTCGGGGACCAGGACGCCCCTTTGGACGATCACGAACCGGCCGAACGACCGGTCCAAAACCCGCCGGACCCTCGGAAGGGCCCGGCGGGGACAGGACTTCAGGCCGTCGGGGAGACGGTCTCGTACCGTGCGAGTTCGCCCGCGAGGTCGGCGGGCATCCGGGCGTGCATGACGGTGCCCTCGGCGACGTGCTCCTGCTTGAGCACCTCTCCGCGCTCGTGGACGCGCGCGACGAGGTCTCCGCGCTCGTAGGGCACGAGGACGTGCAGTTCGCTCTCCAGGCCCGGCAGGTCGGCCTCGATCGCGGCGCGCAGCTCCTCGATGCCGAACCCGGTGCGGGCGGACACCACGACGCTGTGCGGCTCGCGGCGCTGCAGGCGCGCGATCGCCAGCTCGTCGGCCGCGTCCGCCTTGTTGATCACGATGATCTCCGGGATGCGGTCGGCGCCGATCTCGCGCAGCACCTCGCGGACGGCGTCGATCTGCGCCTCGGGGTCGGCGTCGGAGCCGTCCACGACGTGCAGCACGAGCCCCGCGTCGGTGACCTCCTCCAGCGTCGAGCGGAACGCCTCGACGAGCTGGTGCGGCAGGTGCCGGACGAACCCGACCGTGTCGGCCAGCGTGTAGGCGCGGCCGCCCGGCGTCTCGGCGCGCCGGACGGTGGGGTCGAGGGTGGCGAACAGCGCGTTCTCCACCAGCACCCCGGCGCCGGTGAGCCGGTTGAGCAGGGACGACTTGCCCGCGTTGGTGTAGCCGGCGATGGCGACGGCGGGCACCCGGTGGCGGCGCCGCTCGCCGCGCTTGGTGTCGCGCGACTTGGACATCTCGGCGATCTGCCGGCGCAGCTTGGCCATCCGGGTGCGGATCCGCCGCCGGTCCAGCTCGATCTTGGTTTCGCCGGGCCCGCGGCCGCCGATGCCGACGCCGCCCGCGGCGCGCCCGCCGACCTGCCGGGACAGGTTGCCGCCCCAGCCGCGCAGCCGCGGCAGCAGGTAGTCGAGCTGCGCGAGCTCGACCTGCGCCTTGCCCTCGCGGCTCTTGGCGTGCTGGGCGAAGATGTCCAGGATCAGCGCGGTCCGGTCGATCACCTTGACCTGGACGGTCTCCTCCAGGTGGCGCAGCTGGCTCGGGGCCAGCTCGCCGTCGCAGATGACGGTGTCCGCGCCGGTGGAGATCACGATGTCGCGCAGCTCCGCGGCCTTGCCGGAGCCGATGTAGGTCGCCGGGTCGGGGCGGGTCCGGCGCTGGACGAGCCCTTCGAGCACCTCCGAGCCCGCGGTCTCGGCGAGCAGCGCCAGCTCGCGCAGGGAGTTCTCGGCCTCCTGGGCCGTCCCCTCCGTCCAGACGCCCACCAGGACGACCCGCTCCAGCCGGAGGGCGCGGTACTCGACCTCGGTGACGTCGGTGAGTTCGGTGGACAGGCCCGCGACGCGGCGCAGTGCCCGCCTGTCTTCGAGATCGAGTTCGCCCGTCAGGGGCTCGTACTCGAGCTCCTCCTGGATCCGGGCCTGGTCTGCAGAGAAAGGTTCAGTCATATGTCCTCGTAGAACGCCGCTTCGCGGCCGAATCTTCCCCGCGATCGTCTCACGCACCCTCCCCAGCGGTCACGTGCTTATCACCCGGTTTCCCCTTGGGTTGACGCAAGCGCGCGCGGGGAGGTCTGCAGGGAACCCTGCTTTGACCGGTCTCCGTACCGGCGAGTACCGTTCTCCACGTAACAGAAGTCGAATTTCGCTATACGAAAGGGCAGGCAGATGGCTGGACTGGAAGGCATCGAGGTCACCGGACCCCTCGGCGAGCGGTACGAGGAGATCCTGACCCCCGACGCGCTCGGCCTGCTCGCCGCCCTGCAGCGCGAGTTGGGCGCCCGCCGCAAGGAACTGCTGGGGGCGCGCGCCGAGCGGCAGCGCAAGCTGTCCGCGGGCGGCACCCTCGACTTCCTGCCCGAGACCGCCGGCGTCCGCGGCGACGACTCGTGGCGCGTCGCCGAGCCCGCGCCCGGCCTCGAGGACCGCCGCGTCGAGATCACCGGCCCCACGGACCGGAAGATGACGATCAACGCGCTGAACTCGGGCGCCAAGGTGTGGCTGGCCGACTTCGAGGACGCCAACACCCCGCTGTGGAACAACATGATCGAGGGGCAGCTCAACCTGCGGGACGCCCTCGACCGCACCATCGACTTCACCGACGCCAAGAGCGGCAAGTCCTACGCGCTGAAGGACGACGGGGAGCTCGCGACGATCGTCGTCCGGCCGCGCGGCTGGCACATGGAGGAGAAGCACCTCCTCGTCGACGGCGAGCCCATGTCCGGGTCGCTGTTCGACTTCGGCCTCTACTTCTTCCACTGCGCCCGCAGGCAGCTGTCCAAGGGCAAGGGCCCCTACTTCTACCTGCCGAAGATGGAGAGCCACCTCGAGGCGCGGCTCTGGAACGACGCGTTCAACCTCGCCCAGGACGCCCTGGAGGTCCCGCGCGGCACCATCCGCGCGACCGTGCTGATCGAGACGATCCCGGCCGCGTTCGAGATGGAGGAGATCCTCTACGAGCTGCGCGACCACTCCGCCGGCCTGAACGCGGGCCGCTGGGACTACCTCTTCTCGGTGATCAAGAAGTTCCGGGACCGGGGCGCCGACTTCGTGCTGCCCGAGCGCAACGCGATCACGATGACCGCGCCGTTCATGCGGGCCTACACCGAGCTGCTCGTCCGGACGTGCCACAAGCGCGGCGCGCACGCGATCGGCGGCATGGCGGCGTTCATCCCGTCCCGCCGCGACGAGGAGGTCAACCGGGTCGCGCTGGAGAAGGTCCGCGCCGACAAGACCCGCGAGTCCGGGGACGGCTTCGACGGCTCCTGGGTCGCCCACCCCGACCTCGTCCCGGTCTGCCGCGAGGTGTTCGACGGCGTGCTCGGCGACAAGCCGAACCAGCGCGACCGGCTCCGCGAGGACGTGCACGTCTCCGCCGCCGACCTGCTCAACGTCAAGGCCACCCCCGGCGAGATCACCGAGGCGGGCCTGCGCAACAACATCGACGTGGCGCTGCGCTACCTCGCCACCTGGCTGGACGGCGCCGGCGCGGTCGCGATCCACAACCTGATGGAGGACGCCGCCACCGCGGAGATCTCCCGCTCCCAGGTGTGGCAGTGGATCTACAACGGCGTCGCCACCGCCGAGGGCCAGAAGATCACCAAGGAGTGGGTGGAGCAGCTCCTGGACGAGGAGCTCGCCAAGATCCGCGAGGACCTGGGCCAGGCCTACAACGAGCCCCGCTACAACCAGGCCGTGGAGCTCTTCAAGGAGGTCACGCTCGCCGACGAGTACTCCGAGTTCCTCACCACGCCGGCCTACCAGCAGTTCCCGTAAGGGGCCGGGCTCCCGCCGGCGGTCCGCAAGGGACCGCGGGCCGTCCGGGAAACGGTTTCCGGACGGCCCGATGGCCCTTGCGACGGGTTCGCGTGCGAGGGATGGTGGAGGAGATGGAGACCATGCTCACGGCGCTCGCGCCCCGGCTGGAGGCGCTGCTCGGGGCCGACCGGGTGATCACCGATCCGGTGCGGCTGCGCACCTACGAGTGCGACGGCCTGACCAACCACCGGTCCACGCCCGGCGTCGTCGTGCTGCCCGACACGGCCGAGCAGATCGCCGCGATCGTCCGGGAGTGCGCGGCCGCCGGGATCCCCTACGTGGCGCGCGGTTCCGGGACCGGCCTGTCGGGCGGCGCGCTCCCCCGCGCGGACGGCGTGCTGATCGTCACGTCCCGGATGAACCGGATCCTGGAGATCGACGTCCCGGGGCAGCGGGCCGTGGTGGAGCCCGGCGTGATCAACCTGGACGTGACGCGGGCCGTCCGCCCGTACGGGTACTACTTCGCGCCCGACCCCTCCAGCCAGCAGATCTGCTCGGTCGGCGGGAACGTCGCGGAGAACTCCGGCGGCGCGCACTGCCTGAAGTACGGGTTCACCGCGCACCACGTGCTGGCCTGCGAGGTCGTCACCCCGGACGGCGAGCTCGTGGAGCTCACCGCGGACGGGCCCGGCTACGACCTGCTCGGCGTGTTCGTCGGCGCGGAGGGCACGCTCGGCATCACCACCAAGATCACGGTGCGGCTGACGCGGGTCCCCGAGACCGTGCAGACGCTGCTGGCCGCGTTCGGGTCGATCGAGGCGGGCGGCGCCGCGGTGTCGGCGATCATCGGCGCGGGGGTCCTCCCGGCGGCGATCGAGATGATGGACGCCCTCGCGATCGAGGCGGCCGAGGCGGCGGTGCGCTGCGAGTACCCGCCGGGCGCCGGCGCGGTGCTGATCGTGGAACTGGACGGCCCGGAGGCCGAGGTCGCCGCGCAGTTCGCCGAGGTGGAGCGGCTGTGCCGGGACGCGGGCGCCTTCGAGATCCGCATCGCCGCCGACGACGTGCAGCGGGCGCTGATCTGGAAGGGGCGCAAGTCGGCGTTCGCGGCCGTGGGCCGGATCAGCCCGGCCTACCTCGTCCAGGACGGCGTCATCCCCCGGACGGTCCTCCCCGACGTCCTGGCCCGGATCGACGCCCTGTCGGCCGAGTCGGGCGTGCGGGTCGCGAACGTGTTCCACGCCGGGGACGGCAACCTGCATCCGCTGGTGCTGTTCGACGACGCCGAACCGGGCGCGGAGGCGCGCGCCGAGGAGGTGTCGGGCGCGATCCTCGACCTGTGCATCGAGCACGGCGGCTCCATCACGGGCGAGCACGGCGTCGGCGTGGACAAGGCCCGCTACATGCCGCGCATGTTCACCGACGCCGACCTGGACACGATGCAGATGGTCCGCTGCGGCTTCGACCCCGCGGGGCTGTGCAACCCGGGAAAGGTCTTCCCCACGCCGCGGCTGTGCGGCGAGGTGCCCGGCAAGCGCAAGGGCCCGCACCCGTACGAGGGAAAGGCGGACATCTTCTGATGCGGCCCCTGGACGCCCTGGCGAAGGTCTGCGGCGACGTCCGGCCCGGCGAGCCCGCGGAAGGCGTGCTCGGCGTGGAGCCCGCGATCGTCGCGGCGCCGAAGAACCTGGCCGAGGCCGCCGACGTCATGCGCGTGGCCGCCGAGAAGGGGCTTGCCGTCGTCCCGCGCGGGGCCGAGACCCGGCTGGACTGGGGGCTGCCCCCGGAGCGCTGCGACCTGATCGTCGACACCCACCGGCTCGGCCGGCTCGTCGAGCACACGGCCGGGGACCTCGTCGCCAAGGCGGAGGCCGGCCTCGCGATGGAGGAGTTCGCCGAGCGGCTGGCGGAGCGGGGGCAGCGGCTCGCGCTCGACGTGCCGCTGCCGGGCTCGACCGTCGGCGGGACGGTCGCCACGGGCGCGGCCGGCCCCCTGCGCACCCTGTACGGGACGCCCAGGAACCTGGTCATCGGGCTCACGGTCGTCCGGGCGGACGGGCAGGTCGCGCGGTCGGGCGGCAAGGTCGTCAAGAACGTCGCCGGGTACGACCTGGGGCGCCTCTTCTGCGGCTCCTACGGGACGCTGGGCCTGATCGTGGAGGCCACGTTCCGCCTGCATCCGGTCCCCGCCGCGACCGCGTACCTGACCTGCGCCGTGGACGGGCCCGAGGACGCGCACGACGCGGTCCAGACCGTCCTCCACTCCCCTGTCGCGCCGAGTGCGGTCGAGTACATCAGCCCAGGGACGGTGGCGGTGTTCCTGGAGGGCGTTCCCGACGGTGTCGCCGCGCGCGCCCGGCAGACCGCGGAGCTCCTCGGCGAGAAGGCCGAGATCTCCGACACCGCACCCGATGGCTGGGGCGTCTACCCGGACGGCACCACCCTCATCGACATCGGCGCCCCGCCGCCCTCGCTCCGCGACGTCCTCACCGTGCTCGGGCCGGGGGCCGCCGCCACCTGGAGCGGCAGCGGGCAAGGCCACGTGGGCCTTCCCGCGGAGTCCGGCCCGAACGAGGTGGCCGACGTCCTCGGCCGCCTACGCGACGTGCTGAGGAAGCACCGCGGGCACGCCGTCGTCCGCTATGCGCCGCAGGAGGTGCGCGGCGAGATCGACCTGTGGGGGCCGGTTCCGGCGCTGGCGCTGATGCGGCGGGTGAAGGACCAGTTCGACCCGGATCACCGGCTGTCCCCCGGCCGCTTCGTGGGAGGGATCTGATGAGCGCACAGGACGACCTCCCGGACCTGCTCAGCGACTGCGTGCACTGCGGGTTCTGCCTTCCGACGTGCCCGACGTACGTGCTCTGGGGCGAGGAGATGGACTCTCCCCGGGGCCGCATCCATCTGATGCAGCAGCACGCGGACGGCGAACCGCTCAGCGGACCGATGGTCGAGCACTTCGACCGGTGCCTGGGGTGCATGGCCTGCGTGACGTCCTGCCCGTCCGGGGTGCAGTACGACCGTCTCATCGAGACGACCAGGGCCGACGTCGAGCGGGAGCACCCCCGCCCGGTCAAGGAGCGCGTCATACGGGAGATGGTCTTCCAACTCTTCCCGTACAAGCGGAGGCTCCGCGCCCTGCGCGGGCCCCTCCGCGCGTACCAGCGGTCGGGTCTGGAACGGCTCGTGCGGCGCACCGGCATCCTGGAGCGCATCTCGCCGTCCCTCGCCGCGATGGAACGGCTGGCCCCGCCCCTCGGCAGGGCGCCGAGGCTTCCCGAGCGCGTCGCCGCGCGCGGCGAGCGCCGCGCCACGGTCGGGATGCTGACCGGATGCGTCCAGAGCGAGTTCTTCCCCGGCGTCAACGCTGCCACGGCCCGGGTCCTGGCGATGGAGGGCTGCGACGTCGTCATCCCCCGTTCTCAGGGGTGCTGCGGGGCGCTGTCCATGCACTCCGGGCGCGAGGACGAGGCCCGCGCGTTCGCCCGCCGGACGGTCGAGACGTTCGAGGCCGTCGACGTCATCGTGGTGAACTCCGCCGGGTGCGGGTCCGCGATGAAGGAGTACCGGGCGCTGCTCGCCGACGACCCGGAATGGTCCGGGCGGGCGGAGGCGCTCTCCGCCAAGACCCGTGACCTCGCCGAGTACCTGGTGGAACTCGGGCCCCGCGCGGAACGGCGGCCACTTCCGGTCACGATCGCCTACCACGACGCCTGCCACCTCGCCCACGCCCAGGGCATCCGCCTCCAGCCCCGCGAACTGCTGGCCGCGATACCCCAGCTCACCGTCCGGGAGATCGCCGAACCCGACATCTGCTGCGGTTCCGCCGGGACCTATAACCTGTTCCAGCCGGAGGCCGCCGGAGAACTCGGCGACCGGAAGGCGGTGAACGTGGACGCCACCGGAGCCGAACTGCTCGTCGCCGCCAACCCCGGCTGCTCGATGCAGATCGCCACGGCGCTGCGCCGGCGCGGCGCCGGCATCGCCGTCGCGCACACCGCGCAGGTGCTGGACGCCTCCCTGCGGGGACTCGGCCGCGACGCCCTTATCGCGCGCGGTTCGTAGCCCACAGGTCAGGACCGCCGCCGATCCGGCTGTCCGGTATCGTGGCCTGCCCGCCGTGGGAAGGACACGCCGACCGAGCTGGAGAGGGCCCGAGGGAGCGACCATGGCCAACAGCCGCCAGCCGTACCGCTCGCACCGCCGCAGGAAGAAGAGCCAGGCAGGAAGGCTCGGCCTCGCGGGGGCCGTCACCGGCGCCGTCGGGATCGCCGCGGTGGCCGGCGTGATCGTGTTCCTGCGGCCGGGCACGGGCGGCGGGGACCCCGCCCCGCCCGTCCTCGCGAGCCAGGGCGACGGCGGGGGCGGCTCGTCCGTGCCCGCCCCGAAGGCCGGCCCGCCGGTCGGCTTCACGACGCCGGAGGGCTACGGCTACAGCCTCGCCGCCGTCATGGCGGGGACGTCCCGGCAGCCGCTCGGCGCCACGCAGGCCCCGCCGGACGGGACGACCTACGCCTACGCCGACTACATCCTCACCAACAGCCAGCGGCGGCCCGTCCTGCTGGACTTCCCCGCCGACCTGTTCATGCCGAAGTCGCAGGTCCCGGCGTCGGCGCAGGAGCGGTGCATGCCGCAGGCCGGCATCCCGGACGACATGTGCACCCTCCCCAACCACAGCACGATCACCGCGCGGGTGGGCGGGTCCAAGGCACCCGTCGAGGACGGCGGCGACACGATGATGCCGGCGGGCGCCTCCTACGTGGTCCGCATCGCCTCCGACCTCCCGGTCAAGGAGGACCTCTCCGCCGACGACCTGCGCCTGTACGTGTGGAACGCCCGCTTCACCAGCGACCGCAAGGGCGTCCAGCTCGCCTTTCCCTGACCTGAACGGATCCGGAAGCCTCACCGCTTCCTGAAGCCGATGTCCTGGTAGGCGAGGTCAACGAAGCCGCCCGCCCCCACGTTGGCGAGGTCCGCGCGCACGGCGACGAGCTGGGGGCGCTGGTACAGCGGCAGGACCGACGCCTGACGCCAGATGAGCCGGTCGGCCCTGTTCACCAGGACGTGGACCCTGCCCGGGTCGACCTCCGCGATGGCCTGGTCCATCGCCGCGTCGATGGCGGCGCTGCCGATCCGGGAGTAGTTCTGCTGGACGTTGCGTCCGTGAGGCCGGGCGAACACCGCCTTCATCTCCGAAGCGGGGAACGAGGTGCCGAGCCAGGAGAACGGGACGATGTCCATGTTCCCCGGCGTGACGTACCGCTCGAAGACGTCGTCGGCGGGAACGACCTGGATGTCCACTCGGACGCCTATGCGTTCGAGCAGCGCGCGCGTCAGCTCCCCCTCCCGCCTGCTGATCGGGACCCCCGACGGCACCACGAACCGCAGCGCGAGCGTGCGTCCCGCCTTGGCGCGGTACTTGCCGTGGGGCTTCCAGCCCGCCTCGTCCAGGAGCCGCCCGGCCCGCGCGGGGTCGTAGCCGCCGAGCTCGCTGGAGTTGTCCTGGTAGCCGGCCTGGGTGCCGACGTAGAAATGGTTGCCGAGCGGCTGGACCGGCACGCCGAGACCGGACAGGTCGGACCGCGCGATGGCGCGCCGGTCGATGCCGAGCATCACCGCCCGCCGCACCCGGGCGTCCGACAGGATGGGCCCGGCCGCGTTGAAGGTGAAGTTCCGCCAGTCCGGCCCGCCCGCCCTCCGGACGACGGCGCCGGGGACGTGCCGGACGCGCTGCAGCGCATCAGCGTCGAGGCCGACGTCCATCAGGTCGATCTCGTTGTTGGCGAACGCGCCGGGCATCGCGCTGGTGTCCATGGCGCGGTACACGATCCGGTCGAGTTTCGCGGGCGCGCCCCACCACGCCGGGTCCCGCACCAGGGTGAGCGTCTTGGCCGTCCTGTCGATCCGCTGGAATCTGAACGGGCCCGCCGTGACGGGTATGCGGTCCGTCCATGCGGTGTTGAACGCGCGTGGGCTGGCGTAGGCGGAAGCCGGATACAGGGGGCTGAACAGGCCGCGCCAGTCCGCGTACGCATGGGCGAACGTCACCTTGACGACGTGCTCGTCGGCGCCGCGTTCGACGCGCTTGATCTGCTGGTAGCCGGTGACGGCGGAGATCTCGTAGCGGGGGTCGCGTCCAGACAGGGCATGAGCCTGCGCCCGGAAGTCGGCGTACCCGAAGGGCCTGCCGTCCGACCACCTGGCGCGCGGGTTGAGCCTGTAGGTGACGGTCTGGCCGTGCCGGGTCCGCCTCAACGTGGCCGATTCCAGATACTCCGGAACGGGACGCGGGACGGCCTTCTCATCGGCGCGCATCAGAAACGGCATGACGGCCTGGATGACGTGCTCGACCGCACCCTTGGCGCCGTTGACATGGCCCGAGTTCCACTGGGACGGGAATTCGGGCAGGGGCCAGCGCAGCGTCCCGCCGCCGGAGACACGGTCACGCGGGGTCGGGTTGATGTCCGCCGCCGGCAGGCGCCCAGCTGTGCTCGGCGTCGACGCTTCAGGGGCCGTGCATCCGGTGCCGTTCAGGAGCGCGATCCCCAGGAGGACCGCGGCGAGGAACTGTCTCATCGTCCGGCCTTCGCTGGGACGAGCGGATGATGGCAGGCGGCGGAGTGGTCTGCGCCTATGGCACGCGGCATCGGATCGTGGTCTTCGCATGGGTGTCTGTCGTCGGGGGTGAGCGTGGCGTAGTGCGGGCAGTGGGCCCGGAACCGGCAGCCCAAGGCAATGCCCATGGGTCTGGGATCGGGCGGGTCATCGTGCAGAAGGAAGCGGGTACGTCGGTCTCGTTCCGGGGCGGGTGAAGGGATCGCGTCCAGCAACGCCCGCGTGTACGGGTGGGCGGGAGCGCCGTACACATCGGGCACCGCCCCGATCTCCACGACGCGGCCCCTGTGCATGACCGCGACCCGGTCGGCGAAGCCCCGGACCAGGGCGAGGTCGTGGGTGACGAACAGGCACGCCAGGCCGAGGCGTTGCCTCAGCCCCTCCAGCAGCTCCATGACGCCCGCCTGCACGGCGGCGTCCAACGCCGACACGGGCTCGTCCAAGAGCAGAAGGCGGGGTTCCAGGGCGAGCGCTCTGGCCAGGGCCACGCGCTGCCTCTGTCCGCCTGACAGCGCATGGGGGAAGCGCCGCGCATGACCGGGTTCCAAACCCACCATCGCTAGAAGCTCCTCCACGCGCCCGCCGATCGGCATGCGGTGCGCTGTGAGCGGTTCGGTGAGTATGTCTGCCACCCGCATCCGAGGGTTCAGCGAGGCGTACGGGTCCTGGAACACCACCTGGACGTCCTTGCGCAGGGCCTTGCGGTGGGCGGTGCGCAAGGCGGCCGTGTCGTGGCCGAAGACGATGACGCGCCCCTCCTGCGGGCGGGACAGCCTCAGGACCTCCATCAGCGTCGTGGTCTTGCCGGACCCTGACTCCCCGACAAGCGCGAGCGTCTCCCCCTCGCGGACGTCGAAGCTCACGCCGTCCACGGCACGCACCTCGCCGACCCGCCACCGCGTCAGCGTCCCTCTGGTGAGGGGATAGTGACGGGCCAGGCCCTCCACCTGGAGCACGACCGGACGGCCGGTGCGGGGCCGAGAGACATCGCCTGGGCGCGGCGTCGAGCGCAGCAGGGCGCGCGTGTACGGCGATTGAGGCCGCCGGTAGACCTCCTCCACCGGTCCCGCCTCCACCACCTGTCCCTCGCGCATGACCATCACGCGGTCGGCGAACCCGGCGACGACGCCGGGATCATGGCTGATCAGCACGACGGCGGCGCCGCTCGCCTCCCGGGCCGCCCGCAGGACGTCCAGCACCCGCGCCTGGACGGTCGCGTCCAGGGCAGCGGTGGGCTCGTCCGCCACGATCGCCACCGGGTCGTGGGCGAGGGCCATGGCGATCATCACGCGCTGCCGCATTCCGCCGGAGAGCTCATGCGGGTAGGCGCGGGCCCGGCGGGCCGCATCGGGCATGCCGACCAGTTCGAGCAGGTCGACGGCGCGTGATCGCGCCGCCGCGCGGCCCGCCGCCGAATGGACTCGGACGGCTTCGGCGATCTGGTCGCCCACCTTCTGGACGGGCGAGAGGGCCGACAGCGGATCCTGGAAGACCATCGCCAGGTCCTTGCCGCGGACCCGGGAGAGTTCGGCGTCGGTCCGTCCCAGCAGTTCCTCACCGCGCAGCCGCACGCTCCCGGCCACGCGGGCCCCTTCTGGCAGCAGGCCCATCAGGGCGAGGGCCAGCGCGGTCTTGCCGGCTCCCGACTCGCCGACGATCCCGAGCGCCTCCCCCTCCTCGACGGCGAAGCCCACCCCGCGGACGGCTCGTGCGCCGGAGGCGTGGCGGACGGTCAGGTCCGCGACCCGCAGGACGGTCAACGCCCCGCCTCCGGGTGGAGAGCGTCCCGCAGGCCGTCCCCGACCAGGTTCACCGCCACGACGATCAGGACGAGCAGCCCGGCGGCGAACCCGAACGCCCAGGGAAGCGCGGTCGCCCCGCCCCGGCCGTCGGCGATCACCGTGCCGAGCGAGACGTCCGGCGGCCGCACCCCGAACCCGAGGTAGGACAGCCCGCTCTCGGCGACGATCGCGACGCTGACGTTCAGGCTCGCGTCCACGGCCAGCAGGGACGCCAGATGGGGCAGCACATGCCGCGCGATCACGCGCGGCGCGCCCAGGCCGAGGTACCGGGCGGCCAGCACGTGCTCGCGCTCCCGCAGCGAGAGCGTCGCGGCCCGCACCACGCGGGCGGTGAGCATCCACATGAACGCGGCCAGCAGCGGCACGAGCACCGGCCATCCCCCGGTGGCCCTGGACGCCAGGACGGTGACGACGAGCAGGGACGGGAGCACCAGGAGCAGGTCGGCGCCCCACATCAGCATCCGGTCGGCGGCGCCGCCCAGGAACCCGGCCGCCGTCCCCGCGACGGCGGCGAATCCGGTCGCCAGCACCGCGGCGCATGACCCGACCGACAGCGAGTTCCGGGCCCCGCGCAGGGTGAGCGAGAAGACGTCCCGCCCGCTCTGGGTCGTGCCGAGCCAGTGCTCTCCGGACGGCCCCTGCCGGAAGGCCGTGAAGTCCGTCTCGTCCCATCCCCACGGTGACGCGAGCGGCCCCGCGAACGCCAGCAGGACCAGGAGCACGAGCAGGACGCCCCCGGCCACCGCACGCCGTCCGCCGGTCATGGCAGTGCCCTCGTGCGGACGCGGGGGTCCAGCGCGGCGGTCAGGACGTCGGACGCGAGAGCCGCCAGCAGGACGGCGCAGGCGGCCAGGCAGTCGATGGCGGCCACCGCGTTGACGTCACCGCGGGAGATGGAGTCGACGAGCCACTCCCCCAGGCCGTGCCACCCGAAGGCGGTCTCGGTGAAGACCCCGCCGAGGAGCACCAGGCCCGCCGTGTAGGCGAAGTAGGTCGTCATCGGGACGAGCGCGGTCCGGAGCCCGTGCCGAAGCAGCGCGCTGCGCCGCCGGAGGCCCTTGGCCCGCGCGGTGCGCACGTGGTCGGCACGCAGCACGTCCAGCATCAGGCCCCGCTGGTAGCGGGCGTAGAGAGCCGAGTGGCACAGCGCGATCGCGGCCGTGGGCAGCAGCAGGTGGCGTGCTCGATCCGCAAGGCTCCACAGCGCGCCGTGAGACGCCCCCGGCGTGGATTCGCCCACCCAGGCGAACACCCGCAAGCCCATGGCGTCGTTGGCTTCTTCGGCGACGATCTGTAAGAGCACCGCCAGGACGAACACGGGAACCGCCAGCAGCAGGTAGGAGCCGCTCGAGATGAGCCTGTCGGCCGCCCGACCATGCCGGACGGCGGCATAGGCGCCGAGGGCGACCCCCATCGCGGCTCCCAGAACCGCCCCGGGGAGGACCAGGCGCAGGCTGACACCGAGCCGGCGCCGGAGTTCGGCGTTGACCGGTTCGCCCTCCCACGTCCGGCCGAAGTCGCCGCGCAGGACGCCCCCGGCCCAGGTGAGGTAGCGCTCGGCCAGGGGCGTCCGGTCATCGAGGTTGAGAGCGCCCAGCCTGGCGTCGACGACGGCCTCGGGCGGACGGAGCGCGCCGCCCTCGAGAGCGGCCCGCGGATCGAGCGCCGCGGCGGCGAGCAGGTAGCCGAGGCTGGCGGCGAGCACGGCCAGCACCGCATGGCTCGCCAGCCGCCGGACCACGAACACCGCCACCGTCTCGCCCTCCGCACCACTCAGGAGTCACAGAATGCTATTGAGGGAGCACGGATCGCGCATGGAATCGCCAAGAGTCGCACACGGACCTCACGCGGGCACCGGTTCGCGGTCGGGCACGAACTCGCCTCCCGAGCGCCTCCGCAGACCGCCAAGGGCCATGAGCACGAGGGCGCCGAAGACCCAGGCGGCGAGGACGGTGAGCGGGCCGGCGCCTCCGGCGCCGTCGAAGTACGCGGCCGACCGGAGCAGGGTGGCCGACGCACCCGGCGGCAGGTACTGGCCGATCGTCCCCCACGGCTGCGGCAGCAGCTCCGGCGCCGACGTCGCCGCCGACAGCGGATTGCCGAGCAGCAGCAGCGTGAGCCCGCCGAGCCCGATTCCGGCGCGGCCTATGGCGGCGGCCAAGCCGACGACGGTGCCGGTCACGGCGAAGAGGGTCAGCGACATGACCCCGGCGAGCATGACGTAGGGACCGGGAAGCAGCGACAGCCAGCCCTGCGCGATCCACGCGACGTCCAGCCCGCCCAGCACGGCGAAGATCGCCGTACCGGCGGCGCGCCAGGCGAGGGACGGGAGGGCGAACGTCAGCAGCACCGCCGCCGCGAGCCCGGACATGACCAGTGGGAGCGCGAGGGCGCCGAAACCGGCCCCGCGGGGGTCGTCGGCGTCCACCGCGACGACGTCCTGGACGGGCGCGGAGGCCGGTGCGCCCCCAGGCCGGAGCTCCGCGGCCATCGCTCCGAGCTGCTGGGCGACCAGGGGCGAGGCGGCGGAGGCGGTGAGCACCTTCGGGCCGGACGGCGCCGTGACGAGGGCGCCGTACGCCTCGCGATCGGCGATCGCCGCCCGCGCGGCCGCCTCGTCCGGACGGACCCGCACGTCGAAGGCGCCCGGCCGCCGGCGGTCGAGCGCGTCGGCGACCACGGCGGCCTGCGGGCCGGTCACGACGATCGGGACGTCGCGCGGCTCCGTCCGCGCGGCGGGCCACGAGAAGGCGACGATCATGATGAGCTGCAGCAGCGCCGCGCCGACGGCCGCGCCCGTGGCGCGGGCGGCAGGGGAGGACCGCACGATCTCCTCCAAAAAAACGAATGTCCGTTCTCTTTTGTCGCCGCCAGAGTCGCACCGCGCTCTGAGCTTGTCAAGAAACGAACGTTCGTTTTATATTGGCGCCATGCCGAGAGTCAGCGAGGAGCACCTGGAGCGCCGCCGCCGCCAGATCCTGGAAGCGGCCCGCACCTGCTTCATCCGCAAGGGCATCCACGCGACGTCCATGCAGGACATCTTCGCCGAGGCCGGCCTCTCCGCCGGAGCCGTCTACCGGTACTTCAAGAGCAAGAACGAGATCGTCGAGGCGAACATCGCCACCGTGGTCGGCGACCTGCACGCGTTCTTCACGGCGCTCGCCGAGAGCGACCCGCTGCTCCCGGTCGACGAGATGGCCGAGCGGCTCGCCGACCACATCGTCGCCCTCTCCGGCGAGAACGGCCCGCTCCGGCTCGCGCCCCAGGGCTGGGCGCTCGCCATGCACGACCCCGAGATCGCCGCGTACGTCGCCGACAACGTCATCGGCCTGCGCGACACCTGGACCCGCTACATCCGCCGGCTGGTCGACGCCGGCCTGCTCCCCGCCGACACCGATGTCACGGCCGCCGGGAAGACGCTGTTCGCACTCTTCCCCGGCTTCCTGATCCAGCGCCTGCTCCTCAAGGACTTCTCTCCCGAGGACATGCGGCGCGGGGTGAAGGCGCTGACGCGCGACAGCATGTTGACTCTCACGGTCTGACCCGCGCCCGCCCCCGGTTCCCGGCCGCACGCGCCGCCCGTGCGCCGACCGTGCCCGCACAGCGCGCCGACCGCGCCCAGCGTGTGGTAAGGCGACCGGAACAGGACGCTGACCTGCGTCTTCCGTTCATTTCAGGCGTATCCACGGTTACCATCACGACACGTCCGCCCGCACCACGACCGGGGAATCCTCCGCCGAACCCGATCAGCGGTGTCCTGAGGCGGTCGCGTTTTGGACTGCAGGACAGAGAGCCGGGCGTTTTAACATTCCATTACTTTCGGCGGGGAGTGTGCATGCAGACGGAAGAGCACGACCGCGCGGCGCGGCGCATCGGCGCCCTCTTCGCGCTCGGCGCGGTCGTGTCCGTCGCGGCGTCCCTGGTCATCGGGGGCCGCCTCCCGTCCGAGCAGCGGATGGTGTGGTGGCATCCCGAGATCCTGGTGGCCCTCGCCTGGACGCCCGTGGGCGCCGTCCTGCTGCGCCACCGGCCGGGGCTGAAGGTCGCCTGGCTCATGGTGGGCGCGGGGTTCAGCGCCTCCCTCTACGTGCTCTCGCTCAACCTCGGCCCCTGGTTCGAGCTGCACCGCTGGCCCGGGGCCGGGTTCGTCCAGTGGCTCGGAGTCTGGCTGTGGGCCGTTGACACCTACGCCCTGACACTGGTGCTGCCGCTGGTCTTCCCGGACGGGCGGCTGGTGTCGCGGTGGTTCCGTCCGGCCCTCGCCCTCGCCTGCCTCGTCCCGGTCGTCGTGTGCGTGCACCTCACGATCGACCCGGACGTGCGCCGCTGGCACAACGGCGTCTCGGTCTACCCGTTCGACCGGATCCCGCTCCCGATCAGCGTCGTCATCGTCACCGCCCTGGCCGCGGGGCTGTTCTCGGTGGCCGTGCGGTTCGTCCAGGCGCCGCCGGACGTCCGGCGGCAGATCGCCTGGGTGGTCTATCCGGGGATCGTCGCCGAGGCGATCATCTTCGTCGGCGAGAACAGCCCGATCGGCGACCCGCTGCGCGACCTCACCATCGTCGCCGTCCCCATCTGCATCGCGATAGCGATCACCCGCTACCGGCTGTACGACATCGACCTCGTGGTCAGCCGGACGCTGGTGTACGCGGGCCTCGTGGTCGTGATCACCGGCGTGTACTTCGCGCTCGTCGGCACCGCGAGCCTGCTCGCGCACGGCCGGGGCACCCTCGCCGGGCTCGCCGGGGCGATCGTCGCGGGCGCGGTGTTCGAACCGGTCCGGCGGCGGCTCCAGCGCACGGTGGACGGGTTCATCCACGGCGAGCGCGACCCGTACCGGATCGCCGACCGCCTCAACCGGCGGCTGCAGACCGCCGCCAACCCCGGCGCCGCGCTCGCCGTCGCCGCCGAGGTCGCGCGCTCGGCCCTGCACGCGACCGGCGTCACGATCGAGGTGCTGGACCGCGACGGCCGGAAGATCGCGGCGGAGGACGGCGTGCTCGGCGACCGCCCGCAGCTCATCCCGCTGGTATGGCACAGCGAGCCGGTGGGGCGGCTGCTGTTCGGCGTCACCCGCACCCCGGACGCGCGGCTGTCGAACGTCCTCGCCCGCAACCTGGCCGAGCTGGCGAACGCGGCACGGCTCGCCGCGGACGTCCAGCGGTCCCGCGAGCACATCCTGCGCACGCGGGAGGAGGAGCGCCGCCGGCTGCGCCGCGACCTGCACGACGGCCTCGGCCCGACGCTGGCCAGCCTCGCCATGACGGTGGACGCCGCGCGCATCACGCTCAAGACCGACCCGGAGGCGGTCGACGGGCTGCTGGAGGAACTGCGCGCCACCATGGGGCGCACCATCGGCGACATCAGGGAGCTCGTGTACGGCCTGCGGCCTCCCGCCCTGGACGACCTCGGGCTGGAGGGCGCGATCCAGGCGCTCGGCGGCGTCGTCGCCTCCGGGGACGGCCCCCAGGTGGACGTTCGCGTCGTGGGCGACCTGAAGGGCCTGCCGGCCGCGGCCGAGGTCGCCGCGTACCGGATCGTCCAGGAGGCGCTGACGAACGTCCACCGGCACGCCAAGGCGGGCCGCGCCGAGGTGCGGCTGCATCTGAACGGTGATCTGCACGTCACGGTCGACGACGACGGTGTGGGGCTGCCCTACCAGGTGCGCTCCGGCATCGGCATGTCCTCCATGCGAGAACGCGCGGCCGAACTGGGCGGATCATGCACGGTGGGGCCCGGCCCCAAGGGCGGGACCCTGGTCCGCGCCAGACTGCCGGTCAACGGCGTCTCGTCCTGAGGGCTCCCCCGAGAGCCCTGAGGTGCCGCACCCTCCGGGTGGGAGGGCCGGTGACCGCCCCCCGCCAAGAAGGTCGCCACCGGCCCTCAGGCTCCGTACGGCCCCGGGGCTCCCATCCCGGTCCATACGGGCCATTCACCAGAGGGTGTGCAAGAAAGAAGTTATGCGGGGGAAGGTCCCGCTGGAGAGGGACCGTTGTCCCGTCTGTGCCGGGACCGGGAGCAGCACCCGTACCAGTCCAGGTCGGAGGGAAGGCCGGTCAGATCCAGCCGGGCCGGGTCTCGCCCTCGGCGACCAGGACGGCCGGGCCCCTCAGGTGGCTGGTGTCGCCGTCGAGGACGACGGTCACCCGGCCGCCCGGGACGTCCACGGTCCACTCGGCGCCGTCGAAGGCGCCGCGGGCCGCGGCCGCGGCGACCGCGACGGTCCCGGTGCCGCACGACCGCGTCTCGCCGGAGCCGCGCTCGTACACCCGCATCTCCACGTGCCGCTCCCCGACGCTACGGAAGAACTCGACGTTCACCCCGTCGGGGAAGACGGCCGGGTCGAACCCGGGGGCGCGCGACAGGTCCAGGGCGGTGACCGGCCCGGTGACACGGCATGCCAGATGGGGGTTGCCGACGCTGACCCGCTCGCCTGCGAAGGCCGCCCCCGCGAGGGCCGCCTCCCCTGGGCCGAGGAGTTCGGGCAGGCCCATCTCCACGCCGACGTCGCCGGACGGGCCGAGCGACACGCGCCGCAGACCCGCGCGGGTGGCGACGTCCCACTCCCCTGCCGGGGCCAGGCCCGCGTCGACCAGGTAGCGGGCGAAGACGCGCACCCCGTTGCCGCACATCTCGGCGATGCTGCCGTCGGCGTTGCGGTAGTCCATGAACCACTCGGCGTCGGCGTCGGCGTCGGCGTCGAACTCCGCGGCCTTCGTCCGGACCACGCGCAGGACGCCGTCGGCGCCGATGCCCGCCCGCCGGTCGCAGAGCCGCGCGACGGCCCGCGGCGTGAGGTCGAGGACGCCGTCCGGATCGGGGAGGATCACGAAGTCGTTCTCGGTGCCGTGCCCCTTGACGAACCGCATGCCCCCGATCATATGGGGTCCGCCGCCCCCCGGCTCACCAGCGCCAGGGCGCGATCGACCAGGTCCGGGGCGTCGTAGGGGAGCCATTCGACGCGCGGGTCGCGGCGGAACCACGACTCCTGGCGGCGGGCGAAGCGCCGCGTCGTCCGGACGGTGTCCTCCCTGGCCTGGTCCTCCGTCCACTCCCCCGCGAGGAACCGCAGCACCTGCGCGTAGCCGAGGGCGCGCCCGGCGGTCAGGCCGTCCCGCAGGCCCCGCTTCTCCAGTTCCCGGACCTCGTCGACCAGGCCCGCCTCCCACATCCGCTCCACCCGCAGGGCGATGCGCTCGTCCAGCTCGTCGCGGGGCACGCTCAGCCCGATCTGCACCACGGAGTCGTAGCGGTACCGGTGCTCGGGCAGGGTCGCGGTGAACGTGCGGCCGGTCATCTCGATCACCTCCAGTGCCCGTACGATCCGGCGGCCGTTGCTCGGCAGGATCGCCTCCGCCGCCGCGGGGTCGAGGCCGCGCAACCGCTCGTGCAGGGCGCCGGGCCCGACGCGCTCCAGCTCCTCCTCCAGGCGCCCCCGCACGGCCGGATCCGTGCCCGGGAACTCCAGGCGGTCGAGGGCCGCGCGGACGTAGAGCCCGGACCCGCCGACCAGGACCGGCAACCGCCCCCGGCCCCTGATCTCGGCTATGGCGTCCGCGCTGAGCCGCTGGTACTCGGCGACGCTCGCCGTGACCGTCACGTCCCAGACGTCCAGGAGATGGTGCGGGACCCCGCGCATCTCGTCCGCCGGCAGCTTCGCGGTGCCGATGTCCATGCCGCGGTACAGCTGCATCGAGTCGGCGTTCACCGCCTCGCCGTCCAGGCGGAGCGCCAGCTCGACGGCCAGGTCGGACTTGCCGGCCGCCGTGGCGCCGACGACCGCGATCACATGCGGGGCATTGGGTGGGGTCACGGGATCGATTGTGGCAACAGAACGGGTATGGCCGGGATGAACGGGCGCCGCACCGGCCCGGCGGCGCCGAACGGGACGAGGGATCCGGGGGGATTCGATGTCCATCGTCGACAAGGTCAAGCAGATGCTCGGACAGCACTCCGACAAGGCCAAGGAGGGCGTGGAGAAGGCCGGGGACAAGTTCGACCAGCGCACCGGCGGCAAGTACGCCGACAAGGTCGACCGCGTCCAGGAGCAGGCCGAGAAGTACATCGACCGCGGGGGCGGCGAAGGCGCGCAGCCCGGGCAGCACGGCGGTGCGGGGGAACAGCCCGGGCAGCCCGGGCAGCCGGGGCAGCCGGGGCAGGCCGGCGGCACGGGGGAACAGCCCGGCGGCACCGGCGGGCAGCCCTACTAGGCGGGCGCGCCTGCCCGTGACCAGCCCGCCACCAGGTAACCGACGCCGTAAGGGGCCTCGTCGGCGAGGAGTTCGCCCGTGAACGCGTCGCCGCCCTGAGCGGCCGCACCGGCGAGCACCTGCCATGCCGCACGCCCGGCCGCCCGGACGGCCCGGGAGAGCTCCGGATCGAGGGCGGCCAAGGCCCCCGCGTCGGCCTGCCCGAGCGCGCGCGCCACACCCTCGTCGTACGGGGCCGCGCGCTCGTCGAGGTAGCCGGGAGCCTTCTCCGAACGGCATGCCGAGCCGTCCCCCATCACCAGAAGGGCGACACGGTCGGCCGATTCGGCGAGTTCACGTCCCAGCGCCAGGCAGTCGTCAGGAGAGGCGTCGAATGCGACGGCCTGGTAGCGCACCCCTGCGCCCAGGCCCTGCCGCTCCAGCAGCCAGAACCCGATGGTGAGAGAGAGCGGCAGCGCCTCGGCATCGCGCTTGACCCGGGTGGGGATCGTCCAGTCGAGGCCGTACTGGCGCAGCGTCGCGTAGGCGTCCCCCCCGTAGGCGCGGGTCTCCGGCCCTCCCCCGACCACGATCAGGGCGTCCGCCCCCGCCAGGCCGCGGACGGCCCGGTCGCAGGCGCCCCGGAGCGCGTCCAGCTCCGGCGCCGCCTCCCCCGCCATCTCCGGGACGAGGAGGGGCGGATGCGGGCACACCGCCGCCGATACGAGCACGCTGCCTCCTTGGGGGCGGACCGGCCGCCCGGAACGACCCGATCATGCCGGAGTTCAGGGGCGGGTCGAGCAGCCCGGCGCGGGCGCGGCCGACGTGGCCGGCCGCCCGATCGACGGCATGCCCAGCGACACGCCCCTGGCCCCGCCGTCACCGCCCTGGCGGGCCTCCCACGCGTCGCCCGCACGCGTGCGGCGGACGCCCAGCGCGGGCTTGTCGGCGACCAGGTGGTGCGGCGCGGCATAGGTGACCTCGACCGTGACCATGTCACCGGGGCGGACCGGCTCCTCCGGCGCGCTGAAGTGGACCAGGCGGTTGTCGGGCGCCCGGCCCGAGAGCCGGCGCGTCGCCTCGTCCTTGCGGCCCTCGCCCTCGGCGACCAGCACCTCCAGGGTGCGGCCGAGCTGCTTGCGGTTCTCCGCCCAGGAGATCTCCTCCTGCAGCGCGATGAGCCGCTCGTACCGCTCCTGGACGACCTCCTTCGGCAGCTGGCCGTCCATGGTCGCCGCCGGGGTGCCGGGGCGCTTGGAGTACTGGAACGTGAACGCCGACGCGAACCGGGCCTCCCGCACCACGTGCAGGGTCTCCTCGAAGTCGGCCTCGGTCTCGCCGGGGAAGCCCACGATGATGTCGGTGGTGATCGCCGCGTCCGGGATCGCGGCCCGGACCTTCTCGATGATGCCGAGGTAGCGCGCCTGCCGGTACGAGCGGCGCATCGCGCGCAGCACGCCGTCCGACCCGGACTGCAGGGGCATGTGCAGGGACGGCATCACGTTGGGCGTCTCGGCCATCGCGGCGATCACGTCGTCGGTGAAGTCCTTGGGGTGCGGCGAGGTGAACCGGACCCGCTCCAGGCCCTCGACGCCGCCGCAGGCCCGCAGCAGGCCCGCGAACGCCGACTGCCCGTCCCGGGTCATCGCGCGGACGTCGTCCGGCGCGGCGGACAGGGCGCCGAAGCCCGAGCCGTAGGCGTTGACGTTCTGCCCGAGCAGCGTGATCTCCAGGGCGCCCTCGGCGACCAGCGCCTCGACCTCGGCGAGGATCTCCCCCGGCCGGCGGTCGCGCTCCTTGCCGCGCAGGGACGGGACGATGCAGAAGGTGCAGGTGTTGTTGCACCCCACGGAGATCGACACCCAGGCGGCGTAGGGGGACTCGCGGCGCGTCGGCAGCGTCGAGGGGAAGGTCACCAGCGACTCTTCGATCTCGACCTGCGCCTCGCTCCGCACCCGCGCGCGTTCGAGCAGCGCGGGCAGCGACCCGATGTTGTGCGTGCCGAACACCACGTCCACCCAGGGAGCGCGCTTGACGATGGTGTCGCGGTCCTTCTGCGCCAGGCAGCCGCCCACGGCGATCTGCATGCCGGGATGGCCGTCCTTGACGGGCCGCAGATGGCCGAGGTTGCCGTAGAGCCGGTTGTCGGCGTTCTCCCGCACCGCGCAGGTGTTGAAGACCACGACGTCGGGCTCGGCGTCCACCGCGCGGACGTACCCGGCCGACTCCAGCAGGCCCGACAGCCGCTCGGAGTCGTGGACGTTCATCTGGCACCCGTAGGTACGGATCTCGTACGTACGCGGTGCCGTCTCCATAGGCGCACTCATGACAGTCATCAAGGGTACGGGCCCGCGGTGACATGGCCGAACGGGCGGCGCACCGCGCCGCCAGCTCAGATGATCACTCTCCGCCACGGCCGGACCCCGTCCGACGTGGGTATTCGTGATCGTATCGGTACCGCAGGGCAACTCGGGCACCGCCGGCGATGACGTAAAGTCCGAGCCCATGACGGACAGCGAAAGCGGGCCCGAGCTCACCAAGACCGGGCCGGAGGTCTCCACCCCGGAGCCGGCCGCCGCAGGTGACCGGCCCCTCGTCGTGGTCGAGCACGTCAACAAGCATTTCGGCGAGCTGCACGTCCTGAAGGACATCAACCTCACCGTGGACTCCGGTGAGGTCGTCGTCGTGATCGGCCCCTCCGGCGGCGGCAAGTCGACCCTGTGCCGCTCGATCAACCGGCTGGAGCCGATCGACGAGGGCAGGATCCTCGTGGACGGCAAGGAGCTGCCCAAGGAGGGCAAGGAGCTGGCGAAGCTCCGCGCCGACGTGGGCATGGTGTTCCAGTCGTTCAACCTGTTCGCCCACAAGACGATCCTCGAGAACGTCATGCTCGGGCCGATCAAGGTCCGCAAGCAGGGCAAGCAGGAGTCGCAGAAGCACGCGATGGAACTGCTCGACCGGGTCGGCATCGCCAACCAGGCGCACAAGTACCCCGCGCAGCTGTCCGGGGGACAGCAGCAGCGCGCGGCGATCGCGCGCTCCCTGGCGATGAAGCCCAAGGTGATGCTCTTCGACGAGCCGACCTCGGCGCTTGACCCGGAGATGGTCAACGAGGTCCTGGACGTCATGACGGGACTGGCCCGCGAGGGCATGACCATGATCGTGGTCACGCACGAGATGGGTTTCGCGCGGCGGGCCGCCCAGAAGGTCGTGTTCATGGCGGACGGCCAGATCGTCGAGGAGAACACCCCCGACGAGTTCTTCACCAACGCGCGGACCGAGCGCGCGAAGGACTTCCTTTCCAAGATCCTCACGCACTGAGCCGCGGGGCTCCGGCAGAGAGCAGAGGTAGGACGAAAATGCGAGTACGTCGTTTCGGCGCCCTCATCGGGGCGGGGATGGCGCTGTCGCTGGCGCTCAGCGCGTGCGGCAGCGACACCGAGAAGACCGAGGCCAAGACGGTCGTCCAGAAGGCCAAGGACGACAAGAAGCTGACCATCGGCATCAAGTACGACCAGCCTGCGCTCGGTCTGAAGAAGCCCGACGGCACCTTCGACGGCTTCGACGTCGACGTCGCCAAGTACATCGCGAAGTCGCTCGGCGTCCCCGAGAACGGCATCACGTTCAAGGAGACGACCTCCGCCAACCGCGAGTCGTTCCTCGGCGGCGGGCAGGTCGACCTCGTGGTCGCCACCTACTCCATCACCGACGCGCGCAAGTCGCAGGTGACCTTCGGCGGCCCGTACTACGTCGCCCACCAGGACACGATGGTCCAGGCGAACAACACCAGCATCAAGAAGGCCACCGACCTCAAGGGCAAGAAGCTCTGCAAGGCGGCCGGCTCCAACTCCTTCCGCCGCATCACCGAGGGCCCGCCGGACGGCAAGCTCAACATCAAGGGCGTCACCCTCGTGGACGCCTCCAGCTACTCCGAGTGCGTGAGCAAGCTGAAGTCCGGCGCGCTGGACGCGGTGAGCACCGACGACCTGATCCTGGCCGGCTTCGCCAACCAGCAGAAGGGCTCGTTCAAGGTCATCAACGACCCCTTCACGGACGAGAAGTACGGCGTCGGCCTCAAGAAGGGCGACACCGAGACCTGCGAGGCCGTCAACAAGGCCATCGCCCAGATGTACTCCGACGGCACGGCCAAGACCCTGCTGGAGAAGCACTTCGCGGGCACCGGGCTCAAGCTCGTCACGACCGCCCCGCAGATGGAAGGCTGCGCCTGATCCAGGGCCGCGACTGACGCCCGTCACGCCGACGCGTCCCCCAGCGCATCACCCGGGGGCGCGTCGGCATGGCCTGACTCCCGCTGGAACGTGATGAAACAGCTGAGCAATGTTTGACTTCAGCCCGTTCTTCGACAACTTCGACGAGATCCTCCAAGGATTCTGGGCGACCCTGCGCCTCGCCGCCGCGGCGGCGGTGCTCTCCCTGATCATCGGGACCTTCCTGGCGAGCTTCCGGGTCTCCCCGGTTCCGGTGCTCCGGGCGTTCGGCACGGGCTACGTCAACATCGTGCGCAACACGCCGCTCACCCTGGTGCTGCTGATGTGCAGCCTGGGGCTGAACGACATCCTCGCGCTGAAGTTCTCCGACAACTCGTCGACGACCTACTACTGGTGGGCGGTCCTCGGCCTGTCCGCCTACACCGGGGCCTTCGTCTGCGAGACCCTCCGCTCGGGCATCAACACCGTGCCGCTGGGCCAGGCGGAGGCGGCCCGTTCGATCGGGCTGACCTTCACCCAGTCCCTCCGCATGATCATCCTTCCGCAGGCGTTCCGGGCGATCATCGCCCCGCTGGGCAGCGTGTTCATCGCGATGATCAAGAACACCACGGTGGCCGCGGCCGCGAGCTACGCCGAGGTCGCGCTGGTCACCAAGACCATCATCGACAAGCCCACGTTCGCCAACGGGGTGATCCCCCTCTTCCTGGGCGTGTCGATCGGCTTCCTGATCCTCACCCTGCCGACCGGATACTTCTTCGGCTGGCTCGCCAAGCGAATGGCGGTGGCGCGATGAGCAAGGAAGCGACCGTTCTCTTCGACATCCCCGGCCCCAGGGCCCGGGCGCGCAACGCGGTCCTGACCACGGTCGTGTCGATCGTGTTCGCGGCCGTCCTGGCCGCGCTGATCTGGCGCCTCAGCGACAAGGGCCAGTTCGAGGAGAAGCTCTGGACGCCGTTCCTGAAGTGGACGGTGTGGAGGCACCTGCTCCTGCCCGGCCTGATGAACACGCTGAAGGCCGCCGTCGTCGCGACGGTGCTGGCCCTGCTTTTCGGCATCGTGTTCGGGCTGGCCCGGCTGTCGGACCACTGGTGGATCCGCGTCCCGGCCGGCGCCGTGGTCGAGTTCTTCCGCGGCATCCCGCTGCTGATCCTGATCTTCCTGGCGTTCTTCGTCCCGAACAAGATCAGCCCCGCGGTCGCCGAGTCGTCGTTCGGCACCCTGCAGCGCATGTCGGTGGACTACTTCTTCTCGATCTTCGGGGTGGAGATCAACGCCGGGACCGTCACGGTGCCCGCGTTCGCCGCGGTCGTGTTCGGCCTGACGATGTACAACGGCTCCGTGCTCGCCGAGGTGGTGCGCGCGGGCGTCCTGTCGATCCCGAAGGGCCAGTCGGAGGCCGCCTACTCCATCGGGCTCCGCAAGAACGGCGTCATGCGGCTGGTGCTGCTCCCGCAGGCCATCACGGTGATGATGCCGGCGATCGTGAGCCAGATCGTCGTCCTGCTCAAGGACACCGCGCTCGGGTTCATCATCGCCTACGGCGAGTTCCTGCAGGCCGGCTTCAAGCAGGTGCCGGCGAACTACAGCAACAACGTGCTGCAGGCCGGCATCGTCGTCGCGGTCATCTACATCGCGATCAACATGTCGCTGAGCCGGGTGGCCACCTGGCTGGAGGGCCGCAGCCGCCGCAGCCGCAAGACCGAGGCCAAGACCATGGGCTCGGCCGCCCCGCCCCCCGTGGCTGGGGTCGGGGTCAGCCAGCAGGCGATCTGAACGTCCGCTCGTCCGCGAAGGGCGCCGCCGGTTCCGGCGGCGCCCTTCGCCGTCCGCGGAACGGGCGAACCCCGGGGTTACCGGCGGGTTTTCGGGCGACGGGCTTGTATCTTTCCGACCTCAAACGGCCCGTCATGGCCCCAACCGATCCCCGTATGCGGGACGATTCCTGTTATGACCGCTCGTGCGACCCTTCCCTACGGCTCATGGCCTTCACCCATCTCTGCGGCCGATGTCGCCCGCGCCCGGCTGCGCCTCAGCTTTCCCACCGTCTCGGGTGACGATGTGTGGTGGCAGGAGACGCGGCCCGAGGAAGGCGGCCGGACCACGGTCATCCATCTGAAGGACGGTCATCGCACCGAGTTGCTGCAGGCGCCCTGGGACGCGCGTACCCGCGTCCACGAGTACGGGGGCCGGTCGTACCTGCCTATCCGTACCGGCGCGGGCTGGTCGATCGTGTTCTCCAACTACGAGGACCAGCGGCTCCACCGGCTCGACGAGGGCGACCCCAAGCCCTACCCGCTGACGCCCGAACCGGCCGTGCCGGCGGGGCTGCGGTACGCCGACTACGTCCTGTCCCCGGACGGTACGGAGATCTGGTGCGTCTGCGAGGGGCACATCGCCGAGCCGGCCCCTGAAGGCGCCGAGGGGGCCGAGGGTCCCGAGGGTGCGGAGAGCGCCGACGAGCAGCCCGTGACGGGCATCCGGCGCGCCATCGTGGCCGTCCCGCTGGACGGCAGCGCCGCCGGGGACGCCGGCGCGATCCGCGAGATGGTGTCGGGCGCGCAGTTCTACGCCGGACCGGCGCCGTCCCCCAGCGGAGGGCACCTGGCCTGGGTCCAGTGGAACCACCCGCGCATGCCGTGGGACGGCACCGAGGTGCGCGTGGCGGCGATCGAGGACGGTGCGGTGGTCGCCCCCCGGACCGTCAAGGGCGGGCTCACCGAGTCGGCCCTGGCGCCGCTGTGGCGCGACGACGAGTCCCTGTACGTGATCTCCGACTGGCCCGGCTGGTGGAACATCTACCAGGTCGGCCTGCACGGCGAGTCCGCGCAGGCGCTCTACCCGGCCGAGGAGGAGTTCGCCGCGCCGCTGTGGCAGCTCGGCGGCATGCCGTACGCGCTGCTCGGCGACGGGCGCCTCGCCGTCCTGCACGGCGAGGGCGACATGCGGCTCGGCGTCTACGACACCGACACGCTCGACCTGGTGGACCTGGAGGTCCCCTACGAGCACTGGGCGCCGCAGCTGTCCACGGACGGCACGACGATCGTGGGGATCGCCGGCGGCCCGGACCTGCCGGCCTCGGTCGTGCGGGTCGACACGACGACCGGGCGCGTCGAGGGCCTGCGCCGGGAGCGGGCCGAACTGCCCGACGTCGCCTACCTGTCCAGGCCGCGCGCCGAACGCCTGGAGGGGCCGTTCGGGCGGCCCGTCCACGCCTACGTGTTCCCGCCGACCAACCCCGAGGCCACCGGTCCGGAGGACGAGCTGCCGCCCTACGTGGTGTTCGTGCACGGCGGCCCCACCGGGCGGGTGTCCACGGTGCTCGACATGGAGCGCGCGTACTTCACCAGCCGCGGCATCGGCGTCATCGACGTCAACTACGGCGGGTCGGCCGGCTACGGCCGCGCCTACCGGGAGCGGCTGCGCCGCCAGTGGGGCGTGGTCGACGTCGAGGACGCCGTCGCCGCCGCCCGCGCCCTCGTGGACGGCGGCATCGCCGACCCGCAGCGGCTGGCGATCCGCGGCGGCTCCGCCGGGGGCTGGACGACGCTCGCGGCGGTCACGCAGACCGATGTGTTCAAGGCCGCCACGTCCTACTTCGGGATCAGCGACCTGCAGCGCTTCGCCGAGAGCACCCACGACTTCGAGTCCCACTACCTGTTCGGCCTCATCGGCCCCCTCCCCGGCTTCGAGCGCGCCTACGAGGAGCGCTCGCCGATCAACCACGCCGACAGGACCGCGTGCCCCGTGCTGCTCCTGCAAGGGCTGAACGACCCGATCGTCCCGCCGGACCAATCGGAGCGGTTCGCGCAGGCGCTGGCCGAGAAGAAGATGCCGTACGCCTACCTCACCTTCGAGGGCGAGTCGCACGGCTTCCGCAAGGCCGACACGGTCATCCGCTGCCTGGAGGCGGAACTCGCGTTCTACGGCCAGACCCTCGGGTTCGAGCCTCGCGACGTCGAGCCCGTCAACCTGACGGTCGGCTGACCGCTCAGGGCAGGACGTAGGAGGAGATGTCGAGCAGCTTGTGGTCGGCCCCGAAGAACGACACCGTGTCGCCTGAGGTGTTGTTCAGGAAGCCGGCCGTCAGGCCGTTGTAGTAGGCGTCGGGGCGGTTCGTGCCCGGTCCGACGTGGACGCGCAGCAGGCTGCCCGGCGGGATCACGTAGCCAGGGCCGATCTTCATCAGGTTGCCCGCCTGGTCGCGCAGGTAGCCGCCGCCCACGTCGATCGGCCTCGACGTCGCGTTCCGCAGCACCACGTGCTCGCTCTTCTCCGGCTGCACGTCGTCGCCGCTCGGGTCAGGGAGCACGCTGTCGATCACGATGCCGTTCGCCTCGGGGAACGGCTTCCGGCCGTCGAGGATCCGCCGCGTCGTGGCCGGGAAGTTCGTCGCGAGCCAGTCGTAGCCCTGGTTCGCCCCCATGGAGACCTCGGCCGGGCTGTCCACCGGGTCGCTGAACACCTTCAGCCCCTTGGCGTGCGCGCGCCTGACGTCGTCCGCACTGGTCACCCGGGGGTTGGCGTACACGCTGACCGTCCAGCCCGCCAGCGCGGCGAGCTCGTCGTCGGCGAGCATCCTCCCGCCGGTCAGGTACGAGAGCGGCACCTTGGGCGCGGACTCGTGGAACTCCTTGAGCGCCGCCTGGTCGCGCGAATGGACCTGCACCCGGTAGGCCCCCGATGGGAGCGTCCCGCCGTCGGTGACGCGCGCCGCGTTCAACTCCTGGGCGAGCAGCGTGGCGATGCCCGGGCTGTTGGCCGGGGACTTCAGCTCCAGGCTCAGCCCGGTCCGCCGGTCCCTGACGGCGAGGAGCTCCTTCAGGGTCGGCACCCGCTGGCCCGCGTACCGCGCGTCGAACCAGGACCCGGCGTCCAGCCTCTTGATCTCGGCCAGCGTGAACTGGCCCACCCGCCACGGCGCCCGGTCGGGGAAGACCTGCTCCACGTCGGTGGTCCGGGCGAGCGTGTCGTCGTGCAGGAGCACGATCTGCTTGTCGGACGTGAGCTGCACGTCGCCTTCGAGCACGTCCGCCTTGTCGCGCAGCGCGTTGCGGTAGGACGCGAGCGTCTCCTCGGGGGCCTGCCCCGGCGACCCGCGGTGCCCGAGCACCACCACGTGCGTCCGCTTGCCCGTGGTCTCCGGCGCGGCCTGTGCACTGCCCGCGAAGGCGACGGCGGCGGCCAGCACGGCCCCGCCCCCGATCATGGCGATCCTGTTCAAGACATCCTCCCGCCTGGAAATGACTTGATCATCACCGCGGAAGTTGGCGAACACCAGACCGGAGGCCGAACTCCACCGAAACAGCTCCGCCGACCCCTCGGTCAGCGGGTCAGCGGGTCAGCGGGTCAGCGGGCGAACTCGATCGCCCTGGACTCGCGGACGACGGTGACGCGGATCTGGCCGGGGTAGGTCAGCTCGTCCTCGACCTGCTTGGCGATGTCGCGGGCAATGACCTGCGCCTGGATGTCGTCGACCGCGTCGGGCTTCACCATCACCCGGATTTCGCGTCCCGCCTGCATCGCGAAGACCTTCTCCACGCCCTCGTGCTTGTCGCGGGCGATCTCCTCGAGCCGTTCCAGGCGCTTGACGTACGCCTCCAGGGACTCGCGGCGCGCCCCCGGCCGGCTGCCGCTCACCGCGTCGGCGGCCTGGGTGAGCACGGCCTCCACGGTCCGGACCTCGACCTCGTTGTGGTGCGCCTCGATCGCGTGGACGACGTCCTCGTGCTCGCCGTAGCGGCGGGCGATCTCGGCGCCGATCAGCGCGTGGCTGCCCTCCACCTCGTGGGTGAGCGCCTTGCCGATGTCGTGCAGCAGCGTGCAGCGCTTGGCGACCTCCACCGGCAGCCGCAGCTCGCTCGCCATGATGCCCGCGATGTGCGCGGACTCGATCAGGTGCTTGAGCACGTTCTGCCCGTAGGACGTCCGGTACCGCAGCTGGCCGAGCAGCGCGATCAGCTCCGGGTGCATGTCGCCGATGCCGACCTCGACCAGGGCGTCCTCACCGGCCCGGACGCACAGCTGCTCGACGTCGCTGCGGCTGCGCTCGTAGATCTCCTCGATCCGCTGGGGGTGGATCCGGCCGTCCAGGACGAGCTTCTCCAGCGTCAGCCGCCCGACCTCGCGGCGCACGGGATCGAAACAGCTCAGCAGCACCGCCTCCGGCGTGTCGTCGATGATGAGGTTCACGCCGGTGGTCGTCTCGAAGGCGCGGATGTTGCGGCCCTCGCGGCCGATGATGCGGCCCTTCATCTCGTCGCTCGGCAGGTGCAGCACCGACACCACCGACTCGGCCGTCTGCTCGCTCGCGACCCGCTGGATCGCCAGCGTGACGATCTTGCGGGCGCGCTTGTCGCCCTCCGCCCGCGCCGCGTTCTCGATCTCCCGCACGATGGGGATGGACTCGCGCTTCGCCTGGTTCTCGACCGCCGCGACGAGTTCGGCCTTGGCCTGCTCGGCGGTCAGGCCGGCCGCCTGCTCCAGGACCTTGCGCCGCTCCTCCGCGATGCCGTCGAGCTCCTGCCCGCGGGCCTCCAGCGCCTTCTTGGTCTCGGCGAGCCGCCCCTGCCACTCCTCCAGGCGGCGCATCTCGGCGTCCAGCCGCTGCTCCCGTTCCGCGAGGCGGGCCTCCCGGCGCTCCAGGTCCTCGCGGAGGGTGCGGATGTCGTCGCGCAGGGCGCGGCCTTCCTCGTCCAGTTCCGCGCGCCCGGCGGCGGCGACCTGCTGCGCCTCCTGCTCGGCCTTCTCCAGGACGGCCTGCGCCTCCTTGGCGGCCTTCGCCCTGACTTCGTCCGCGTCACCCTGCGCCCGCGCCATCTCCGCGGCGGCCTTGCCGGGCGTGCCCGGACGCCATACGACGACGATCACGAGAGCGACCAGGGTCACCAGCAGCGCTGCACCCAGCAGGACGCTCTCCATGAGGCAGATCCTCCCTCGCCGCGGGCCCGTCCGGTGTGCGGGGCCCTGCCTAGCGAGGATTTACTCGCGCACGGATGCACGACATCGCGGGACCGCGCGCGGCGCGTCCCGGCGACCCGGCCGAATCCGGTCGACGAACGTGTCCTTTATGCCTCTCAGCTGCTGGAACGTGCTCGGTCGTATGGCAATCCGCAAGACGCGGAGTAACTCCTCACTGCCGTAACGGTAAGCGGCACAGAGGTAATGAGCAAGCAAACGACGGGCATTCCGGACTAACCGAACGTCGGCGTGACTCCTTCCTTACCGCCTCCCCTGACCACTCTGACCCCGCACCACCTGCACCATCACGCCCCCACCGAAGTCACGAACCGATCGCCCGGAGTCATCCCCTCCCCCGCCCCGGCGTGTCGCCCCCCGACACCCCCGCACCCGCCACATCCCCGCTCCCCACCCACCACCCCACCCCTGCCCCCACGCGCCCTCTCGCAGCGCCCCTCACCCGCGCACCCTCACCCCGCGCGCTCTTCCGGACTCACGCGGCCTTCCAGACTCACGCGCCTTCCGGCTTACGCGCCGCTACCCCGGCGTGCCCTTCTGGCTCATACGACCTTCCGGGCTCCTGCGCCCTTCCGGCCCGGACGGCCTTCCGGGCCCGCGCGCGGCCTTCCGGCTCGCGCGGCCTTCTTAGCCCACGCGGCCTTCCGGCTCGCGTGCCCTCCCGGGCTCACACGGCCTTCCGGCTCGGAGGGACTTCCGGGCCCGCGCCGGCCTTCCGGGCCCGCGCCGGCCTTCCGGCTCGCACGCCCTTCCGGCTCGCACGGCCTTCCAAGCTCACGTGCCGTTGCAGACTCACGCGCCTTCCGGCTTACGCGCCGCTACCCGGCGTGCCCTTCCGGGCTCACACGGCCTTTCGGATCGCGTGGGCTTCTGGGGCCGCTCGGTCCTTCGGGCTCGTGGCGCCGTGGCGGGGGTGGCGGGCGATCAGTCGAGAGGGGTGGGGAGGGTTTCCGGGTCGGTGCCCTCTTCCGCCAGGGCTTCCTTCACGACCCGGTAGGACAGGCCGGGTGAGTAGCCCTTGCGGGCGAGCATGCCGACCAGGCGGCGCATGCGCTTGGCGGGGTCGGCGCCTCGGGTGGCCCGGAGCTTGCGGGCGACCAGGGCGCGGGCCGTCTGCTCTTCCTGCGCCGGGTCGAGGGCGTCCACGGCGTCGTTGACGGTCTCGTCGGGGACGCCCTTGCGGCGGAGTTCGGCGGCCAGTGCGCGCTTGGCCAGGCCCCGGCCGGCGTGCCTGGACTGGACCCAGGCCTGGGCGAAGGCTTCGTCGTCGATGAGGCCGACGTCGGTGAAGCGGCCCAGCACGCGTTCGGCCACGTCGTCGGGGATGTGCTTGCGTTGCAGCGCGTCCGCCAACTGGGCCCGTGTGCGGGGGGAGGCTGCCAGGAGGCGCAGGCAGATCTCGCGGGCCTTCGCCTCCGGATCGGTCGCGCGGGCCTTCGTCTCCGGGCCCGTCTCGCGGGTTCTCGCCTCTGGGGCGGTCTCGTGGGCCCCGGTCTCCGGGGCCGTCTCGCGCGCGTCCGTCATCGGGCGCCGGTCCGGACGGTGCCGGTGGCCGTGGGAGCGGCGGCCGACGAAGCGGGGGCCGTGGGAGCAGTGCGCGTGGGAGCGGCGGCGCCATCGGGGAAGTTCCGGGCACCGGTCGTGCGGTGCCGGGGTAGGCGCCGCCGCCCTGCATACGAGATCATCGCTTACTCGTCGTCAAGAGTCACCCGCCTCGGGGGATTCCCGGTCAGGAATCACCCGCCTTGGCGGCCTTGGCGCCCCGCTTGGCGGCGGGGGCCTTCGCGGGGGCCGCGGCGGCGGGCTCGGGCGCGGCGGCCGGAGCGGCGGGCTCGGCCTCCTTGTCGACCTTCGGGCCGATGCCGAGCTTCTCCTTGATCTTCTTCTCGATGCCGTCGGCGAGGTCGGGGTTGGCCTTGAGGAAGTTGCGGGCGTTCTCCTTGCCCTGGCCGAGCTGGTCGCCGTCGTAGGTGTACCAGGCGCCGGACTTGCGGACGAAGCCGTGCTCCACGCCGAGGTCGATCAGGCCGCCCTCGCGGCTGATGCCCTGGCCGTAGAGGAGGTCGAAGTCGGCGACGCGGAACGGCGGGGCCATCTTGTTCTTGACGACCTTGACGCGGACGCGGTTGCCGACGGCCTCGGTGCCGTCCTTGAGCGTCTCGATGCGGCGGACGTCGAGGCGGACGGAGGCGTAGAACTTCAGCGCGCGGCCGCCGGTGGTGGTCTCCGGGGAGCCGAACATGACGCCGACCTTCTCGCGGAGCTGGTTGATGAAGATGGCGGTGGTCTTGGTCTGGTTGATCGCCCCGGTGAGCTTGCGCAGGGCCTGCGACATGAGCCGGGCCTGGAGGCCGACGTGGCTGTCGCCCATCTCGCCCTCGATCTCGGCGCGGGGGACGAGCGCGGCGACGGAGTCGATGACGACGATGTCGATCGCGCCGGAGCGGATCAGCATGTCGGTGATCTCCAGGGCCTGCTCGCCGGTGTCGGGCTGGGAGACCAGCAGGGCGTCGATGTCGACGCCGAGCTTCGCGGCGTACTCGGGGTCGAGCGCGTGCTCGGCGTCGACGAACGCGGCGATGCCGCCCTTCTTCTGGACGCTCGCCACGGCGTGGAGCGCGATGGAGGTCTTGCCGGAGCCCTCGGGGCCGTACACCTCGACGACGCGGCCGCGCGGCAGGCCGCCGATGCCGAGGGCGATGTCGAGGGAGATCGCGCCGGTGGGGATCACCTCGACGGGCGCCCGCGCCTCCTCGCCCATCCGCATGACCGATCCCTTGCCGAACTGCCGCTCGATCTGGGCGAGTGCGGTCTCGAGAGCCTTCTCCCGGTCGTTCGCTGCCATTGAGATGTCCTTCTCGTTGTGGTGTGTCGGCTCTCGGCCGCTGCTTGCGATGTCGAGGGCGACGTTACGGCGGGCCACCGACACTTTCGACCCCTGGACGCTCCGACGGCGGCGCCGCGGGCCGCGACCAGCTTACCGAACATCCGTTCGATCATCGTCCCACATGCCGATTTGCGGTGGAATCTCCGTGCGATCGTGGCCCCCGACCCGTAACCTGGCGGAGTTGACGGAGGGTTCCAATCATGACGCTGACCGTCCTCTTCTGCGTCGATCCGCTCCACCCCCGGCGCGTTGACCCCCACTTCGCCCGCGAGGCCGCCGCCGTGCGGGACCACTACGGCGAGATCGCCCTGATCGACCACGACGCGCTGCGGCGCGGGGACGTCGAGGACGCCGTCGACGCGGTCCCCTCGGACCTGGGCCCCGTCTGGTACCGCGGGTGGATGCTCTCGGCGGACGAGTACGGCGCCATGGCCGCCGCCTTGAAACAGCGCGGCACGGTCCTCCTGACGCACCCGGACGACTACCGCCGCGCACACGAGCTGCCGGGTTGGCACGACACGTTCGCCGGGCTGACCCCGCACAGCGTGTGGCGCCCCCTCGGCGCGGGCCAGGACCCCGGCCCCCTCGGCGAGCTGGGTGAGCTCGTCAAGCCGCTGCGCAGCGGGCCCGGCGTGGTCAAGGACTACGTGAAGTCGTGCAAGCACGAGTGGGAGGAGGCGTGCTTCGTCCCCGACGTGAAGAACCTCGCCCAACTGCACGACATCGCGGCCAAGATGGTCGCGCTCCGGGACGACCATCTGGCCGGCGGCCTCGTCGTGCGGGAGTTCGAGCAGTACGACGACGCGGGTGAAGCGCGCGTGTGGTGGGTGGACGGCGAGCCCGCGCTGGTCGGTCCGCATCCCGACAGTCCGGGCGTGGAGCTCGATCCCGACCTGGGCACGGTGGCTCCCGCCGTCCGCGCGCTGGGGTGCCGGTTCATCACCACCGACCTGGCCCGCCGCACGGACGGCGCCTGGCGGGTCGTGGAGGTCGGAGACGGGCAGGTCAGCGACCTGCCGTCGTCCGTGGACGCGATGGACCTCTACGCGCATCTCCCGGTACCGGACTAGCGGCCGCACAGGTTGATGTGGGCGTGATCGAACCGGATTAAGGTCTTCATCGTCTTATGGCCTGTGACGGCCCTGACCGTCCGGTCGGTCCCTGCGTGAGAAGGACGTGTTCTCTTGCCCCCACAGGAGCCCCCTCGCCGGCTCAGCTCCCGCGCCGTGAAGGTGGGGATGGTGAGCGCCCTGTCGTTGACCCTCGTCGCCTGCGGCTCCGGTTCGACCACGGCGCGGTGCGTGGACCGGAACGCGCCGGCCAAGGGCAAGAGCGGGTACAAGGTCGTTTCGGACGGCTACTGCGACACCGGCGACATCGACCACGGGTCGCCCTCCTACGGCCGCTACTTCTGGTACTACGGCGGGAAGAGCCGTTCCGGCTTCGTGTCCGGCGGCAGCCGGTACCGGCCGGAGGGGAAGATCAAGTCGAGTGGCGGGCGGACGCTGAGCCGGGGCGGCTTCGGCGGCGGCGGCCGGGGCGGGAGCTGACCCGTGCGCCGTGTTCGTTCTCAGCCGCGCGAGGGCTGGGCGGAGAAGGTCGAGGCGCACGGCCTGGCCTTCCACCGCACCGCGCACCCCGAGCATCTGACCCGGCCCTACTGGGACGAGTCCGTGCACTACGTCTTCGACATGGACGAGGTGCTGGCCCTCGAAGGCGTCGTCGAGGAACTGCACCGGATGTGCCTGGAGGTCGTGGAGCACGTCGTGTCCACCGGGCGCTACCACGTCCTCGGCATCCCCGACTGGGTGGCGCCACTGATCGAGGAGTCGTGGCGGCGCGGCGACCCCCATCTGTACGGGCGGTTCGACCTGCGTTACGACGGCCGGGGCCCCGCCAAGCTCCTGGAGTACAACGCCGATACGCCGACCGCCCTGGTGGAGAGTTCCGTCGTCCAGTGGTACTGGCTGCAGGACACCCATCCTGGGGACGACCAGTGGAACTCCATCCACGAGCGGTTCGTGGCGCGTTGGAAGGAACTCGCTCCCGCCGTGGACGGCGGGCCGGTCCATTTCGCCTGGACGACCGGTGACGAGACCGGCGAGGAGGTCATGACGATCGCCTACATGCAGGAGACCGCCGAGGAGGCGGGCCTGCCGGGTGTGGCGATCGCCATGGAGGACATCGGCTGGGACGCCGCGCGCGGGCGGTTCGTCGACCTCGACGAGCGGGAGATCGGGACGCTCTGCAAGCTCTACCCCTGGGAGTGGATCGTCGCCGAGCCGTTCGGGCGCCACATCCCGGGCACGCCCACATCCTGGATAGAGCCGATCTGGAAGATGGTGCTCTCCAACAAGGCCCTGCTCGTCCTGCTCTGGGAACTGTTCCCAGGCCATCCGAACCTGCTGCCCACCTACCTGAACACGCCGTCGGACCTGACCTCCTACGTGCAGAAGCCGCTGCTCGGACGGGAGGGCGCGAGCATGCGCATCGTCACGCCGGACGGCTCCGAGCAGCGGACCCAGGGCGACTACGGCGCGGAAGGCTACGTCTTCCAGGAGTTCTGCGCGCTGCCGGAGTTCGACGGGGAGCACCCCGTGCTCGGCGCGTGGGTCGTCCACGACGGGGCGGCCGGGATCGGGATCAGGGAGACGTCCGGGCTCATCACCGACGACACGTCGTCGTTCGTCCCGCACCGCATCCCGCTGTAGCGGGCCCCTACTGCAGGGTCGAGGGGACGTCGAAGGTGGCGACGACGGCCCGCCAGACCCTCTTGGCGGATTCGCCGTCGGCGAGGGCCTGCTCGATGGTGCGGCCGTCCAGCTCGGCCATGACGTAGTCCTTGGCCACGCTCTCGGCGTAGTGCTCGCCGAACTGCTGGTTCATCCGATCCCAGAAAACTGTGAGCCGCACATGCCCCACGCTATCCGACGGTCGGCTCTCCCAAGGACCGCGTCACTTCGCCGGGGACCTCGGGAGCGCGGCCCTGGCGGTACTGGCGGTGCAGTCCCGTCAGGTACCGTTCGACGCCCTCGATGACCCTGGCCGTCCGGTAGGAGGGGAACACGTCGAACGCGTGCTGGGCGCCCTTCATCTCGGCGTAGAGGACGGGCGAGTCCGAGACCTCCCTCAGCCGCTCCACGAAGCGGCGGGCCTCGGCCGCCGGGATGAGCGAGTCGCGGCTGCCGTGGATGACGAGGAAGGGCGGCGCGTCCTCGCGGATGTAGGTGACCGGGGACGCCTTGGCGTACGCCTCCCGGTCCTCCGCGAAGGGCCGCTTGACGACCATCCGCTCCAGGAGACGTGTGTCGCCCATGGGGCGAGGCCATGGGCCCGGCTCGAAGAAGTTGTAGACGCCGTAGAACGGGACCGCGCCCTGCACGGTCGTGTCGGCGTCCTCGAAGCCCGGCTGGAACTCCGGGACGTTCGCGGTGAGGGCCACCATCGCGGTGAGGTGCCCGCCTGCCGAACCGCCGGTCACGCAGAGGAAGTCGGGATCCGCTCCGTACTCCTCGGCGTGCTCCTTGTACCAGGCGACGAAGTGCTTCAGGTCGACCAGGTGGTCCGGCCAGGTGGCGCGGGGGCTGAGCCGGTAGTTGACGTTGAAGCCGACCCACCCCTGGAGGGCCATGTGGTTGAGCAGCGGCAGACCCTGCTCCCGCTTGTCGCCGATCACCCAGGCTCCGCCGTGGATCTGCATGAGCCCGGGACGCGGCCCGCCGCCGGTACGTCCGGCGGCATCGCGCTCACCGGCGGGACGGAAGACGTCCGCCTTCAGGCGCAGGCGGCCTTCCTGCCGGTACACGATGTTGCGTTCGACCTTCACTCCCCTGCGAGGGACCAGGCACAGCGGGGGCACGATCAGGTGGCCGAGCGGGTAGCGCGGCGCGCCTTCCGGGTCGAGGTCGAGGGGCGCGCCGCTTTCCCGCAGGGTGACGACCGTACGGCGCGAGGCCGCGAGAGTGGCCGCGACTCCCGCCATGCCGAGGATCGCCAGGACGAGCCCCGCCCACCCGGCCCAGCCGTCCAGTCCCCCGAAGGCCGCGGCGAGCGCCGTGGCGGCGGCCCAGACGACCAGGACATGCGGCGCCAGCTCGATCGTCAGCCAGCCCGCGAAGAAGCTCCCCGCGAGCAGCAGGGGGCTGCGCCGCGGGGCGTACGCGTTGGCGGCCGTGAGGGCGAACAGGAGGCCCAGGGCGAGGAGGACGTAAGGCATCAGGACTCCCTTTGCGGAGCATTGGCGTGCCCGCCATACCTTGCCCACACAAGCGCTTGCTTACAAGAGTTTCTGTGGGGGACGACCCCCACACCCTCCGATCGCTTCGCTCTTTTTGAGGTGACGCGCGCCACTCGGGCGCATTCTGTCCGACCGGCGAGGCAGTATGGCGCCATGGGCGGTGACGTGCTCGAACGCTTCTCCCCGGCGACCCGCGCCTGGTTCACCGGGGCGTTCGCCGCACCCACCCCCGCGCAGGCGGGGGCCTGGGAGTCCATCGCCGGCGGCGACAGCACGCTGGTCGTCGCGCCGACCGGGTCCGGCAAGACCCTGGCGGCGTTCCTGTGGTCCCTCGACCGGCTCGCCACCGAGCCCGTGCCCGAGGAGGCGCTGCGCCGCTGCCGCGTCCTGTACGTGTCGCCGCTGAAGGCCCTCGCCGTCGACGTCGAGCGCAACCTGCGCGCCCCGCTGGCCGGCATCCGCCACGCGGCGCGCCGCCTCGGCCTGCCCGAGCCCGGCGTCCGCGTCGGGATGCGGTCGGGCGACACCCCGGCCGACGAGCGCCGCCGGCTGGCCGTCAAGCCGCCCGACATCCTGATCACGACGCCGGAGTCGCTGTTCCTGATCCTCACCTCGCGGGCGCGCGAGTCGCTACGCGGGGTGGAGACCGTCATCGTCGACGAGGTGCACGCCGTGGCGGGCACCAAGCGCGGCGCGCACCTCGCGCTGTCCCTCGAACGGCTGGACGCGCTCCTCGAACGCCCCGCCCAGCGCATCGGCCTGTCGGCGACGGTCCGCCCCGCGGACGAGGTCGCGGCGTTCCTCGGCGGGACGCGGCCCGCCACCGTCGTCCAGCCGCCCTCCGAGAAGGTCTTCGAGCTCGACATCGTCGTCCCGGTGGAGGACATGGGCGAGGTCGGCCAGTTCGTCGACGACTCGGGGGCGGCCGACCCGCGCCAGCGCAGCATCTGGCCCCACGTGGAAGACCGCCTGCTCGACCTCATCCAGGCGCATCGCTCGACGCTGGTGTTCGCCAACTCCCGGCGCCTTGCCGAAAGGCTGTGCGGCCGGCTGAACGAACTCGCCTACGAACGCGCCGCCGGCGAGCCGCTGCCGGAGGACCACTCCCCCGCGGCGGCGATGGCCCAGGCGGGTGCGGCCAAGGGGGCGCCCTTGGAGATCGCCAGGGCGCACCACGGCTCCGTCTCCAAGGAGGAGCGGGCCGGCATCGAGAACGCTCTGAAGGAGGGCCGCCTGCCCGCGGTCGTGGCGACGTCCAGCCTGGAACTGGGCATCGACATGGGCGCGGTGGACCTCGTCGTCCAGGTGGAGTCGCCGCCTTCGGTCGCCAACGGGCTCCAGCGGGTCGGGCGGGCCGGTCACCAGGTCGGCGCCGTGTCCAAGGGCGTCATCTTCCCCAAGTACCGGGGCGACCTCGTACAGACGGCCGTGGTCGCCGACCGCATGCGCGGCGGCGAGATCGAGGAGCTCCGGTACCCGCGCAACCCCCTCGACGTCCTCGCCCAGCAGATCGTCGCGATGGTCTCCATGGACGAGTGGACGGTCGACGACCTCGAAGCCCTCGTCAAGCGCGCCGCCCCCTATGCCACGCTTCCCCGGTCGGCGCTGGAGGCCTCCCTCGACATGCTCGCCGGGCGCTACCCGAGCGACGAGTTCGGCGAGCTGCGCCCCCGCCTCGTCTGGGACCGCGTCACCGGCGTCCTGCGCGACCGTCCGGGCGCCCAGCGGCTCGCCGTCACCAGCGGTGGGACGATCCCCGACCGGGGGCTTTTCGGAGTTTTCCTCGTCGGGGAGAAGGCGTCGCGCGTCGGCGAACTCGACGAGGAGATGGTGTACGAGTCGCGCGTGGGCGACGTGTTCGTCCTCGGTGCGAGCTCCTGGCGGATCGAGGACATCACCCCCGACCGGGTGCTCGTCTCCCCCGCTCCGGGCCAGCCCGGCAAGCTGCCGTTCTGGCACGGCGACACGCTGGGGCGGCCCGCCGAACTGGGCCGCGCGCTCGGTACGTTCACACGGGAACTGGTCGGGCTGTCCCCGCAGGAGGCGCAGGAGCGCGTCACCGCCTCCGGCCTGGACGGCTGGGCCTCCGCCAACCTCGTCTCCTACCTGAACGAGCAGCGCGAGGCCACCGGCCACGTACCCGACGACCGCACGATGGTGGTCGAACGCTTCCGCGACGAACTCGGCGACTGGCGCATGGTCGTCCACTCACCGCTGGGCGCGCGCGTGCACGCGCCATGGGCGCTCGCAATAGCCGGCCGCCTGCGCGAGCGGTACGGGGTCGACGCGCAGGCCATGCACGCCGACGACGGCATCGTCATCCGCATCCCGGACATGGACGAGCCTCCCGGCCTCGACCTGGCCGTCTTCGACGCCGACGACATCGAGCGCATCGTCGTCGACGAGCTCGGCGGATCGGCGCTGTTCGCAGCCCGGTTCCGCGAGTGCGCTGCGCGTTCCCTGCTGCTCCCCCGCCGCCGTCCCGACAAGCGCATGCCCCTCTGGCAGCAGCGCCAGCGCGCCGCGCAGCTCCTGGCCGTGGCGAGCAAGTACCCGTCGTTCCCGATCGTGCTGGAGACGATGCGCGAGTGCCTGCAGGACGTGTTCGACGTCCCCGGCCTGGTGCAGCTCATGCGCGACATGTCCGGGCGTAAGGTCCGCATGGTGGAGGTGGAGACCTCCGAGCCGTCCCCCTACGCGCGCTCCCTGCTGTTCCACTACGTCGGCGCGTTCATGTACGAGGGAGACTCGCCGCTGGCCGAGCGCCGCGCGCAGGCCCTCGCGCTCGACTCGGCGCTCCTCGCCGAGCTGCTCGGCCAGGCCGACCTGCGCGAGCTGCTCGACCCCGACGCCGTCGCCGAGACCGAGCGCGAACTCCAGCGCCTCGCAGCCGACCGCCGCGCCCGCGACCTGGAGGGCGTCGCCGACCTCCTGCGCACCCTCGGCCCGCTCACCACGGCGGAAACGGCCGAACGCACCCTCCTCGCGGGCGTCGACGCCCCAGCGGACGACGGCGCGGCACTGCCATCGGCCGAGAACGCGGCAGCCGGCCCTGCCCCAGGCGCGGCGGAGGCCACCGGCACGGACACCGCCGGTACCGAGGCCGCCAATATCGAGGCCGCCCGTACCGAAACGGCCGGTACCGACGCCGACGGTCCAGACACCGGCGGTACAGAGGCCGCGCGTACCGGGACCCGTGCGGGAGAGGTTGGGGCCGCGGGCGCGGGCGGGGGCGTCCCGGATGGGGTGCTCGTCCAGGTGTCGCGTTGGCTGGCGGAGCTGGAGGCGACGCGGCGGGCGATCCGCGTGCGGATCGCCGGGGAGGAGCGCTGGGCCGCGATCGAGGACGCCGGCCGGCTGCGGGACGCGCTCGGCGCGCCGCTCCCGGTGGGGGTCCCGGAGGCGTTCCTCGAACCGGTCGACGACCCGCTCGGCGACCTGATCTCCCGGTACGCGCGCACGCACGGGCCGTTCCGGGCGGCCGAGCCCGCCGCGCGGTTCGGGCTCGGCGTCGCCGTGGTCGTCGAGACGCTGCGGCGGCTGTCCGGCGCGGGGCGCGTCGTCGAGGGCGAGTTCCTGCCGGTCGGGTCCGTGGCGGGGCCGCTGACGACCGAGTGGTGCGACACGGGCGTGCTGCGCATGCTGCGGCGCCGCTCCCTGGCGCGGCTGCGCGCCGAGGTCGAGCCGTCCCCGCCGGAGTCGCTCGGCCGGTTCCTCCCGGCCTGGCACGGCATCTCGGGCGGATCGCGGCTGCGGGGCATCGACGCGCTCGTCCAGGCGATCGAGCAGCTGCAGGGCGCGGCCGTGCCCGCGTCCGCGCTGGAGTCGCTGATCCTCCCCTCGCGGGTGCCCGGCTACACCCCGGCCATGCTGGACGAGCTGACGTCCGCCGGCGAGGTCGTGTGGGCGGGCCAGGGCGGGCTGCCTGGCGGCGACGGCTGGGTGGCGCTGTACCTGGCCGACACGGCCCCGCTGCTCATGCCGCACCCGGCCGAGATCACGCTCACGCCCGCGCACCAGGCCGTCCTGGACGCCCTCGGCGACGGGGGCGCGCTGTTCTTCCGGACGCTCTCAGACCGCGTGAACAAGCAGGTCACCGCGAGCGACGCCGACCTCGTCACCGCCGTGTGGGATCTCGTCTGGGCCGGCCATCTCACCAACGACACGCTGGCCCCGCTGCGGTCCGCGCTCGGGTCCGGCCGTCCGACGCACCGGTCCCGGACGACGCGCCGCGGGCGTCCCGTCCTGCCGTCCCGGACCGGTCCGCCCACGGTCGCGGGACGCTGGTGGCCGCTCCCCGAGCGCGAGTCCACCGCCACCCTGCGCTCGCACGCCCTCGCCGAATCGCTCCTGGAGCGGTACGGCATCGTCATCCGCGGCGCCGTCGCGGCCGAACGCACCCCTGGGGGCTTCTCCGCCGTCTACCCGGTCCTGCGCGCGTTCGAGGAGACGGGCCGCTGCCGGCGGGGGTACTTCGTCGAGGGGCTCGGAGCCGCCCAGTTCGCGCTGCCGGGGGCCGTCGACCGGCTCCGCGCGCTCCGCCCTGCGACGGCCGCCGCACCGGACGACATCTCCGCCCTCTGGGAGACGCCCCGCAAGCCCGAGGTCCGTGCGCTCGTCCTGGCGGCGGCCGACCCCGCCAACCCGTACGGCGCGGCCCTGCCCTGGCCCGAGCGCGACGACGAGGTCGCCGGCGGCCACAAGCCGGGCCGCAAGGCCGGCGCGCTCGTCGTGCTCGTCGAAGGGCGCCTCGTCCTCTACGTCGAACGCGGCGGCCGGACGCTCCTGACCTGGGACGACGATCCGGGCGTCCTGCAACCGGCCGTGGACGCGCTCGCCCTCGCCGTCCGCGAGGGAGCGCTCGGCAAGCTGACCGTCGAACGCGCCGACGGCGAGGCGATCGGCGACTCCCCGCTGGCCGCCGCCCTGGAGTCGGCCGGATTCCACCCCACGCCGCGCGGGCTGCGCCTGCGCTCCTGATCCCGCGGGCGCCGGAGCGCCACGGTCACGGCGGCGGCGCACACCAGCATGCCCAGGAGTGACGGCAGGGTGAGCGTCGTGCCGAACATCATCCAGCCCAGCAGCATCGTCGTGGGCGGGGTGAGGTAGAGCAGGGCGGAGACGCGGCCGACGCCCGTCCGCCGGACGTTGACCCAGTACAGCCCGTAGCCGCCGAACATCGCCAGCACGACGAGGATGGCGATGGCGGTCCAGAAGACGAGGTCGGCGGGCGGGACCAGGGAGCCGTCCGCACCGGCGAAGCCCGAGAACACCACCGCGCTCACCCCCGCTTGGACGGCCAGGGCCTCCGGAAGCTCCAGCGAGGGGCGCGTGCGGCGCTCCACGAGGGTGGCGCCGACGAGGGAGAGCATCGCGGCGAACGGCAGCGCGTACGCCCAGGCGGGTGCGCTCCCGTCCAGGTCGCCGCCGACGACGAGCGCGACGCCGCCGAGCCCGGCGACGAACCCGGCGAGCCGCCGGCGGCCGACCGGCTCGCCGAGCACGGGCGCGGCGAGCGCGACCGCGACGAGCGGCTGCAGCGCCGTGATGAGGCTGTTGATCCCCGCGGCGACGCCGTGCTGGGCGGCGAGGAACACGCCGGCGAGGTAGCCGACCTGTCCCAGCGTCCCGATGAGCGCGTGCAGGGCCAGGTCCCGGGGCGGGATCCGGCGCCGGCGCCACAGCAGCCACACGGCGAGCGCGCCGGCGCCGATGATGAACCGCCAGGCCAGCAGCGCGCTCGCGGGCGCGGCCCGGGTGCCGAGTTCGGCGCCGACGAAGCCGGAGCTCCACATGACGACGAACGCGGCGCCCAGCAGGACGTCCGATCGGCGGTCGCGCATGAACCCTCCCTATGTATACATACCGGTATAGCTACAACGGTAGCTATACCGGTATGTATACTCAGGGTCACCCCAGCGGAAGGAGTCCCGATGCCCGTGCACGACCGGCCGCTCACCCCCGCCGCCCGGCGGGTGCTCCAGGTCGCGAGCGAGCTGTTCTACGAGCGCGGCATCGGCTCCGTCGGCATGGAGCTGATCGCCGCCGAGGCGGGCGTCACGAAGAAGACCGTCTACGACCGGTTCGGCTCCAAGGAAGCGCTGATCCTGGCCTACCTGCGCGCCCGCGACGAGCGGTGGCGCGCCTTCATGACCGAGCGGATCGCAGAGGCGGGCGACCCCCGCGAGCGGGTCCTCGCCACGTTCGACGCCCTCGGGGAATGGCTGGCCACCGAGTGCGGGCGCGGCTGCTCGATGGTGAACGCCTGCGCCGAGCTGCCCGACCCGTCCCATCCGGTGCACGGGGTCGCCGCCGAGCAGAAGGCCTGGGTGCGCGCCCTCTACGCCGACCTGGTGGGCGACGGCGTGCTCGCCGACCAGCTGCTCATCCTGCACGAGGGCGCGGTCGTCGCGTTCAGCGTCGCGGGCATCCGCGACGCGGCCGCCGCCGCCCGGGCCGCCGCCGAGGCGATCATCCCCCGGAGGCTCAGCGCCGCCGCCCCCTGAACATGTTGATCAGCCCGCGCAGGGCCCGCTCGTCCAGGGACCCGAACGGGTTGTCGTGGACGAGGTAGGTCCAGGTCGCCGAGGGGCGCTTCAGCCCCGCCGAGTCGAGGTCGATGCCGTCCTCGGACGCGGTGAGGGCCTCGAAGGCGGCCACCGAGCGCTTCCGCGCGTCGCCGAGGAGCCGCTTGCCCGCCGGGACGGCCTCCCGGTTGAACTCGATGAGCGGGTCCAGGCCCCGGCCGAGCGACCTCAGGTGGATGCCCTCGCGCAGGTCGGCGAGGAAGGCCAGGTGCTCGGCCCAGCAGCGGTCGAGCTGGTACAGGACGATCTGCCGGGCGGCGGCCGCCACCGCCTCGGCGCCCGCGGTCCCGGTGAGCTCGGCGTGCCGCGCCGGGGCGTCGGCGGCCATGGCCCGGTCGGCGGCGTCGCCGTGCAGGACGGCGTCGCGCTCGGCGAGCACCTCGCGCCGCTGGAGCCCGATCAGGTGGTTGTAGCGCCACGTGTTGCGGTGCAGCTCCAGGTCGACGCCCTCCGCGACGCGCTGGGCGTGGCCGACGATCCAGTGCGCGCCCTTGTCGGTGATGAGCCCGTCGTCGCCGGCGGGCGCCTTCGACTCCTCGTCCGGCGCGTAGCGGGTGACGAGGTCGTCCTGGAGGCTGGTGAAGAACACCGAGCCGCCGGGGTCGCCCTGCCGTCCCGCGCGGCCCCGGAGCTGGTCGTCCAGGCGGCTGCTGTGGTAGCGGCCGGTCCCGATGACCAGCAGGCCCCCGGCCCGCGCGACCCGGTCGTGGTCGGTCCCGTCGTGCTCGGCGGGGGCCGTCCCGGGCGCGGTCGGCGAGGGGCTGCCGCCCAGCCGGATGTCGGTGCCCCGCCCGGCCATCTGCGTGGAGACGGTGATCGCGCCGTACGCGCCCGCCTCCGCGATGATCGCGGCCTCCTCGGCGTCGTTCTTGGCGTTGAGGACGACCCGGTCCAGCCCGGCGCGGGCGAGCCGGCGCGCGAGCCGCTCGGACTCGGCGACGTCGCCGGTCCCGACGAGGACCGGGCGGCCGTCGGCGTGCGCGGCGGCGATCTCCTCGACGATCGCGACCTCCTTGTCGGCGGCGGTCGCGTAGAGGCGGTCGGGCTCGTCCACGCGGACGCACGGCCGGTTCGGCGGGACGACCGCGATCTGCAGCCCGTAGAACTCGGTCAGCTGCCCGGCGACGGCCATCGCGGTGCCCGTCATGCCGCACCGCACGGGATAGCGCCCGATCAGCTCCTGCACGGTGATCGAGTCGAGGATCTCCCCGCTCGGGGAGGCGTCGAGCGCCTCCTTCGCCTCGACCGCCGCCTGCAGGCCGTCCGGCCAGCGCTGCAGCAGGGCGACCCGGCCCCGCGACTCGCTGATCAACTTCACCGCGCCGTCCCGGACGATGTAGTCCACGTCGCGCTGCAGCAGCACCTCCGCGTGCAGCGCCACGTTCACCGCGGTGAGCGTGCCGAGGTTCTCCGGGGCGTAGAGGTCGAGCCCGAGGACGCGCTCCACCTCGCGGGCCCCGGCCGCGGTGAGCTGGACGTTGCGCGCCTCGTCGTCGGTGGAGTAGTGCAGCCCGGGGCGCAGCCGCCGGACCAGGTCGGCGTGCCGCGGGTCGGCGGTGCCCGAGTCGGCCGCGCCCGCGAGCACGAGCGGGACCATGGCCTCGTCCACCAGCACCGAGTCGGCCTCGTCGATGAGCGCGACGGACGGCTCGGGGAGCACGAGGTCGGCGGCGCCGGTGGCGAGCCGGTCCCGCAGGAGGTCGAACCCGACCTCGCTGACCGGCGCGTACGTCACGTCCGCCCGGTACGCCTCGCGCCGCTCGTCGGGCGTGGACGACTGGCCGACCCAGCGGACGGTGACCCCCAGCATCGCGTAGAGCGGGGCCATCCACTCGGCGTCGCGCCGCGCCAGGTAGTCGTTGACCGACATCACGTGGACCCGGTGGCCGCGCAGCGCGTACCCGGCCGCCGCCAGGGCGCCGGCCAGGGTCTTGCCCTCGCCGGTGGCCATCTCCGCGACGTGCCCGGACAGCAGCGCGAGCGTCCCGACGAGCTGGACGTCGAAGGGGCGCTCCCCGAGGGTCCGGCGGGCGGCCTCCCGGCCGAGGGCGCACAGCTCGGCGAGGTCCTCCTTCTCGCGGAGGACGGACGCGGCGGCGGTCAGCTCGGCGTCGGAGAGCTCCCGCACGCGGGACTCGCGCGCCCCGGCCTCGTCCGCCAGGGCGCGCAGCGGCGCCAGATCGACGCTCCCCGGCTTCTGGACGAGGCGCCGCAGCCGGTCACGCAGCGCCATGGCGTCCCCTCGGTTCGTCGCTCACGGTTCCCCCAACGGGCAGGTGGAAGACGGCGTTCCCATGATCTCAGCGCGCGGCCCCGGGGGGTGTCCAGGGTGCTCCTCCGCTGTTGGTCTGACCTCGAATTCATTCCTCGGGCGGATACCCCCCGGCCCTTTCGTTTGAGACCATGGACGCATCACGGGGTTTGCGGTGGCCAAGGGGAAAGCGCCACCGCGGAACGGGGTTTCGCCATGACACCTACGGCACGCAAGGCCGCCGCGCTCCGGCGCAAGCGCCAGATCATCAGCCAGACCGTCATCGACCGCGCGCTGAACGATCCGCGGCGGCACAAGGAGGCCGCCGTCGCGGCGGCGTCCGCCAAGTAGGAGCCGCTCCGGGGGACGCGTAGGGGAACGGTCCATCGCGCGATCGGGAAGCGCCTCCGCCGGCCGGGCGGGGGCGCTTCCCGCTTCCGCGGGCGCGTCCTCCCGCACGCGTCGTCCTGCTAGGCCCCCGCGGCCGAGAAGACGTCGTCGCGGGCCTGCTCCAGGGCCGCGTGCAGCGCGCCGCGCAGGACGGGGTTGCCCGTGACGCCGGTGACGGCGACGGCGGGACGGGTCGGGCTGATCCGGCCGACGATCGCCTCGATGCGGGTGGCGAGCGGCCACCCGCCGGCCCGGCCGAGGCTTCCCGACAGCACCACGAGCCCGGGGTCCAGGACGATGTTGACCGAGGTCACGCCGTAGGAGATGCGGTCGGCGAGCTCGTCGAGGAACGCCCCGCCGCGGTCCTCGTCGGCGGCGGCCGCGCGGACGCAGTCGACGGCGGTGGGCTCGGCGATGCCGTGCTGGTGGGCGAGCGCGCGGACCGCGTCCGCGCCCACCAGGGCCCCGTACCCGCCGGCGAGGGTCGGGATCCCCCAGGTCGTCGACTCGGTGACGCCCTCGTCCTGCGCCGCGCGGCGGGCGGCGCCGACCGGCAGCGGCGCCCCCGGGACGGGCAGGTAGCCGATCTCCCCCGCGCCGCCCCACCGGCCGCGGTGCAGCCGCCCGCCCAGCATCACCGACAGGCCCATGCCGCGGTCGAACCACATGAGCGCGAAGTCGTCGGCGTCGCGCGCGGCCCCGTAGGCCCGCTCGGCGATGGCGGCGAGGTTCACGTCGTTCTCGATGGTCACGGGGCGGCGCAGGTCGGTGCGCAGCGCGGCGAGGACGCCCTCGTGCCAGGCGGGCAGGTCGAAGGAGAACTGGACGTCGCCGGAGCGCGGGTCGACGACGCCGGGCGTCCCGATGACGAAGGCGCTCAGCCTCGACACCGCGACCTTGGCCGAGCGGCACGCCTTGACGACGGCGCTGTGCACCATCTTCACCGGCTCGTCGGCGCCGTTCGGGTCGACGGTGACCTGGGCGACGATGTTCCCGGTGATGTCGGCGACGCCGGCCGTGACCCCGTCCGGTCCCACCTCCAGGCCCGCGACGTACGCGCTGGACGGGACGACCGCGTAGAGCGCGGCGTTCGGGCCCCGCCCCCCGGCCTGCTCCCCCACGACCGAGACCAGCCCGCGCTCCTCCAGCCGGGACAGCAACTGGGACGCGGTCACCTTCGACAGCCCGGTGTGCTCGCCGATCTGGGCACGGGTCAGCGGGCCCTGCTCCACGAGCAGGTCCAGCGCCGCGCGGTCGTTCAGCTCACGCAGCAGCCGCGGCGTTCCCGGGCGTCTTGCCATCCTGGCACCCCTGATGTCTCAATCCGCTAACGAGCAGTTTTGTTTAGGAAAGTTTCTTGTTAGTTTACGCCCAAGCGCCGACCGGCACGGTACCCCGGGCCGGAGGCGCGCGCAGAGCGCGGACTGGCGAGCAGGGCGCCCGCGAGCGATGCGAACGCGAGGAGGGCATGGCTGGGACCCTAAAGGGTCCGCGCCGTCTCCACCCGCACCGCAGGCCACAAGGCCGCGCGAGGCGATGCCGGAAAGGATCCCCAGTGAAGTACATCAAGGTTGCGGCCGCGACGGCCGCGATCGCCCTGGCCGCCACGGCCTGCGGCGGCGACAGCAAGGACGGCGACGGCAAGGACGGGGGCAAGGACCCGGCGCAGCTCAAGGTCTGGATGATGGGCGACGGCACGCCCGAGCAGACCAAGATCCTCGACGGCGTCGAGGCGGAGTTCAAGCAGAAGCACCCGAACACCGACGTCCAGATCAAGTACGTGCCGTGGCCGCAGGTCGCCACCACCTTCCAGAAGGCGGCGGCCGGCGGCGAGGGGCCCGACGTCACCGAGCTCGGCAACACCGACGTCCAGTCCCACATCGAGCAGGGCAGCCTGGCCGACATCACCGACGAGTACGAGGGCTGGGCGGACGGCAAGACGCTGAACAAGTCCGCCCTCGGCAACGACACCGCGGACGGCAAGACCTACGCCGTGCCGTGGTACGGGGGCGTCCGCGGCGTCTGGTACCGGACGGACTGGTTCCAGGAGCTCGGCATCCAGCCGCCGAAGACGTGGGCGGACCTGACCGCCGCGGCCAAGAAGGTGCAGGACTCCAAGAAGGTCCCCGGCATCGGCATCCCGAGCGACCAGACCAACGCGCTGCTCAGCTTCATCTGGGGCAACGGCGGCGAGGTCGCCGTCGACGACGGCAAGGGCGGCTTCAAGGGGCAGCTCGACCAGCCGCCGGCGGTCGAGGCGGTCAAGTACTACGCCGGCCTCGTCACCACCGAGAAGGTCGCGCCCGAGAAGTACGTGGGCAAGAACGAGCTGGAGGGCCCGCAGCGCGACTTCGCGCTCGGCAAGCTCGGCATGTACGTCGACGGCAGCTGGGCGCTCAAGGAGATGAAGAAGGTCTCCGCGAAGAACGCCGACAAGTGGGGCGTCTTCCCGATCCCGAGCAAGACCGGCGGCAACGCCCCGGTCATGGCGGGCGGCTCCGACCTCGCGGTGTGGAACGACAGCAAGGCCAAGGCCGCGGCCTTCGACTACATCACGATCCTCAACAACGCCAAGAACGCCAAGATCTGGGCGGACTACAGCGGCTTCTCCTCCATGCGGTCGGACGTGAAGTTCTCCGACCCGAAGCTGGAGGTCTTCACCTCGATCGCGGGCAACACGAAGTTCCCGCCGATCAGCGCCGGCTGGGGCGAGTTCGAGCAGGCCAAGAAGGTGCTGCCGAACGCGGTCAAGGCCATCATGCAGGGCAAGTCCGCCGAGGAGGAGATGAAGAAGGCGAACGAGCAGGCCAACACGCTGCTGAACCCCTAGTACCCGGCTGATCGGAACGTCCATGCTCGACACCGCTCCCGCGGTGCGGAAAGCGCCCGGCCGGAGATCCTCCGGCCGGGCGCGGCCCCGCCGCGCGCCCCGCCTCGGGCCCTACCTGCTGATCGCGCCCACCGTGGTCGTGATCGCCGTCCTGATGTTCTGGCCGATGATCCAGATCGGGATCATGTCGTTCCAGAAGGTCGGCAACCGCCAGCTGCGCGGCGAGCCGGCCGAGTCGGTGGGGACCGAGAACTTCGACAAGATCTTCAACGACCCGTTCTTCTGGCAGACCCTCCGGCACACCGTGCTGTTCGCCGCCGTCGCGGTGTCCCTCACCCTGGTCGTCGGCACGCTGGTGGGGCTGCTGCTCCACAAGCTCGGCAAGCGGATGTCGGGCTTCGTCGCGGGCGGCGTGATGGTCGCCTGGGCGACCCCGCCGGTCACCGCCGCGATCATCTTCAGCTGGCTGTTCGGCACCACCGGCGGCCTCGTCAACTGGTGCCTGGACCTGCTGCCGGACTTCCTCGTCGGCGGCGGCTGGAGCGACTACAACTGGTTCGCCACGCCCCTGTCCACCTACACCGTCCTCACCGTGTGCGTCGTCTGGCAGGCGTGCCCGTTCGTCGCGGTGTCCGTGCTGGCCGGGCTGAAGAGCGTGCCGGGCGAGCTGTACGAGGCGGCCCGCGTGGACGGGTCGGGCCCGTGGCGGACGTTCTGGAGCCTCACCTACCCGATGCTCAAGCCGATCTTCCTCGTGCTGATCGTCATGTCGATCATCTGGGACTTCAAGGTCTTCACGCAGCTGTTCATCATGGCCGGAATGGCCAACCGCGACGCGTTCAACCTGTCGCTGTACGGCTACTCCGAGGCGTTCGGCTCGCTGAATCCGAAGCTCGGCATGGGCTCGGCGATCGCGCTCGTGCTGACGCTCATCCTGCTCGTCGTCACCGCCCTCTACGTGCGGGTCATGGTCCGTCAGGGGGAGACCCGATGAGGCGCCTGCCGCGCAAGCTGCTGCTGAACGGGACGGGGCTGCTCGTCTTCGCGATCGCGGTGTTCCCCGTCTTCTGGATGGCCTCCACCGCCTTCAAGCCCAACACCGAGATCTTCAGCACGACGCCGAAGCCGCTGCCGTCCCACCCGACGCTGGAGCACTTCGACCTGGTGCTGAACGGCGGCATCGCGGAGGTCTCCTTCTGGGAGTACTTCCGCAACAGCGCCATCCTGGCGCTCGTCACCGTCCTGGTGTCGGGGCTGCTCTCGCTGATGGCCGCGATCGCCGTCGCCCGCTTCCGGTTCCGGTTCCGCACCACGTTCCTGATCATGCTGCTGGTGGTGCAGATGGTCCCGTGCGAGGCGCTGGTCATCCCCCTGTTCCTCGACCTGAAGCAGTTGGACCTGCTGAACAGCCTGGCCGGCCTCGTCGTCGTCTACATCGGCTTCGCCGTCCCGTTCGCGATCTGGATGCTGCGCGGCTTCGTCGCCGCGGTGCCGCGCGAGCTGGAGGAGGCCGCCGCCATCGACGGCGCCGGGCCCGTCCGGACGTTCTTCCGGGTCCTGCTCCCGCTCGTCGCCCCCGGCCTGGTGGCGACCAGCATCTTCTCCTTCATCACCGCCTGGAACGAGTTCATCTTCGCGTTCACGTTCCTGGACGACCAGACCAAGTACACCCTGCCGATCATGCTGCAGTTCTTCTTCGGCCGCAGCGGCAACGCCTGGGGGCCCATCATGGCAGCGTCCACGCTGCTCACCATTCCCGTCATCGCCTTCTTCCTCGTCGTCCAGCGCCGCATGGTGTCCGGCCTCACCGCCGGGGCGGTGAAGGGGTGACGACCGACGACATCGCGACCACGGCGGAGATCGCCCGGCTCGCCCGCGGCACGCTGCTCCCGTCGTTCCCCGGCGCGACCGCACCGCGCTGGCTCCTGGACGAGCTGGAGGCGGGACTCGGCGGCGTCACGCTGTTCGCGCTCACCGGCAACGTCCCGAGCCCGGAGTCGCTGGCCGCGCTCACCGCGCAGATGCGCAAGGCCGGCGACCCGTTCGTCACGATCGACGAGGAGGGCGGCGACGTCACCCGGCTCGGCGGCCACGCGACCGGCAGCCCCTACCCGGGCAACGCCGCGCTCGGCGCCGTGGACGACCCGGAGCTGACCCGCCGCATCTACCGCTCGCTCGGCGCCGAACTGGCCGAGGTCGGCGTCAACTTCAACTTCGCGCCGTCGGTCGACGTCAACACCGCCGACGACAACCCGGTCATCGGCACCCGCTCGTTCGGCTCCGACCCCGCACTGGTCGCGCGGCACGCCGCCGCCGCCGTCACCGGCACGCAGGAGGCGGGCGTCGCCGCCTGCGCGAAGCACTTCCCCGGCCACGGCGCGACCGTGGAGGACTCCCACCTGGCGATCCCCCTCGTCGACGCCGACCTGGACCTGCTGGACCGGCGCGAGCTGGTCCCGTTCCGGGCGGCGATCGCGGCCGGCACCCGCGCGGTGATGACCGGGCACCTCAACCTGCCGTCCATCACGCGCGGGGCGCCCGCCACCCTCTCCCAGGACGCGATCACCGGCCTCCTGCGCGAGCGCCTCGGCTACGAGGGCGTGATCGTCACCGACGCGCTCGACATGGAGGGCGCGAGCGGCGCGATCGGCATCCCGGAGGCGTCCGTGCGGGCCCTCATCGCGGGCGCCGACCTGCTGTGCCTCGGCCCGAACGAGCACGCCGAGACCGTGGAGGCCACCCTCGCGGCGATCGACGAGGCCGTCCGGACCGGGCGCCTCCCCCTCGCCAGGCTGGCGGCCGCGGCCGAGCGCACCCGCCTGCTCCGGGAGTGGCTCGCCGGGCGCAGCCCCGCCGTCGTCGACCGGTCCGCCGGCCTGGAGGCCGCCCGCCGCGCCCTCCGCCTGACCGGCACGCTGCCCGCCTGGAGCGGGCCGCCCCTGGTCGTCGAGACCGAGTCGTCCGGCAACATCGCGGTCGGCCCGACCCCCTGGGGCCTGCACCCGTGGGCGCCCGACGCCGTCCGGGCCGACGACGCGGACGGGACGGTGGAGGGTGTCTTGGACCGTGCCAAGGGACGCGGCCTCATCGTCGTCCTCCGGGACGCCCACCGCCACGCCGCCCAGCGCGCCCTCACCACGGCCCTGCTGGCCGCCCGCCCCGACACCGTCGTCGTCGAGATGGGCCTCCCCGTCTGGCGCCCCGTCCCCGCCGTCCACCTGGCCACCTACGGCGCCGCCGCCGCCAACGCCCAAGCCGCCGCAGAGCTCTTGGGTCTGTGCTGATTGCATTTCTCTCCTCCTTCGGGCCTGGCGGCCCTCCATCGTCGAGAAAAGCGGCGATCGCTGGCATCGCTCCGTCTCGCCTTGCGGCTCGCTGCGCGATCAGGTTCTTGCTTCGCTCGAACCTGCCTTCGGACGCGATCGCGACCATTGAGGTCGTTGCGTGGTTGCGGTGGTGGCTGAGCTCGTCGCGCGGCTAGCAGGACCCACGGCGCGCCCTCCGGACAAGAGCCCGGTTCCGGGGGGCGCGTCGTGTTATTCGAGGTACTGGGCTTGGCCGTGGCCGAAGGACCAGTCCGCGGGGGTGTTCTCGTGGACGACTATGAAGACGTTGTGAGGGGCCACGCCGGCGCGCTCGTGGGCCAGGGCGCAGACGCGCGCGTAGAGCTTCTTCTTCTGGTCGTCGGTGCGGCCGGCGCGCATGGTGATGTCGATGTAGACGATGCCGTCGTCGCGAGGGATGTCGAGGTAGGTGCCGTGCTTGAGCGTGCTCGCGGCGCCGTCGTGGCTCGTCAGGATCTGGAAGCGGTCCTCGGCGGGGAACCCGATCGATTCCATCAGGGCTTGGTGTACCGCGTCTCCCAGGACCTCCAGCCGGTGCGGGTCCATGCGGAGGGCATCAATACGGACGAGCGGCATGGTCACGCATCCCTTCGGGATCGGGTCGTCATCGAAGTGTACATACTTGTAGGTACAAATCCTGACGGGCAAGGAACCGAAGTAGTTCTATCGGCAAGGGATAATGGGGTTATGCGATTGTCCGCCCGGGTCGACTACGCGCTGCGTGCCGCCGCCGAGCTGGCGGTCGCCGGGAGTCATCCGGTGACCGCGGTGCAGCTCGCGGAGGCCCAGCAGATTCCGCCCAAATTCCTGGAGAACATCCTCGGACAGCTGCGCCGGTCCGGGATCGTCCGGAGCCAGCGGGGGCCCGAGGGCGGCTACTGGCTGGCGCGTCCGGCCGAGCGGATCTCGCTGGCCGACATCATCCGCGCCGTCGACGGGCCGCTGCTCGGCGTGCGGGGCGAGCGGCCCGAGCACGTGGGGTACGAGGGGCCCGCGCACTCCCTGCAGGAGGTGTGGATCGCGCTGCGCGCCAGCGAGCGGGCGATCCTGGAGCAGGTCACGCTCGCGCACATCGCCGCCGGGGAGCTGCCGGAGCCCGTCCAGAAGCTGACCGAGGACCCCTCCGCCTGGGAAAGCCCCTCGCTGATCTGAGATGCCCGAAGGCGACGTCGTCTGGCTGACCGCCCGGCGCCTGCGCGAGGCGCTGAAGGGGCGGGTGCTGACGCGTTCGGACTTCCGCGTGCCGCGGTACGCGACGGCCGATCTGCGCGGGCGGACCGTGCTGGACGCGGTGTCGCGCGGCAAGCACCTCCTGGTGCGGGTGGAGGGCGGGCTGACCGTCCACACGCACCTGATGATGGAGGGGCGCTGGCAGATCCGCAGGGCCGGGCCTCCTCCGCGCGACCACCGGGTGCGGCTCGTGCTGGCGAACGCCGAGTGGCAGGCGGTCGGGTCCTCGCTGGGGCTGGTCGAGTTGCTGCGCACCGACGAGGAGGACGCGGCGGTGGGGCATCTCGGGCCCGATCTCCTCGATCCCGACTGGGGGCCGCGGCTGGAGGCCGAGGCGGTCGCGCGGCTGGCGGAGGACCCGGACCGGGCGGTCGGCGAGGCGCTGCTCGACCAGACGAGGGTCGCCGGGATCGGCAACGTCTACAAGGCCGAGGTCCTGTTCCTGCGGGGCGTGCACCCGTGGACCGCCGTTGGGAACGTTCCCGACATCTCGGGCCTCGTGCAGCTCGCTCAGCGCCTTCTGGACGCCAACAAGGAGCGGCACGGCCACATCACGACCGGTCAGCTGGGGCGCGGGCGGGAGCACTGGGTGTACGGGCGGGCGGGCCGTCCGTGCCGGCGATGCGGCACCCGGATCGAGCGGGCGGACCAGGGCCCTCCGGGCGAGGCACGGGTGACCTTCTGGTGCCCCCGCTGCCAGCCGGTCGGCGCCCGCCCTGCCCCCTGAGGCTCCAGGGCGGGTCGCCGCCTTTGCGGGTCGCCGGATCCTGCGCCCTCATGGAGATCGTCTGCCCGAGGAGCACTCCAAGTCAATTCTCGGGTTTTCTTGGCGGTCCCCTAGGTCTAGCTTGGGGTTTTGTGACCTTGGACGACCTTCGCGTGTTCGTGGCCGTCTGCGCGGCGGGCAACCTGAGCGCGGTGGCGCGGGACCTGTCGTGCAGCCAGTCGGCCGTCAGCCAGCACGTCAAGCGGCTCGAACGCGAGACCGGGCTCGTGCTGCTGGAGCGCCGGCCGCGGGGCGTGGTGCCGACCCGCGCGGGGCGCATCCTGCACGCGGCCGCGGCGGAGGGCATCGCGGGGCTGGACGCCGCGCTGCGCCGGCTCGACGATCTGCGCCGCGGGGTCGGGGGCACGGTCCGCGTCGCGACCGGGGCCACGACCGTGCGGCACTTCATGGCGGCGGGAGTGGCGGCGTTCCGGGCGCGGCACCCCGACGCCGCGCTCCAGTTCGAGACCGCCGGATCGAGCCGCCGCTGCCTGGAGGCGGTGCGGTCGCACACCGCCGATCTCGCGTGGGTGACGATCGGGCCGCCGCTGGAGGGCGTGGAGCAGCGGGCGTCGCGGGAGTTGCCGTGGGTGCTCGCCGTGCACGCCGCCGATCCGCTCGCCGCGCGGGCGTCCGTCGCGCTGGAGGAACTCGCCGGGATCCGCTACATCGAACTGCCCGCGCATTCGACGTCCCGCGTCCACCTCGAAATGCACCTGGAACGTCACGGGGTGCGGCTCAGGTCCACGACGAGCGTCGCCGACTGGGACACCGCCCTCCTGCTGGCCGAACTGGACCTCGGCCAGGCGATCCTGCCCGCGCTGCCCGGCTGGGGAGACGGCTCGGGGGACGTGCGGCTGGTGCCGATCCCCGGCCTGCCGCCGCTCACCGCGGGATGGGCGGCACGCCGCTGGGACGCCCTGAGCCCGCTCGCCGTCGAGTTCGCCGAGACCGTCCTGGCACACCTGCGCACGTGATCAGCGCGCGGTCACCCGGCCGTTCGCGACGGTCAGCCCCACCTGCGGCGCGCCCTCGGGGCAGTGCCGCCCGTTCGGGAACGTCGCCTTCGGCGTGACGTCGAGCCGCTCGTCGACGAACGTCCGCCCTTCCGCGTCGCGCAGCTTCAGCGTCACCCGCACGGGCGCCTTGGGCAGACCCTCGATTCGGGCGAAGGCCCTCTTGCCCCCGTCAGGGGAGGCGGAGGCGCCGCAGACGGCGTCCGGCCCGTCGCCGTCGCAGCCGGTCGGCACGGTCTTCGAGGTCGGGCCCAGCTCGATCCGGGGTTCCTGGCACGTCCCGTCCCAGCACACCCGCAGGGACGCGGACGCGACACGGGACCCGTCGGGGACGACCAGGCTCACCCCGGGATCGGTCCCGATCAGCGTGCAGAGCCGTCCCGCGCCGTCGCCTTCGGAGCCGCAGGCGGCCAGGGCGAGCAGAGCGGCGGCCAGCGGCACGGCTCGGGAGAGAGGGTGCATACCCCCATCATCACTGCATCGCGGGCAGAGCACGGCCGAACGCGGAAAAGCCCCGGCCCCGCCGGGAGACGGCGGGGCCGGGGCTCATCGATCGGTCCGGCACGGGCACCGGGGCCGCGGCGCCTCGGGACCGGTCTCGTCCCGTCAGGTCTGCGCCTGGAACATCCAGTGCTGCTTCTCAAGCTCGGCGGTGATGCCGATGAGCAGGTCCTGGGTCACCTGGTCCGGCTCGTCTGTCGCCTTGATGCGCTCCCGGAACCGCGCGATGATCTGCGCAAGGATGTCGGTGATCGCGGCGACGACCTTGTCGTCGTCGAGGTAGCCGGCCTCCAGCTGCGGGAGCCGGGTACGGTCGGCGACCGTGCGGACGCGGCCGTCGGGGTTCGCCCCGATCGCCACCGCTCGCTCGGCGACGTCGTCCTGGCCGCTGCGGGCCAGCGCGACGATCTCGTCGAGGTGCTCGTGGACGACCTTGAAATTGCGGCCGGTGAGGTTCCAGTGCGCCTGCTTGGCCACCAGAGAAAGATCGATCAAGTCGACGAGAGCGCCCTGCAAGGCGTCCCCGGCGGCCTTCAGGTCCGACTCGGTGAGCGGGCTCTTGACCGACGCCATGAACGGGCTCCTTCCGCATCGTTACGGTTTATCCGTTACAACACGGGAGAATCCCCGCGAATGCCGAGTTCATGCCGTGAGGCCGCGCACACCCGCGGCCCCGGCCAGGGGCATGAACGCGCCGCCCGCGGTCAGGCGGCGACCATGTCGGCGCGGAACTCGCCGGTGATCTCCTCCGGGGTCTCCGGAATGCTCTCGGCGGAGATCCGCTCGTGCTCCGGCGCACCCGCCATGACGGGCTCGTGCTGAAGCTCGGCGAGGGCGAGCTGATCCGCGACTTCCCTCAGCACGTGCGACAGCGGAACGCCCAGGGCCTTGCAGATAGAGGACAGCAACTCCGAAGAGGCCTCTTTCTGCCCCCGCTCGACCTCGGAGAGATAGCCGAGTGACACCCGCGCTGCCGCGGACACCTCACGGAGGGTGCGTCCCTGGCGCAGCCGCAGCTGCCGCAGTACGTCACCGAGCAGCTGGCGAAGCAGGACCATCGTCTCGCTCCCTCCCTCAGTTCGGACCATCTGCCGGTTCCACCGTACCCGCCTTGACGGCGGCGATGGCAGACCGTTGATTTCGTGTTCGCTCGGAACGTAACGCTGTAATCAGCCCCTATCTTCCCGATCTTCCTGAGCCTGTCCGCTCCCGTCCTCGACGTCAAGCCCCAGAAGGCGGCGTCTCAGCAGCTCAAGCGCGTGTACGACGGTCATCCGCCGGATCACCGCGCGGATCTCCGGCCCCGCGCCGGGCACCGGGAGTTTCGGGCCGACCACCGTCGGCGAGTCTCCGGGTCCGGCCAAACCGACATAGACCGTTCCCACCGGACGGCCGTCCTGCGGGTCGGGACCGGCCACGCCCGTCACCGCGAGCCCGTAGGTCGCGCCGAGCGCGTCGCGGACGCCGGCGGCCATCGCGGCGGCCACGTCCGGGTGGACGGCCCCGTGCTCGGCGAGCAGGTCGCCCGGAACGCCGAGGAGCCGCTCCTTCAGCCCGGTCGCGTAGGCGACCACGCCGCCCGCGTACGTCGCGGACGACCCGGGCGTCGCGGTCAGCTCGGCGCCGATGAGGCCGCCGGTCAGCGACTCCGCGGTGGCGACGGTCTCGCCCCGGTCCAGGAGCAGCCGGTGCACGACCAGCCCGAGCGACTCGTCCTCGACCCCGTAGACCGACGGGCCGAGCAGCTCCCGGACGCGCGACTCCACGCCCGCCAGCCGTCCGGCCGCGTCCTCGCCGGACACGGTGATGCGGATCTTCACCTCGGCGGGATCGGGCAGGTAGGCGAGCTTCACGCCGTCCATCGCCTCGACCTCGGCGAGGCGGGTCGCGGCGACCGACTCCCACAGCCGGGCGGTGCGCAGCGTGCGGCGCGCCACCGCGGGCAGCCCGGCGATCCCCGCGAGCTCCGGCAGCACGATCTCGTCCATGATCGTGCGCATCTCGAACGGGACGCCCGGCAGGGCGTAGACGACCCCGCCGGGCAGCTCGACGCGCAGGGCGGGCGCCGAACCGGCGGAGTTGGTCAGCGGCCGGGCGCCCTCGGGGACGTCGGCCATGCGCAGCGCCATCGGCTGCAACTCGCGGCCTGCCCGCGCCACCCGCTCGCGCAGCCGCCGCTCCAGCTCCGCGTCGCGGACGAGGGCGACGCCCGCCGCCTTGGCGAGCGCGTCGCGCGTCACGTCGTCGTAGGTGGGGCCGAGCCCGCCGGTGGTGATGACGGCGTCGGCCCGGTCGAGCGCCGACTCCACCGCCGCGACGATCACGTCCAGCTCGTCGCCGACGACCACGCTGCGGGTGACCTCGACGCCGTGGTCGGCGAGCCGGCGGCCGAGCCACGCGGCGTTCCCGTTGATGGTGTCGCCGAGGAGCAGCTCGTCCCCGACGGTGAGCAGTTCGACCCGCATCGCGTCCCCATCCGTCCCCGTTGCGCAGGCGCCCCGAATCCCAGGCGCCCCCGAATCTACCGGCGGGCACCGACGACGGGCCCGGAGGACCGCCGGTTCACCGGAAGAACCGGCCGAATGAGGACGACACCGGCCCCGGCCGCTTCGCACGGTCCAACCGGCATAACGCTTTTCCGTCGTCGAGAATTGGGACGGCCGCGTTTTCTGTCCGCCGCGCGCGGGCCTCGGAACACCGCGCGCGGCACGGGCGCCGCGCGGAACGCGCATCGTCGCCGCACGTCGCCGGCTCCGGCCGCCGACAAGCAAGGGAAGCGCAGGTCACATTGTGAGTCAAAACTCATTCGGTGGATTCGTGCGGGCGGACGCCGGCAGGGATAATCGAATACCGCGGCACCCCTTGGAGCGGGGCCGCGGGGCCACGACCGGGGTGGGCGTGGTCCCGCGGCCCACCTAGGCCCGCGACAGGCGGCGCAGCACGGCACCGCAGCGGCGGGCGTAGGAGCGCTGGAACAGCCTTCCGAACGGGCCCGCCAGCTTCGCCGCCGCCGTCGCCGGACGGCTGAACGCGGTGACCGTCAGCCACACGTCGCCCTCGTCGTCCAGGTGCACGACGAACGACTCCTCCCCCGACTCCGGGTGGCCGGGGAGCGTGCCGTACGCCCATCCGGCGTAGCGCTCCTCCTCGCGCGTCCACACGATGCGGCAGGGCGCCTTCAGGCGCAGCGGCCCGACGCCCAGCCCGATCACGACGCTCACGCCCGGCGCGGCGCGCGGCGCCGACGCCTCGACCCGGACCGGGAGCGCGCGGTGCATCCAGAACTCCATGACCGCGTCCGCGGCGTTCCGGAACGCCGCGGGCCCCTGCCCGACGAGCATGCGCTGCCGCATGTGCCGGTACCCGGCCGGGCGCTCCGCTTCGTGCGTCGCGCCGACCTCGGCGTAGGTGAAGTCGTCCCCGGTCATGCCCTCCGGCCTCCAAACTGACGAATCCGCGTCAAGTATGGCCCGTGCCCCTGGCCACCGGGTCGAACCGGTCCGTAACGTCCGTCGCATGAACGCCATCGTCGCCGGGCTGAACGTCTTCCCGATCAAGAGCGCGGGGGCCGTCCCGGTCACCGAGGCCGAACTGACCCCGGACGGGCTGCGCCACGACCGGGAGTTCATGCTCGTCCGGCCGGACGGGCGGCACCTGTCGCAGCGGGAGGCCCCCGAACTGGCGCTGCTGCACCCCGCCTTCGACGGCGTGAAGCTCAGCGTCCACACCCCGCTCGCGCCGTCGCCCCTGGTGTGCGAGGCGGTGGACGGCCCCGCCCTCGACGTGACCGTGCACCGCCGCCCGTGCCAGGGGATGGACCAGGGCGACGACGCGGCCGGCTGGTTCTCCGAGGTCCTCGGACTCCCCTGCCGCCTCGTCCGCTTCACCGGGACCCGTCCCACCCTCCTCGGCGGCGGCACCCTGACGTACGCCGACGGCTACCCCGTGTCGGTGCTGTCGGCCGAGTCGCTCGACGACCTGAACCGGCGGGCGGACGCCCGGTTCTCCATGGCGCGCTTCCGTCCCAACATCGTCCTGCGCGGCCTCGGCCCCTACGGCGAGGACGCCGTCACCCGGCTGCGCGGCGACCGGGTGGAGATCGAACTCGTCCGGCCATGCGGCCGCTGCGTCATCGTCAACACCGACCAGGACACCGCGCGCCGGTCCCCCGAGCCGCTGCGGGCCCTCGCCCGCTACCGGACCGAGCGCTTCGCCGGCGTCCGCGAGATCATGTTCGGCCGGCTCGGCATCCCGCGGGCGCTCGGCGTCCTCCGTGTGGACGACGAACTGAGCGCGAGCTGTGAGCCGGCCGCGTCCTGAAGGTTCAGGAGGCGTCGGCGGACGGACGGCGCATGCGCCAGGCCTGGACGACGTAGTCGACGCCGGTGACGACCGTGACGACGAGGGCCGCGCCCATCGTGGCCCAGCGGACGTAGTCGAGCGGGCCCGGCAGGATGTAGAAGCCGATGGCGATGACCTGGAGCATCGTCTTCAGCTTGCCGCCCTTGCTCGCCGGGATCACGCCGCGGCGGATCACGACGAACCGCATCAGCGTGATGCCGATCTCGCGGACCATGATGGCGGCGGTCACCCACCACCACAGCTCGCCCATCACCGACAGGCTGACCAGCGCCGCGCCGGTGAGCGCCTTGTCCGCGATCGGGTCGGCGATCTTGCCGAAGTCGGTGACGAGGCCGCGCGCCCGGGCGATGTCACCGTCGATCTTGTCGGTGATCGAGGCGACCGCGAACACGGCGAAGGCGGCGAGCCGCATGGCGGTGCCGTCCAGGAAGAACAGCCAGACGAACAGCGGCACCAGCGCGATCCTGAGGAGCGTCAGGGCGTTGGCGATGTTCCAGACGCCGGCCGGCGGCGGGTCCTGCGCGCCCGCGACCGGATCCGGGGTGCCGGCGATCATGACACGTCCGCGATGAGGTCCACCCCGTCGCTGCCCACGACCCGGGCCTCCACGATGTCGCCGAGCGCGAGCCCCTCGCCGCGGACGAGGACCGTCCCGTCCACCTCCGGCGCCTGGTGCTCGGCGCGGCCCTCGAAGCCGCCCTCCTGCTCGGCCCTGTCCTCCAGCAGGACGCGGATCCGGCTGCCGACGCGGTCCTCCGCGCGCTGCGCGGTCAGCTCCTCGGCGAGGCCGGACAGCTCCTCGACGCGGGCGGCGACGTCGGCGGGATCGAGCTTGCCGTCCAGGTTCGCGGCCTCCGTGCCCTCCTCGTCGGAGTAGCCGAACACGCCGACGGCGTCGAGCCGGGCCGCCGACAGGAACTCCACCAGCTCCTCGAAGTCGTCCTCGGTCTCGCCGGGGAACCCGACGATGAAGTTGGAGCGCACGCCCGCCTCCGGCGCCAGCGCGCGGATCTGGTCCAGCAGCCCGAGGAACCGCTCCCGGTCGCCGAACCGGCGCATCGAGCGCAGCACCGGGCCGCTCGCGTGCTGGAACGACATGTCGAAGTACGGGGCGACGCCGGGCGTGCCGCAGATCGCCTCGATGAGTCCGGGGCGCGTCTCGGCGGGCTGCAGGTAGCTGACCCGGACCCGCTCGATGCCGTCGACGGCGGCGAGGGCGGGCAGCAGCTTCTCCAGGGCCCGCAGGTCGCCGAGGTCCTTGCCGTAGGACGTGGAGTTCTCGCTGACGAGGACCACCTCGCGGACCCCGTGGCCGGCGAGCCAGCGCGCCTCCTCCAGCACCTCCGCGGGCGGGCGCGAGACGTACGCGCCGCGGAACGCGGGGATCGCGCAGAACGTGCAGCGCCGGTCGCAGCCGGACGCCAGCTTCAGCGGCGCGACCGGGCCGCCGCCGAGGCGCCGCCGCAGCACCCGCGGACCGGACGCCGGGGCCACGCCGTCCGGCAGGTCGTCCTGGCCGCCGTGCCCCGGGACGGCGACCCGGGCGCCGTGCCGCTCGACCGGGCTGATCGGCAGGAGGGTGCGGCGGTCGCGCGGGGTGTGCGCGTCGCGCCGGCGTCCCGCCATGACGTCGTCGAGGCGCTCGCCGATCGCGGTGTAGTCGTCGAAGCCGATCACCGCGTCGGCCTCGGGCAGCGCCTCGGCCAGCTCGCTGCCGTACCGCTCGGCCATGCACCCGGCCGCGACGACCTTGGCGCCGGAGTCGTGCGCGGCCAGCAGCGTGTCGATCGAGTCCTTCTTGGCGGCCTCGATGAACCCGCAGGTGTTGACGACCACGACGTCCGCGCCGTCCGCGCCGTCCGCGCCGTCCGCCAGGTCCCAGCCCGCGCCCTCGATGCGCGCGGCGAGCTCCTCGGAATCGACCTCGTTGCGGGCACAGCCGAGCGTGATGAGTGAGACCTTGCGGCGAGTGGACATGCCCCTAAGGTAATGGGCGCCCGCGCTGGAGCGGACCATCGGCCCGCGGCATCGGCGTGGGAAGTCGTCCCGCCGGAAGCGCCCGTCCCGGAGCCCCGGGTCCGGATCAGGCGGACTCGGGGTCGTTGCGGTCGAAGGTCAGCCGCTGGACGCCCTTGCCCTTGCCGGGCGATCCGAGGTCCTTGCCGTTGACGGTCAGGTTGACGCTGCCGCCGATGCCGACCACCAGCCGGACCTTCTTCTTGGCGGTGAAGTCCTTCTGGTCGCCCTGGCGGAGCATCCCGCTGAACAGCGTCTTGCCCTTGTCGCCCTGGACGTTCAGCCACGTGGTCCGCTTCGCCTCGACCCGCACCTCGACCTTGGTGCGCGGCGCCTCGGCGACCGGGGAGCTGCTCGTCGGCGGCGCGGTCGGGGCGGCGGACGGGGTGTGCGGCGCGGGCGTCCCGGCGACCTGCCGCGCGGTGCGCCGCTCGCCGCCGCCGTGCCCGACCACCTGCACGATGCCGTAGATCACCACGAGCGCGAGGGCGAGCGCCATGGCGGCGCTCCAGTTCGGCGACCGGCGCTCGCGGAACGCGACCGGCTGCTCCGGCTCGAACGCCGACACCGCCGAGACCGGCTGCGGGGCGCCGCCGTGCGCGGCGTCGAACTCGGCGACGAGCGGTTCCGGATCGATGCCGATCACGCGCGAGATGCTGCGGATGTGGCCGCGGGCGTAGAAGTTGCCCCCGCATGCGGAGAAGTCGTCGGCCTCCATGCTGCGCACGACCGTCTCGCGTATCCGCGTCTGGAGGCTCACCTGTGTCACCGAGAGACCGGCCCGCTGACGCTCCTCCGCCAAGGTCTCACCGATGCTCACGCCGGGCCTCCTCTGAGGAGCTCGTGGCCGATCACGCACGACTGTGAAACCAGTCTAGGAACCGGCGTGCCCGTTCGGCGACAGCCAACACGTTCGAAACAGGGCAAGATTTCGCATCATTCCGCAATGCCCCGGCAGCGCGCGCTCAGCCGCCGCCGCGCAGTTCCGCGAGCACCCCGGGGAGATCATCCGGCTTCGCCAGCACGTCGCGCGCCTTGGAGCCCTCGCTGGGTCCGACGATGTCGCGGCTCTCCATCAGGTCCATCAGCCGCCCGGCCTTGGCGAACCCGACGCGCAGCTTGCGCTGCAGCATCGACGTCGACCCGAACTGGGTGGACACGACCAGCTCGATGGCCTGGACGAGCAGGTCCATGTCGTCGCCGATCTCCTCGTCGATCTCCTTCTTCGGCGCGCCGGCCGCGGCGACGTCCTCCCGGTAGCTCGCCTCCATCTGCCCCTTGCAGTGGTCGACGACGCCGTGGATCTCCTTCTCCGACACGTACGCGTTCTGGATGCGCATGGGCTTGCTCGCGCCCATCGGCAGGAACAGGGCGTCGCCCTGCCCGACGAGCTTCTCCGCGCCCGGCTGGTCGAGGATGACGCGGCTGTCGGACAGCGAGGAGGTCGCGAACGCCAGCCGGGAGGGCACGTTGGCCTTGATGAGGCCGGTGACGACGTCGACGGACGGGCGCTGCGTCGCCAGGACCAGGTGGATGCCGGCGGCGCGGGCCAGCTGGGTGATGCGGACGACCGAGTCCTCCACGTCGCGCGGCGCGACCATCATCAGGTCGGCCAGCTCGTCCACGATCACCAGCATGTACGGGTACGGGGTGTAGACGCGCTCGCTGCCGGGCGGCGCGGTGAGCTTGCCCGCCTTCACCGCCTTGTTGAAGTCGTCGATGTGCCGGTACCCCGACGCGGCCAGGTCGTCGTAGCGGCGGTCCATCTCCCCGACGACCCAGTCGAGGGCCTCGGCGGCCTTCTTGGGGTTGGTGATGATCGGCGTGATCAGGTGCGGGATGCCCTGGTACATCGTCAGCTCGACCCGCTTGGGGTCGACCAGGATCATCCGCACCTCGTCGGGGGTGGCGCGCATCAGGATCGAGGTGATCAGGCCGTTGATGCACGTCGACTTGCCGGCGCCGGTGGCGCCCGCGATGAGGATGTGCGGCATCTTCGCCAGGTTCGCCACGACCGTGCGCCCCTCGACGTCCTTGCCGAGCCCGACGATCATCGGATGGTGCTCGTTGGTGGCGGCGGGCGAGCGCAGCACGTCGCCGAGGCTGACGATGTCCTTGTCGGTGTTGGGGATCTCCACGCCGATCGCGGACTTGCCGGGGATCGGGGAGATGATGCGCACGTCGGCGCTCTTCACCGCGTAGGCGATGTTCTTGGTCAGCGCGGTGACCTTCTCGACCTTCACCGCCGGGCCGAGCTCGATCTCGTACCGGGTGATCGTCGGGCCGCGGGTGAACCCGGTGACCTGCGCGTCGATGTCGAACTGCTCCAGCACGCCGGTGAGCGCGTTCACCACCGTGTCGTTGGCCTTCGTGCGCGGCTTGGACACGCTGCCGGGCCGCAGCGTCGACGGGTCGGGCAGCACGTAGATCTCGCCTGACGACGACAGCGGCAGCTGCTCGGTCCGGCGCGGCGCGGGCGTCGGGTCGCGGACCTCGGGATGGTCGGCCTCGGTCGCCGGATCGGCTGACACGGGGTCGGCGGCCATCGGATCGTCGACCATGGACGCGCCGGCGACGTGCTCGTCCATCGGCTCGTCGTCGGGGGCCGGGGCGGGGGGCGGGACCTGCCCGCCGAACGGGTCGGGCTCGAACAGCTCGTCGGCGAGGTCGCGGCGGGGCCGGTCGGCCTTCTTCGGCGCGTCCTCCAGCAGCGGAGTGTCGTACGGCCGGGAGTGCTCGCCGACCTCCAGCTCGTCGCCGTCCTCGGACTTGCTCTTGCGGCGCCGCTTCTTCGGCGCGCTCTCGCCCTCGGCCTCGTCGGCGGCGGGGCGTTCGGGACGGTTCTGCAGCGTCGCCACCGCCCACAGGTCGGCGACCCGCTCGGGGACCTTCGCGATCGGCGTCGCGGTGACGACCAGCAGCCCGAACCCGGACAGGAGCAGCAGCAGCGGGACGGCCACCCACCCGCTCAGCGCCGCGTCCAGCGGGGCCGACACCAGCCAGCCGACCACGCCGCCGGACCCGCGCACGCCGTCCATGTCCTTCGCGGGGGACGGGACGCCCGCGGCGATGTGCAGGATGCCGAGGACGCCGACGCCGAGCGCGGTGATGCCGATGACGACGCGGCCGGTGTCCTCGTGGTGCTCGGGGTGGCGCAGCGTCCGCCACGCCAGCAGCGCCAGCAGCACGGGCAGCGCCATCGCCAGGATGCCGAGCCCGCCGCGCGCGACCTTCTCCAACGCGATGGTGACGACGCCGTCGGGCCGGAACCAGGTCACGGAGGCCAGCACGATGGACGAGCCGAGCAGCGCGAGGCCGAGGCCGTCGCGGCGGTGCTCGGGGTCGAGGTTGCGGGCGCCGTTCCCGTACGCGCGGAACACCGATCCGACCGTCACCGCGGCGAGCAGGTACAGCCTGAACAGGAGCTTGAAGAACCCGAGCACCGCCTGGGAGAACGGGTCGGGCTTCTGGGGAGGGCGCCCGCGGCCTGAGCCGCGGCCCCCCTTGGAGCCGCCGCTCCCCTTGGGGTTGCCGCTCGGTCGCTTCCGGGGGGACGAACCTGCGGGCTTGCGAGCCGCCGTGCCCCCCGCACGCGAGGAGGCTTTCGCGCCTCCAGACGCACGTGTGGCCATGGTTATGAGAGTAACCAAGGACCCTCCCGGTTCCCGGGATGGCGGGCGGGCGTGTCGAGCGGACGGCCGCGGTCGCCGGCCCCGGTCGGGGACCGGTCCGCGGCCGTCCGGACGGCGGCGCCGCTAGACCTCGACGACGACCGGAATGATCATCGGGCGGCGGCGGTAGTTCTCGCTCACCCACTTGCCGACGGTGCGCCGGATCAGCTGGTTGAGCTGGTGCACGTCGTTCACGCCGTCGCCGGCCGCGTCCCGCAGCACGTCCTCGATCCGCGCGATGACCTCGTCGAAGTCCTCGTTGACGATGCCGGCGCCGCGGGCGTGCACCTCGGGCCCGGCGACGAGCTTGCCGGAGCTGGAGTCGACGCCGATGACGATGGAGACGAACCCCTCCTCGCCGAGGATGCGCCGGTCCTTCAGGGAGGTCTCGGTGACCTCGCCGACCGACAGGCCGTCCACGTACACGTATCCGGCGGGGACCGCACCGACGATCTTGGCCTGGCCGTCGACGAGGTCGACGACGACGCCGTCCTCGGCGATGACGATGCCCTCGTCCGGCACGCCGGTGAGCGCGGCGAGCTTGGCGTGGGCGCGCAGGTGCCGCCACTCGCCGTGGATCGGCATGAAGTTCGCCGGCTTCGTCATGTTGAGCACGTACAGCAGCTCGCCCGCCGAGGCGTGCCCGGACACGTGCACGAGCGCGTTGCCCTTGTGGACGATGCGGGCGCCCCACCGGGTGAGGCCGTTGATGACGCGGTTGACCGCGTTCTCGTTGCCCGGGATCAGCGACGACGCCAGCATCACGGTGTCGCGCTCGGTGATGCGGATCGAGTGGTCGCGGTTGGCCATCCGCGACAGCGCCGACATCGGCTCGCCCTGCGACCCGGTGCACACCAGCACGAGCCGGTCGCCGGGGATGTCGTCGATCACCTTCTGCTCGACCATGATGTCCTCGGGGACGTTCAGGTACCCGAGTTCGCGCGCGACGCCCATGTTGCGGACCATGGACCGCCCGACGAAGCAGACCTTGCGGCCGTTGGCGACGGCGGCGTCCAGGACCTGCTGGACGCGGTGGATGTGCGAGGCGAAGCAGGCGACGATGAGCCGCCCCTGCGCGGTGCGGAACACCTCGTCCACGACCGGCCCGATGTTGCGCTCGCTGGTGACGAAGCCGGGCACCTCGGCGTTCGTCGAGTCCGACATCAGCAGGTCGATGCCCTCGGCGCCGAGCCGGGCGAACCCGGGCAGGTCGGTGAGCCGGCCGTCCAGCGGGAGCTGGTCCATCTTGAAGTCGCCGGTGTGCAGGACGAGCCCGGCGGGCGTGCGCACGGCGACGGCGAGGGCGTCCGGGATGGAGTGGTTGACGGCGAGGAACTCGCAGTCGAACGGCCCGAACGAGCGGCGCTCCCCCTCCGCGACCACGTCGGTCACGGGTTTGATGCGGTGCTCGGTGAGCTTGGCCTCCAGCAGCGCCAGCGACAGCCGCGAGCCGACCAGCGGGATGTCGCGACGCTCGCGCAGCAGGTACGGGACGGCGCCGATGTGGTCCTCGTGGCCGTGCGTGACGATGACGGCCTCGATGTCGTCGAGCCGGTCCCTGATGTACTCGAAGTCGGGCAGTATCAGGTCGACGCCGGGCTGCTCGGTCTCGGGGAAGAGCACGCCGCAGTCGACGACGAGCAGGCGGCCGCCGTACTCGAACACCGTCATGTTGCGGCCGATCTCCCCGAGCCCGCCCAGCGCGACGATCCGCAGGCCCCCCTTGGGCGGTGCGGGCGGTTCCGAGAGATCCGGGTGAGGATGGCTCACCGGGCGACCTCCGGGATGACGACCTCCGGCACTTTGACTCCCCCTATCGTGAGGTCTTCTCGCAGGCGCGCCGCGAACTCCGGCGAGGCCTCCACCAGCGGCGCGCGGAGCGGGCCGCCTCCGGGGAGGCCGAGCAGGTTCAGCGCTGCCTTGACGGCGATGGCGCCCTGCGTACGGGTCATGATGGCGGCGACCACGGGCAGCAGCCGCCGGTGGATCTCCAGCGCCCGGCCGTGCTCGCCGGCCAGATAGGCGTCGATCATCTCATGGAGCTCGGTCCCGACCACGTGGCCGACCACGCTGACGAACCCCGCCGCCCCGACCGACAGCCACGGCAGGTTGAGGTTGTCGTCACCGGAGTACCAGACGAGGTCGGTCTCGGCCATCACCCTGGACGCGCCGAACAGGTCGCCCTTGGCGTCCTTGACGGCGACGATCCGCGGGTGCTCGGCGAGCTGCACGAGCGTGTCGTTCTCGATCGGCACCCCGGCGCGCCCCGGGATGTCGTACAGCATGTTGGGCAGCCCCGTCGCGTCGGCCACCGCCGTGAAGTGGCGGACGAGGCCCTCCTGCGGGGGCTTGTTGTAGTACGGCGTGACCACGAGCAGGCCGTGCGCGCCCGCCTCCTCGGCCTGCCGCGCGAGTTTCAGGCTGTGCTCGGTGTGGTTGGTCCCGGCACCGGCGACGATCACCGCGCGGTCGCCGACCGCCTCGATGACCGCGCGAAGGAGCGTGCTCTTCTCTTCGTCGCTCGTCGTGGGCGACTCGCCCGTCGTCCCGTTGACGACGAGGCCGTCATGGCGCCGCTCATCGACCAGGTGGGTCGCGAGGCGCGCGGCGCCGTCGTAGTCGACGCCGCCGTCGGGCAGGAACGGGGTGACCATGGCGGTCAGCATCCGTCCGAACGGAGCGCCAGTGGATGTGCTGGGTGCCATGCAACGAACGGTACCGTTCCGGCCCATCCACTTGGACCCGCAGGTCGAAGCAGAACGAGCGAAAACGGAAGGAAGCCGCCGCCACACGCTCGGGGGTACGCGTGGCGGCGGCTCCCACAACGCACATCGTGGCACGCAAAAGCCGCGTTACGGGGTCAGTCCGGCCACGTCCCGGACTCGGTTGGATAACGTGACCCATCGGTCATCTCATGGAGTCGGACACGGAGCTCCTCGACGTCGGAGGTGCGCACAAGGTCGTTCCCCCGGACCGCCCACCATTGGCCGGACCCGCCCCGGCCGATCCGCCAGTCGGCGAACTCGGCCGCCAGTTCGCCGATCCGGTCGGCGTCGTACCGCGCGGACTGCTGAGTGCCCATCGGCCGTCTCCACTTCCTTTGGCATCCGCCAGTCGAAGCTTGACCTTCCGCACCCTCCACTACCCGCGTGGATGTACGGATATCCACCCCTTTTTACCTGGGGATACCGGCGTTTCGGAACGTGACGGCGCGGGTTTCTCAGCCGCCAAAACTTCCTGTCGCTCGGGGTAGCCAGGTTGCGCGGTAACGTGACCATTCGGACGGGTTCGTGGTCCAGTCCGCGTACACGCCCACCCCGTACGGGCGCCTGGGCGGCCGCTCAAGGTCGTCGATCCCCCGCCGGATGCCGCGCAGCGCGACGGACAGGTCCTCCGCCCACTCCGCGAGGGGCCGGTAGGTGGGGACGCCCATGAAGACCGTGGTGCGGTCGCCGATGAGCTCCAGCGTCGTGCGGGTGTGCCGGGCGAAGTGCCACCCGGCGAGGGCGCGCGTCGGCAGCGCCACGTCGTAGGTCATGATCGCGACCTGGTCGGCGCGGTCGGCGACGGCGCGCAGGAAGTCCTCCGTCGGACGCGGCGGATAGTGGATCTTCCCCGTGCGCGGGATGAGGGCCTTGTAGACGGGCTGGACGGCGTCCAGGAGAGTCGGCTGCTCCAGCGCCACCGACAGCAGCCTCCCCTTGGCCCGGGTCAAGTCGCGGGTGGCGTCCATGAGCGTGAGGAAGGCGCGGTCGTCGGGGTAGATCGGCTCGAAGTCGTAGTGGATGCCGTCGAACCCGAGATCGAGGAGGGTCGCGTCCGTCCTGACCACCCGGGCGCGCACGGCGGGGTCGTCGAGGTCGATGACGCCCTTGCCGTCCACCATCCGGATCTGCCCCAGGTACGCCTGCGCGCGGACGCGCGGCGCGTACTTTCGCATGGCGGCGATGAGTTGCCGCGCGTAGCGGTACTTGCTCTCCGGCACGGTGCCGTCCGCCTCGAACGGCCCCGTATGGAAGAAGACGTCAGTGATGCGGTTCTCCGCCAGGAGCTTTCCGAGCGCCTGGTACTCGGCGTCGCTGTGGGGCTCCCCAACCCACTGGTGCCGCGCCCACAGGGCGTTGGCCTCGGTGCCGCGCGCCAGGGGTTCGGGCTGCCACCACACCCAGGCCCCGGCGAACACGAGCGCGGCCAAGCCGAGCACGTAGGCCGCCGCCCACCCCAGAATCCGTCCGACCCGCCCCAAAACCCGCATCGCGCAATCATGGCGGATGAGCCGGGCGCGAGGGCGCCGCCGTCCCAGCGGCGCCCCAGCCGCGCCCCACGGTCCGGCCATAAAATGATCATGGTTGGGACGTGTTCGCGCGCCGCGCGCGGCAGCGGTTGACAACGGGGGAACCTTGTATTCACGAGGCGGCTCGTGGTGTCGGCCCGTTGGTCACGATGGGGAGCCGCTCGGCCCTTACCGTCCACGCGGATGGAGGTCAACCGGCATGCGAGTCCCACCGAGGCAGGGCGAGCCCCGCCCCCTGATCAGTACGCGGGCCCTCGTGATCGTCCTCGCGGCGGTCGGCGCCGCCGCGCTCGCCGCCGCCGCCCCGGATCTGGCGATCCCGATCGGGGTGGGCGTGGCGGTCGTCACGCTCCTGGCCCAGATCGTCAAGGACTGACCTCACCCGTGCCGGGCGTGCCCGGCGGGCATGCCGACCGCGCGCTCCAGCGCGGGATCGGGCAGGGTGCGCCGGATGCGGGCGCGCTGGGTGAGGGCCACGCAGACCAGCACGGCCACGGCCGCCAGCGCGGTCGTGGCGTCGATCCGCTCGCCGAGGAGCACACCCGACCAGAGCAGCGTGAGCATGGGCTGGGTGAGCTGGATCTGGCTGGCGCGGGCGATCCCTGCCCGCGCCAGGCCCTCGTACCAGGCGAAGAAGCCGAGGTAGGCGGAGAAGACGGACACGTAGCCGAAGCCGAGCACGGCGTGGGCCGTCCAGACGGGACGGGTCGTGGCGAGCAGCCACCCGGTGACCGGGACGGTGACGGGGACCGCCAGCACGAGCGCCCAGGAGATGACACGCCAGCCCGGCATGTCGCGGGCCAGGCGCGCGCCCTCCGCGTAGCCGGCCGCGCAGGTGAGGAGGGCGGTGAACAGCAGCAGGTCGGCGGGCGTGACGCGGCCCGCCCCGCGGACCAGGGCGAAGCCGGTGACGCAGGCCGCGCCGGCCGCGCTCGCGAGCCAGAAGACGCGGGACGGGCGCTCCTCCGCGCGCAGGACCCCGAGCACGGCGGTGGCGGCGGGCAGCAGCCCGACGACGACGGCCGAGTGGGCGGCGGAGGCGCCGTGGTCCAGCGCGAGGGTGGAGAACAGCGGGAACCCGAAGACCACTCCGGCGGCGACGACCGCCAGGCTCACCCACTGCCCGCGGCGCGGCGGGCGCGCCCGGACCGATAGCAGTGCGATGACGGCGAGGACGCCCGCGGCGGCGGAACGGCCGATGCCGATGACGTACGGGTCGAGCCCTTCGAGCCCGAGGACCGTGGTCGGAATGGTGAGGGAGAAGGTCAGGACTCCGAGGGCCGCGAGCCCCAGCCCCGCCCCCGAAGTGCCGGCCGCTATCGCCCGGCGGGCAGTAGCGCTATCTTGTTTCCTCATGAAAGACGATAGCAGTGTGGCGGCGCTGGCCGGCAGGCTGCGCACGGAGGTCCTCCGGATGAGCCCCGGGGAGCGCCTCCCGTCGAGCCGGGCGCTGGTCGACCGGCACCGCGTCAGCCCGGTCACGGTGTCGCGGGCGCTCGGCCTGCTGGCCGCCGAGGGCCTCGTGGTGACGCGGCCGGGCAGCGGGGCGTTCGCCGCGCCGCGGCCCGAGGCCGCCCCGGAACCGCCCGACCACGACTGGCAGGCGGTGGCACTCGGCGACCGGTCGGTGGACGGGTCGGGGGTGTCGTGGCTGCTCACCCCGGCGCCGGACGGCACGGCCGCGCTCAGCGGCGGCTACCTGCATCCGACGCTCCAGCCGGTGCGGGCGCTCGCCACGGCGGCGGCGCGCGCGGCCCGCCGGCCGGACGCGTGGGAGATGCCGCGGCTCGGCGGCGTGCCGGAGCTGTGCGCCTGGTTCGCCCGCACGGTCGGCGGCGGCGTCTCCCCCGCCGACGTGCTGGTCACGAGCGGCGGCCAGCAGTCGCTGACGACCGTGCTGCGCGCGCTGCTCCCGCCGGGCGCCCCGCTGCTGGTCGAGTCGCCGACGTACCTCGGCGTCCTCGCGGTGGCGCGGGCGAGCGGGCTGCATCCGGTGCCCGTGCCGGTGGACGCGGACGGCGTCCGTCCCGACCTGCTCGCCGAGGCGTTCGCGATGAGCGGGGCCCGCGCCTTCTACACCCAGCCCGCCTTCCACAACCCGACCGGCACGGTGCTGGCCGCCGAGCGGCGCGAGCGGGTCCTCGCCGCGGCGCGCGCGGCGGGCGCGTTCGTGGTGGAGGACGACTTCGCGCGGTACCTCGGCATCGACGCGCCTCCGCCGCCGCCGCTGATCGCGCAGGACGCCGACGGCCGGGTCGTCCACATCGCCTCGCTCACCAAGGCGACCGCGCCCAGCCTGCGGGTGGCGGCGGTGATCGCCCGGGGCCCGGTCGCCGAGCGGATCCGCGCGACGCAGCTCGTCGAGGAGTTCTTCCCCGCCAGGCCGCTGCAGGAGACGCTGCTCGAACTCCTCAGCTCCCCGGGCTGGCCGCGGCACCTGCGCACCGTCCGGGCCGCCCTGCGGTCGCGCCGGGACGCCCTCCTCACCGCGTTCGCCCGCGACCTGCCGGAGCTGCGGGCGAACCGTCCGGCGGGCGGGCTGCACCTGTGGGCCCGGCTGCCGGACGGCGTGGACGACACCGCACTGGCCGAGGCCGCGCTGCGCTCCGGCGTCCTGGTCAGCGCGGGCCGACCGTTCTTCCCCGCCGAGGCGCCCGCTCCCCACCTGCGGATCAGCTACGGCACGGCGGCCTCTGAGGCGGAACTGGCCGAGGGCGTGCGCCGCCTCGCCGCCGTCCTGCGCGCCTGAACCGCCCCCGGCCGTGCCGGTGTCGCCCCTACGAGGGGGCGTCGGTCAGGAGGCGGTGCAGAAGCAGAACTCGTTGCCCTCGGGGTCGCGCCAGACCTGGAACGGGTTCGCCGGGTTCCCCATGGGCCCGGCGGCCGGGGTCGCGCCGAGGCTCGCGGCCCGCTCGCCGGCGAGGCGGATGTCCGGGACGTCGAGGTCGAGATGGAGCCGGTTCTTGGTCTTCTTGCCCTCGGGGACGCGCTGGAACGACAGGATCGGCCCGCCCGTCCCGAGCGGCTCCAGGTCGAGCCAGTCGCCGCTCGCCACCGTCGTCTTCATGCCGAGGAGGCCGCCCCAGAAGGCGGCCATGGCGTCCAGGTCGACGCAGTCGATGACGAGGTTGCCCACCTTCGGGATCATCGCGCGCCTCCCGCCGTCCGCGCGGAGTGCGCCGCGGCGCGGGCGCAGTACGGGGCGGGCGGCGTGCGGCGCGCCCGGTGCAGCCCGCCGACCATGTCGAGGACCCGGGCCCGCCGCCGCGCGGCGCGCTCCTCCGCCCGGGCGCGGGCGACGAGCCGCGCCTCGACGATGTCGGCGTGCAGGCGGGCGTACTCGCGGTCGGCCCAGGCATGGCGCATCGCGAGCACCCCGAAGTACGGCAGCTCGTTCATGTCGTCCCCTCGTTCGTTGACACCACCTAAACCGTAATGCCGGTGTCCCGATCCGCGCAACCGGTAAAAGCTTTATGCCGGTGTTGCCACTTGGTAGAGTGCTCCGTGGACGAGCGGGAGGACGCGATGGCCGGCACTCACACGGGCGACGAGCCCGCGGCGGCGCCGAGCGATCCCGCGGCGCTGCTGATCGACTTCGTCAACACCCTCGACGTCGAATCGGCCGCCGACGACATCGCGACGCCCGCCGGGCTCGCCGGATGGCTGGCCGGGCGCGGGCTCGTCCCCGGCGGCGCCGTCGCCGCCGAGGCCGACCTCGGCACCGCCGTCGCCCTTCGTGAGGGCCTGCGCGAGGCCATGGCCGCCCACCACGGACCGCAGGACGCCGACCTTCCGGACGAACTCGAGGACGCCCTCGCCGCCCTGCCGCTGCGCGTCGTCCTCACCGGGCCGCGTCCCGCGCTCGTCCCGATCGACCCGCCCGGCACCGCCGCCGGCGGGCTCGCCCGGATCGCCGCCGCGATCATGGACTCGGTCGCGGCCGGGACCTGGCCGCGGCTGAAGACCTGCCAGGTCGACGACTGCCGCTGGGCGTTCCTCGACACCTCCAAGAACCGCTCGCGCACCTGGTGCTCGATGAAGGTCTGCGGCAACCGCGCCAAGACCCGCGCCTACCGGGCACGGCGGCGCGCTCCCGGGTAGCCGGCGCTCGCTAGGGTGGACCGCGAGCCCGGCGGAGGGCGCGGATCCCGGCGAGAGGACGTGGGACGGCATGGCGGATGTGGGGGTGCGGCCCGCGCGGCGCGCGGACGCGGCCGCCGTCGCCGCCGTCCAGGTGCGGGCGTGGCGGCACGGGTACGGCGACCTGCTTCCGGCGGACGTCCTGAGCCAGGTGACCAGCGACGCCGCTCTGGAGCGGTGGCGGGAGAAGTGGGCCGAGGCGGCGACGGCGCCGCCGAGCCCCCGGCACCGGCTGCTGGTCGCGGTGGCGTCCGACCTGGTCGTGGGGTTCGCCGCGCACGGCCCGGCCGAGGACGCCGACCTCGATCCCGCCGGCGCCGCCGAGCTGATCACCCTGCTGGTCGACCCGCCGCACACCCGCGCCGGGCACGGCAGCCGGCTGCTCGCCGCCACCGTGGACCTGCTCCGCGAGGACGGCTTCGACACCCTGGTCTCCTGGGTGTTCGAAGGCGACGAGGCCACCCGGACGTTCCTCGGCTCGGCCGGGTGGGCGCCCGACGGGACGGCTCGCACCCTCGACATGGGCGAGCCCGTCCGGCAGATCCGGCTGCACACCGACATCAGCACCGCGCCGGACGAGGCGGGCTCCTAGCGAGGGGCCGGTGAGACGCACCGGCGCCCCGGCCATATCTTTGAGGTCGTGCCCGAGTCCACCTCCCTGACGCCGCCTCGTGCCTCCGCACCGGCGCCCTCCGGCCGGCAACGCCGGCTCGGCCTGGTCGTCCTGAGCCTCGGCGTCTCGCTGGTCGTGGTGGACGCCACGATCATGGGGGTGCTGCTGCCCCGGATCGTGTCCGACCTCGGCCTGTCGACGTCCGACGCCGAATGGGCGACCTCGGTCTACTCGCTGGTGTTCGCCGCGCTGCTCATCCCGTTCGGGCGGGCGGGCGACCTGGTCGGGCGCCGCCGCATGTTCGTCCTCGGGGTGGCGGTGTTCGCGGCGGCGAGCCTCGGCGCCGTGCTCGCCCCCGGCGGCTCGGCCCTCATCGGCGCGCGGGCGCTGCAGGGCGTCGGCGCCTCCATGGTCATGCCGGCGACGCTGTCCACGCTGAACGCGGTGTTCACCGGGCGGGACCGGGCCGTCGCCTTCGGCGTCTGGGGCTCGATGATCAGCGGCATGGCCGCGCTCGGGCCGCTCGCCGGCGGCGCGCTCGCCACCGGCGGCGGCTGGCGGTGGGCGTTCGGGATCAACCTGCCGCTCGGCGCCGCCCTGATCGCCGGCGCGCTGCGGTTCCTGCCCGAGACGCGCTCGCCCGCGCCGGGCGGCGCGCGGCACGAGATCGACTGGGCGGGCGGCGCGCTCGCCGCCCTCGGCCTCGGCGCGCTGGTGTGGGGGATCATCGAGGGGCAGACGTACGGCTGGTGGACCCCGACGCGCCCGTTCTCCGCCGCCGGGTTCGACTGGCCGGAGACCGCCCTGTCGCCCGTCCCGGCGGTGCTGGCGCTCGGCGTCGTGCTGATCGCGGCGCTGGTCGTGGTGGAGCGGGCCCGGGCGGCGTCCGGGCGGCCGGTGATGCTCGACCTCGCGCTGTTCCGCGTCCCGAACTTCCGGCGCGGCAACCTGGCCTCCGCACTGATCAGCGTCGGCGAGCTGGGGCTGCTGTTCGTCCTGCCGCTGTTCCTGCTGGGCGTGCACGGCACCAACCCGCTGCAGATCAGCCTGGCGATCCTGCCGCTCGCCGTCGGCGCGTTCCTGTCCGGCGGGTACGCGGGCAGGCTCGCGAACCGGCGCGGCGCCCACCGCGTCGTGCAGATCGGCATGGTGCTGGAGGTGGCCGCGGTCGTCGCGCTGGCCCTCACCGTCTCCGCGACGACGGGCGGGCTCGGCCTCGCGCCGTGGATGCTGCTGTACGGGCTGGGCCTCGGGCTGACCTCGGCGCAGCTGGCCAACGTGTCGCTGGCGGACGTCCCGGCCGCGCAGTCGGGCCAGGCGTCCGGGACCCAGTCGACGGCCCGGCAGGTCGGCGCGGCGCTCGGCATCGCCGCGATCGGGACGGTGTTCGCGACGAGCCTCGGGCACGCGATGACCGACCGGCTGGCGGGCTCGTCGCTGAGTCCGGAGCGGCGCGCGGCCGTCGCCCACGACCTGCGCGGCAGCGCCGGGACGTACGGGCGCGAGCTGCACGCCGCCCCCGGCCTCGCCGCCGAGGCGCACGCCGCGGACGCCAGCCTCGCCGTCGCGACGCGGAACGCCGCCCTGACCACCGCGGCGATCCTCGCGCTCGGGCTCGGGCCGGCGCTGCGGCTGCGCCCGAGCACTGATGATCATCGGGAAGAATCGAAGCGCTAGTCCCCCTGTCGTCCTACGAGAACAAGCGGTAACTGTGGCCACGCTCTCCCAATGGGTCGCCGGATCCCGGCCCCGCACCCTGCCCGCGTCCCTCGTACCCGTCGTCGTCGGCACCGGCGTCGCCGCCGGAGCGGACGACCCCGTCTGGTGGCGCGCGGCCCTCGCCGCGGTCGTCGCCCTCGTGCTCCAGATCGGGGTGAACTACTCCAACGACTACAGCGACGGCATCCGCGGCACCGACGAGGACCGCGTCGGCCCGCTGCGGCTCGTCGGGTCGAAGGTCGCGCCGCCCAGGCAGGTGCTCGCCGCCGCGCTCGGCTGCTTCCTCGCCGCCGCCGTGGCCGGGCTCGTGCTGGCCGCCGTCACGACGTGGTGGCTGCTGCTCGTCGGCGCGTTCGCGATCCTCGCGGCCTGGTTCTACACGGGCGGCAAGACGCCCTACGGCTACCGCGCGCTGGGCGAGGTCTCGGTCTTCGTCTTCTTCGGCCTGGTCGCCGTCGTCGGGACGACCTACGTCCTGATCGAGGAGCTGCCGTGGGAGGCGTGGGCGGCCGCCGTGCCGATCGGGCTGCTGGCGTGCGGGCTGCTCGTCGCCAACAACCTGCGCGACATCCCCACCGACCGGGAGTCGGGCAAGCGCACCCTCGCCGTCGTGCTCGGCGACCGCTGGACCCGGATCATGTACGCGGCGTGCACCGCGCTGCCGTTCATGTTCGCCCTGGTCCTGGGGGCCGCGCACCCGTGGGCGCTGCTCGCGCTGCTCGCGGCGCCGCTGTCGCTCCCGCCGACGCAGAAGGTCCTGAACGGCGCGACCGGCCCCGCCCTGATCCCGGTGCTGGGCGAGACCGGCCGGCTCCAGATCGCCTACGGCGTGCTGCTGGCCATCGGCCTGGCGCTCTGACCCTCGGCCAGCAGGAACGCGCCGGTGAGGCCGGTGACGAGCCCGGTGAGCACCCCGGCGAGGGCGACCAGCCCTGTGGCGGACGCGGCGTCCGGGGCCAGGAAGCCGGGCTGGGCGAGCACCACGAGCAGCCCGTAGAGGGACGCCGCGAACATCGCGCCTGAGCCGGCCCAGGCGACGGCGAGCGGCACCGCGAACCGTACCGGGCGGCCCGCGCGCTGGACGATCAGTATGAGCGCGACCACGCAGGCGGCCCCGAGCAGGCCCTCCACCCCGTCGGCCATCTGCTGGGGCAGGTTCCGGTCGGTGAGCTCGTGGCCGCGCAGGCCTGCCGTCCCCCCGAACGCCCAGAAGAGCTGCACCGCCGTGAAGACCGCGCCCGGGACGGCCGCCCCGCGCGCCAGGAGCACCTGCAGCGAGTGGGTCGGCCCCTTGGGCACGCTCGCGGTGCGGATCTCGAAGATCCGCGGCCACCGGTCGCGCGCGTACAGGACGAACGCCGCCAGCAGCCCGACGCCCTGCACGGTGAAGCCGGTGTAGACCATGCCGTACACCCAGCCCTGCAGCGCGTTGTCACCGCCCGTCAGCGGCTCGGACGAGAACAGCGCCTGCAGGAGCGTCCCCAGCGGGACGGCGAGGACGATCGGCGCGAGCAGCCCCACCGCGACCCAGATCGGCGCCAGCACCAGCCACGCCGGGATGCGGCGGCCCCAGCGGAAGGTGAACGCCAGCGCGACCAGCACGGCCGCCGCGTCCATGCCCAGGGTGATCGCGTTGCCCACGTAGAGCGCGGAGCCCTCGGCGGCGGAGGCGTCGTTCCAGCCGACCGTGCTGCCGGACAGCCAGGCGATCTTGATGGTGAGGTAGGGGACGCACGCGGCGATCGTCGCCGCGCAGACGGCCAGGCGCAGCGGCCCGGGCCCGCCGTGCGCGGCGCGCGCGCGTACGGCGGGCCGGTGAACGGAAACGGTCATGCGACGACGATCCACCGGACCGGCCGCCCCGCGCCTCCCGCCGCGGGGTGAGGCCGGCCGCCCCCGTCCCCCGCGCGGGTGAGGCCGCGTGTTTCGGAGTCCCGGCCCACTTCGCTCGCCTGGCGGCTCGCTACGTGACCGGGCCTGGGCGAACGCGGCATCGCTTCGCGATCAGCCCGGTTCCGCTCGCCTCCGGCTTCGCAGAACCGGGCAGGTCACGCGTTCGCGCGTGGCCGAGGCCGCTTCGAGACAGGCCCGCTAGGCCCAGTCGATCTCGGGGCGGCCGGCGTCGACGAGGGCCTTGTTGACGGCGCTGAACGGGCGCGTCCCGAAGAACTTCTTGGCGCTGAGCGGGCTCGGGTGCGCCGACTCGATCACGGTGTGCTGAGGGCCGGTGATCAGCCGGGCCTTCTTGCGGGCGTAGGCGCCCCAGAGGACGAACACGACCCGCTCGCTCTTGTCGTTCAGCGCGCGGATCGCGGCGTCGGTGAAGTCCTCCCAGCCCTTGCCCGCGTGCGAGCCCGCCTCGCCGCCGCGGACGGTCAGCACCGCGTTCAGCAGCAGGACGCCCTGGTCGGCCCAGCGGGTCAGGTCGCCCGACACCGGCGCCGGGACGTCGAGGTCGGCCGCCAGCTCCTTGTAGATGTTGCGCAGCGACGGCGGGAGGCGCACGCCCTCCCGCACGCTGAAGCTGAGGCCGTGCGCCTGGCCGGGGCCGTGGTAGGGGTCCTGCCCGAGGATCAGGACCCGGGCGCCCTCGAACGGGCAGTGCCGGAACGCGTTGAACAGGTCCTCGCGCGGCGGGTAGACCGTCTGCCCGGCGTACTCCCCTTCGACGAACGCGCCCAGCGCGGCGGTGCCGATCGGGTCGAGCAGCGGTTCGAGCCGCTCCCGCCAGTCGCCGGGCAGCAGTTCCATCAGGTCGAGGGACATCGTCGGGCCTCCGAGAAGTGATCTCCAGTTGGTCGGAACACTAGTGCGGGCCTCTGACACGCCAGGGCCGAATCCGGGGACTCCGGACCCCTCGACCCTAGGATGAGATCAAATGCCCGATTCCCCCCGTCGGCGCCGCTTCCGCGCGTCCGCACTGCTCGCCGCGCTCGTCCTGCCCGCCCTCGGCGCCGGCTGCGGCGACTCGTCCGGGCGGGTCACGCTCACCGTTCTCGCGACCTCCTCGATGACCGAGGTGCTCGGCGAGATCGGGACGGCCTACCAGCAGGAGAACCCGGACGTCAGGGTGCGGTTCGCCTTCGGCGGGACCCCCGAGATCGCCGACCGCCTCGCCGAGCACGAGCCCCCCGACGTCCTGGTGACGGCCGACGGGGCGAGCATGGACGAGGAGCGCGAGCACCTCGGCGGGCGCCGCCGCGTCATCGCCCACGACTCGCTCACGATCGCGGTCGGGCCGGGCAACCCCCGCCGCGTCCGGGACCTGCGCGACCTGGCGCGGCCCGGCCTGCGGGTGGCCGTCGGCGCCGGGACGGTCCCGGTCGGCCGCTACACCCGCCAGGTCCTCGCCAGGGCCGGTGTCCAGGTCCGGTGGACCAGCGAGGAGACCAGCGCCCGGGCCGTCCTGGACCGGATCCGCGCCGGCGAGGCCGACGCGGGGCTCGTCTTCATCACCGACCTCCGCTCGGCCGGGATCGCGGCGAGCAGCGTGCCCATCCCCGCGGACCTCAACGTCACCGCGGCCTTCCCCGCCGCCGCCGTCCGCGGCGGAGAGCACGAGGACACCGCGAACGCGTTCGTGTCGTGGCTGCTCACGCCCGGAGCGCAGCGGCTGTTCAACAAGTACGGCTTCGTCACACCGACCGCCCCCCGGTGACGCGCGGGGAACGGATGGGCGCCGACTTCCGTTTACCTCCCCGGAGCCCCCAGGGTTCCGGGCCCGGCGCCGCGACGCCGGGCCCCAGTGCGACCACCTGACCGCCCCGGTCCGCGGGGCGCCTTGGACGGGGAGATGCGAGACGTGCCGGACGAGCGACCCGCGCCACAGCCCGACGGGACACCGCGACCGAACGGGACGCCGCCGAACTCCGGCGCGCATCGCTCCGGCACGGCCGAGCCCGGCAGGCGCCAGTCGGTGCCGCCCCGCCGCGACCCTGAGCAGCCCTGGCGCGCCGAAGGCGTCCCCGACCGGCGGGACGGCCGGGCGCCGGGCCTGCGCGGAGGCGGGTGGAAGCCGAACCGCAACAACGCGGTCTTCTGGGCGCTGCTGCTGGTCGTCTTCGGGCTGAGCTACGTCTCCATGCACCTCAGCGGCCAGAAGGAGCGGGTGACGGTCCCCTACACGGCGTTCACCCAGCAGGTCGCGGCCGGGAACGTCAAGGACGTCTACACCAAGGGCTACCAGATCCAGGGCCAGCTGAAGAGCAGGCAGCCCGTCCCCGGGCACGGGGAGAAGACCTACACCTCGTTCGAGACGCTGCGCCCCGCGTTCGCCGACGACAAGATCTACACCGAGATGGTGCAGAAGGGCGTCGAGGTCGAGGCCAAGCCGGTCAACGAGGACCGCGGCCTGCTCGCCAACCTGCTGCTGTCGCTGCTGCCGACGCTGCTGTTCGTCGGCCTGTGGATCGGCGTGATGGTGTGGCTGCAGCGCCGCATGGCCGGCGGGGGCGGCCTCATGGGCGGTTTCAACCGCTCCCCCAAGCCCGTCGCGGCGGACGACAAGCGCGCCACGTTCGCCGACGTCGCCGGCATCGACGAGGTCGAGGCGGAGCTCAGCGAGGTCGTCGACTTCCTCAAGGACCCCGGCAAGTACCGCCGGATGGGCGCCCGCGTCCCGCGCGGCGTCCTGCTGACCGGCGCGCCCGGCACCGGCAAGACGCTGCTCGCCCGCGCCGTCGCCGGCGAGGCGGACGTCCCGTTCTACTCCGCGGCCGCGTCGGAGTTCATCGAGATGGTCGTCGGTGTCGGCGCCGCCCGCGTCCGCGAGCTGTTCACCGAGGCCCGCAAGACCGCCCCGTCGATCATCTTCATCGACGAGATCGACACGATCGGGCGGGCGCGCGGCGGCGGCGCGAGCATGGGCGGGCACGACGAGCGCGAGCAGACCCTCAACCAGATCCTCACCGAGATGGACGGCTTCTCCGGCTCCGAGGGCGTCGTCGTGGTCGCCGCGACGAACCGCCCCGACATCCTGGACCCGGCCCTCATGCGCCCCGGCCGGTTCGACCGGCAGGTCGCGGTGTCCCCGCCCGACCTGGACGGCCGCGTCGCGATCCTCGGCGTGCACACCCGCGAAGTCCCGCTCGCCGCCGACGCCGACCTCACCTCGATCGCGCGGATGACGCCGGGGATGACCGGCGCCGAGCTGGCCAACCTGGTCAACGAGGCCGCCCTGCTCGCCGTCAAGCGCGAGAAGGGCGCCGTGGACATGGACGACTTCCAGAGCGCGCTGGAGAAGGTGCAGCTCGGCACCCGGCGCTCCCTGGTCATGCCGTTCGAGGAGCGCCGCCGCACGTCCTACCACGAGTCCGGGCACGGCCTGCTCGGCATGCTGCAGCCGGGCGCCGACCCCGTCCGCAAGATCACGATCGTGCCGCACGGCCGGGCGCTCGGCGTCACCGTGTCCACCCCGGACGACGACCGCTACGCCTACGACGAGCGCTACCTGCGCGGCCGCATCATCGGCGCGCTCGGCGGCATGGCGGCCGAGGAGCTGGTCTTCGGCGTGGTCACCACCGGCTCGGAGAGCGACCTGGAGCAGGTCACCAAGATCGCCCGCGGGATGGTGGGCCGCTGGGGCATGTCGCAGAAGATCGGCCCCCTGTCGATCCTGCCCGCGGACGGATCGGACCCGATGGGCCAGTACGCTGCCCAGGGCACCCTGGACGCCGTCGACCTGGAGGCCCGCCGGATCGTCGACGAGTGCTACGCCGAGGCCCTGGAGACCCTCCGCGCCAACCGCGACAAGCTCGACTCCCTGGCCGCCGCCCTCCTGGAGAACGAGACCCTCGACGAGTCCGCCGCCTACGCCGCCGCCGGCATCGACCGCACCATCCGCGAGGTGGACCTCTCCAAATCCCACCACTGACCCACGGCGGCGGGGCTGAGGGGCGTCCCATCGGGCCTAGTCGGGTCGAGGAAGGCCTATCGGGTTGGGGAAGGGCATCTCGGCCGCTGCGGCCTTGGACGCCGGTATGAGGGACTCGTAGAGCGTTTTGGGGTCGCTCAGGACGTTGTAGGGGGCTGCTGCCAGTTCGTCCGTGCGTTGTTCGATGCGCGCCTTCAGGTCGCGTCCTTCTGCGGTGGCCTCTCCCTGGGCCACGAGGCCGCGTCGGGTCAGTTCCTCGGTGGCCTCGGCCCAGTCCTCGGGCGACCAGCCGCGGCTCTCGTAGAAGCGCTCCGGGGGCACCACGCCGATGGCGGAGACCAGGACGTTCGCCTCCAGGCCGCTCAGCCCCTCGGCGGTGAGCAGGGCCACGTGCCCGTCTCCTCGGTGCTCGCGCAAGGACGTCGTCGCCTGCCAGAGCGCCTCAACGGGGTCCTCTGGGAGCGGCAGGTCCTGGTTGGCCGCGAACAGCGGGCGGCCGGAGGCGTCCGCCGCCATCACGACCTCCTGCAGGAGCGGTGCGGCCTTCACCGCCACGTCCTCGATGCCCGGGACGGTCCTGCGCAGCACGCGCGCCGCCGCGTCACTCCGCGCCCGGAGGATGCTCTCCGGGGATGCGAAGCGCCACGCGTCCGGAACGGCCCGCCGCACCCGCGCCGGGTGGAAGCCGAAGAACGTCGCCTGGATCGTCCCCGCCGACACCGCGCCGAGCGGCGCCCCCCGGCTTCCGAAGTACCCCATCCAGAAGCCCTTGAGGCCGACGTCGCTGTTGGCCTTCCGGCACTCCTCGGCGAAGTAGGTCACCGCGTGCAGCGGCTCGACGACCTTCCACATGTCCCGCGCGAACGACGCTTCCACCCGCCGAACGCTAGGCCCGCCGCCGTCCCGGCACAACCCCCGTCACACCCGGGCCGCGGCGTCCGTCAGAGTTACGACCGAGTGATACCGAGGGGGACGTGATGGACGAGCGCGAGTTCCTGGCAGAGCGGTTCGAGGGCCACCGCACGCATCTGAAGGCGGTCGCCTACCGGATGCTGGGCTCGCTCGCGGAGGCCGACGACGCCGTCCAGGAGGCGTGGCTCAGGCTCAACCGCTCCGACGCGGACGACATCGAGAACCTGGGCGGCTGGCTGACCACCGTCGTGGGGCGGGTGTGCCTCGACATGCTGCGCTCGCGCACGTCCCGCCGGGAGGACCCGCTGGAGGAGCGCCTCCCCGACCCGGTCATCAGGCCCGCCGACGGCCCCGACCCCGAGTACGAGGCGCTGGTGGCCGACTCGGTCGGGCTCGCTCTCCTCGTGGTGCTGCAGTCGCTCACTCCGGCGGAGCGGCTGGCGTTCGTCCTGCACGACACGTTCGGGGTGCCGTTCGAGGACATCGCGCCCATCGTGGGCCGGTCCCCGGCCGCCGCCCGCCAGCTGGCCAGCCGCGCCCGCCGCCGGGTGCGCGGGACGGCCCCGGAGCCCGAGCGCGACCCGGTCCGGCAGCGCGCGGTCGTCGAGGCCTTCAACGCCGCCGCCCGCGACGGCGACTTCGAGGCGCTCGTCGCCGTCCTCCACCCGGACGTGGTGCTGCGCGCCGACGTCGGCGCCACGGCCGGCGGCTGGACCCGGGTCGACGGCGCCGAGAACGTCGCCGGCCGGGCCCTCATGTTCCGCAGGGAGACCCCGGGGGAGGTCATGCCCGCCCTGGTCAACGGGACCGCCGGGATCGTGTGGTTCGAGGACGGACGCCCGCGGTCCGTGCTGGCCTTCACGGTCACCGACGACAGGGTCACCGCGATCGAGATCCTCGCCGACCCCGACCGCCTCGCCGCCCTCGACGTCGCCTACCCCGGCTGACGTGCCTCAGGCGAGGGAGCGCCGGAAGAGGACTCTGGGCGTCTCCGGGCCGTCGTGGGCGGGGGCGTGGTCGGCGGTGAAGCCCATGGCCTTGTGGAAGGCGATGGAGCCGGTGTTCTGGGGCGAGGTCAGGGCGCGGACGGCCGTGCGGCCGTCCGCGCGGGCCAGCGCGAAGAAGTCTTCGTACAGCCGGCGGGCCAGGCCCGCGCCGCGGAAGGCGGGGTTCACGCCGACGAAGTGGATATAGGCGGTGTCGGGGAGGGACGGGGAGAGGAACCCGACGAGGAAGCCCGCGAGGTCGTCACCGGTCTCGGCGACGAGGCTGGTGCGATGGAAGTGGTCGAGGAAGAGGCGGGGCAGGATGCCGTGGACCTCGCGGCCCCACCAGTCGTCCACGACGGCGATGATGCGGTCGTAGTCGGCGGCGGCGGCCGGGCGGACCCGCATCACAGGCTGGCGGGAAGGGCCGCGGCGTCCAGGGCCGTCATGCCCTTCAGGGCGTTCAGGACCGTGGGATGCGGGGCCGCGTACACCGTCGGGTGGATCGGGTCGTCCGGGTAGGCCAAGGCGTCGGCGGACGCGGAGAACCGCACGGCCGGGTCGCGGGGGTCGAGGCGGACCCAGCGGTCGTCGATGAGGGCGGCGACCAGGCCGTGGACGAAGCCGTGGCGCTGCTGGTAGCACAGGCCCGCCTGGATGCCGCCCGCGCGCAGGAGGGCGACGTAGGCGTGGGACTGGGCGAAGCAGAGGCCCGTGCCCTGTTCGAGGACGTCGGAGGCCCTCCATGGGACACGGGTGTCGCCGGTGTCCATGGGGTGCGAGATCCGGTCGCGGACGTGGTCGAACGCCGCGTGCGCGTAGGCGATGTCGTCGCCGGTGCGCAGCTCCGAGGCGATCGACTGGACGAGCGGGTGCTCGATGTCGACCGCCTCGGACGCGGCGAGGTAGTCCCAGGGCTCGGCGTCGAAGTCCATCACAGGCCGAGGAGCGCCTCGATGCCGAGCGTGAGGCGGTCGAGCTCGGGGACCCTGCGGACGGCCAGCAGCACCCCGGGCATGAACGACTCTCGGTTCATCGCGTCGTGCCGGATGGTGAACAGCTCGCCGTGGCCGCCGAGGACCACCTCCTGGTGGGCGACGGCGCCGGACATGCGGACGGCGTGCACGCGGACGCCGTCCACGTCGGCGCCGCGGGCGCCGTCGATCTCGGAGGTGGTGGCGTCCGGGGGCGGGGCGACGCCCGCCTCGGCGCGCGCGGCGGCCACCAGCTCGGCGGTGCGGTAGGCGGTGCCGGACGGGGCGTCCGCCTTGTTCGGGTGGTGGGTCTCGACGATCTCGACGGACTCGAAGAACGGGGCCGCCTTCTGCGCGAAGTGCATCATGAGCACCGCGCCGATCCCGAAGTTCGGGGCGATGATCACGTTTCCGGACGAGTCGTCGGTCAGCCAGGAGCGGACCGTGTCGAGCCGGGACGGGTCGAACCCGGTGGTGCCGACGACCGCGTGCAGGCCGCGCTCGACGCACCACTGGAGGTTGTCCATGACGACGTCGGGATGGGTGAAGTCGACGACGACCTCGGCAGCGGTCAGCGCGTCGAGCTTGTCGCCCTGGTCGACGGCGGCGACGAGCTCCATGTCGTCGGCGTTCTCCACGGCACGGCACACCTCGGCGCCCATCCGCCCCTGCGCGCCCAGCACCCCGACCTTTGTCACGTGTTCCTCCTGGTTGGCCTCGCCCCGACCCTACCGTCAGAAGCGCTTGCCCAGCTCCCGTGCCTCGGCGTGCGCGGCGCGGCGCCCGGTCTCGGCGTCGGCCGTGGCGAGGTTCGGGCGGAACGCGACCGTGCTGATGTCGGTGACGCCCGTCCAGCGCAGCCAGCCCTCGAAGAACGGGGCCTGGTGGTCGCTGCCGAACGCGGGCGGGCGGCCCTCGCCGTAGACGGCGCTCGTGTAGACGACGGCGGCCTTCTTGCCCTGGAGCAGGCCCGAGTAGCCCTTCTCGGGGTCGAACCGGAACACCCAGCCCGGCTGCGAGACCACGTCGATGAACTGCTTCAGGATGTAGGGGACGCTGGAGTTCCACATCGGGACGCTGAACAGGTAGCGGTCGTAGGAGTCGTAGCGCTCGAACACCTCCCGGGCGGCCCGCCATGCGGCGGCCTGCTCCCCGGACAGCTCCTCCCCCGCGAAGACGGACATCTTCGCGCCGGCTCCGGCGGGACCGAACGCGGGAAGGCCGGCCTCCCACAGGTCGAGGTGGTCGACGACGTCGCCGTGGGTCTCGCGGTAGGCGTCCAGGAACACTCCGGCGATCGCCAGCGACTCGGAGGCGGCGGACCGCGGGGAGGCGGAGACGTGCAGCAGACGGGACATGAGGGATCCTCTCCGAACAAGCATACGGACCAGAGTCCGCTTACTCCCTGGAGAGTAGCGGACCTTGGTCCGGTTAACAAGTCGGGGTGTCCGGCACCGCCGCCGAGGCGGCCGCCCCGCGGGTCAGGCGCCGAACTCGCGGTCCCCCACCGGGCCGATCACGGTGAGCGCCCGCGGGCCCGCGAGCACGTCGCGGGCGATGGCGCGGACGTCGTCGAGCGTGACGGCCTCGATGCGCGCCAGCACCTCGTCGACGGGCAGCAGCGACTCGTACACCAGCTCGCTCTTGCCGATGCGGCTCATCCGGGAGCCGGTGTCCTCCAGCCCGAGGACCATGGCGCCGCGCAGCTGGCCCTTGCCGCGCTCCAGCTCCTCGTCCGTGAGGCCGCCCTCGGCGGCGCCGGCCAGCTCCTCACGGCAGATCGACAGGACCTCCTCGGCCTTGGCGGGCTGGCAGCCCGCGTACACGCCGAAGACTCCGGAGTCGGCGTACTGAGCCGTGTAGCTGTAGACGGAGTACGCGAGGCCCCGCTTCTCGCGGATCTCCTGGAAGAGGCGGGACGACATGCCGCCGCCGAGCGCCGCGTTCAGCACGCCGAGCGCGAACCGGCGCTCGTCGGTGCGGGACGTGCCGGCGCCGCCGAGGATGATGTGGGCCTGCTCGGTGTCCTTGTCGATCACCACGCTGCGCGGGTCCAGCGGCACGGGCGCGCCGTCCAGCCGCGGCGGCGCGGGCGCGTCGTCGCCGTGCAGGTGCTCGGCGAACGCCGCGGACACCAGCCGGACCACCTCGTCGTGGTCGATGTTGCCCGCCACCGACACCACCAGGTTGGACGGGACGTAGTGCTGCCGGTAGTAGCCGTGGATCCGGTCCCGGGACAGCGCGTTGATCGACTCCTCGGTGCCGAGGATGGGGCGCCCGAGCGGGGTGTCGCCGTACAGCGCCGTGGAGAACTCGTCGTGGATCAGGTCGCCCGGATCGTCGTCGCGCATGTGGATCTCTTCGAGGATCACGCCGCGCTCGGCCTCGACGTCCTCGGGGCGGTTCACCGACTCCGCGACCATGTCGGAGACCACGTCCACGGCGAGCGGGAGGTCGGAGTCCAGCACCCGCGCGTAGTAGCAGGTGTACTCCTTGGCGGTGAACGCGTTGAGGTCGCCGCCGACCGCGTCGATCGCCGCGGAGATCTCCAGCGCCGACCGCCGCCTCGTGCCCTTGAACAGCACGTGCTCCAGGTAGTGGCTGGCGCCCGCGTCGGCGGGGTCCTCGTCGCGGGAGCCGACCGCCGACCAGATGCCGAACGCGGCGGAGCGCACGGTCGGCATCGTCTCGGTGATGATCCGCAGCCCGCCGGGCAGGACGGTGCGGCGCACCGCGCCGGCCCCGTCGGTGTGGATCGTGGTGGTGGTGCCGGGCTCCTGCGCCCTCGCCGGCAGGGTCACGTGTCGCTCACATTCCGTCGGGGGAAAGCGGCCGGCCGGCCGTCCCGCAGTGCTCGTCGCGCTGCGGAACCGGCCGGCCGGTCATCGTCTGGATCAGGAGTTGCGCTGGCCGGCGTCGTCGGACCCGCGCCGGGTGCGGCGGCGCCGCGGACCGCCGCGGCCGTCCTCCCGGCGCTCCCGGCGCTCACCGGAGTCGCCGTCGCCGTCGCCGGACGCGGTCGCGGGCTCCTCGCCCGCGCCGCCCTCGGCCCGCTCGGCCTTCTCGGCGCTCTCGCGCTCGACCACCTCGACCGGCACCAGCGACAGCTTGCCCCGCTGGTCGATCTCGGTGACCTCGACCTGGATCTTCTCGCCGACGCCCATCACGTCCTCGACGTTCTCGATCCGGGCGCCGCCGTGCAGCTTGCGGATCTGCGAGACGTGCAGCAGGCCGTCCTTGCCGGGCAGCAGCGACACGAACGCGCCGAACGTCGTGGTCTTGACGACGGTGCCGAGGAACCGCTCGCCGACCTCCGGCATGTGCGGGTTGGCGATCGAGTTGATCGCCTGCCGCGCGGCCTCGGCGGACGGCCCGTCGGTGGCGCCGACGTAGATGGTGCCGTCGTCCTCGATCGTGATGTCGGCGCCGGTGTCGTCCTGGATCGAGTTGATCATCTTGCCCTTGGGGCCGATGACCTCGCCGATCTTGTCGACCGGGACCTTGATCGTGATGATCCGCGGCGCGTTCGGGCTCATCTCGGCGGGCGCCTCGATGGCCTCCTGCATCACGTCCAGGATCGCCAGGCGGGCGCCCTTGGCCTGCTTCAGCGCGGCGGCCAGCACCGAGGCCGGGATGCCGTCGAGCTTGGTGTCCAGCTGCAGCGCCGTGATCAGGTCACGGGTGCCGGCGACCTTGAAGTCCATGTCGCCGAACGCGTCCTCGGCGCCGAGGATGTCGGTCAGCGTGACGTACTCGCCGCCCTCGTTGATCAGACCCATCGCGATGCCCGCCACCATCTGCTTGAGCGGGACGCCCGCGTCGAGCAGCGACATGGTGGACGCGCAGACCGAGCCCATCGAGGTGGAGCCGTTGGAGCCGAGCGCCTCCGACACCTGCCGGATCGCGTACGGGAACTCCTCGCGCGACGGCAGCACCGGGATCAGGGCGCGCTCGGCGAGGGCGCCGTGGCCGATCTCGCGGCGCTTCGGGGAGCCGACGCGGCCCGTCTCGCCGGTGGAGTACGGCGGGAAGTTGTAGTTGTGCATGTAGCGCTTGGTGCGCTCGGGGTTCAGCGTGTCGATCGTCTGCTCCATGCGGAGCATGTTCAGCGTCGTCACGCCGAGGATCTGCGTCTCGCCGCGCTCGAACAGCGCCGAGCCGTGCACCCGCGGGACGACGTGCGCCTCGGCGGTCAGCTGGCGGATGTCCTTCGGGCCGCGGCCGTCGATGCGCAGCCCGTCGCGGATGACCCGCTCGCGGACCAGCTTCTTGGTGACGGCGCGGTAGGCGGCGGAGATCTCCTTCTCGCGCCCCTCGAACTGCTCGGCGAGCTTCTCGGCGGCGGCCGCCTTGATCTCGTCGAGCCGGGCCTCGCGCTCCTGCTTGCCGGCGATGGTCAGCGCCTGGGCCAGGTCGCCGCTGACGGCGTCGGTGACGGCGGCGAGCACGTCGTCCTGGTAGTCCAGGAAGATCGGGTACTCGGCGGTCTCCTTCGCGGCCACGGCCGCGAGGTCGCTCTGCGCCTTGCACAGCACCTTGATGAACGGCTTGGCCGCCTCGAGGCCCTCGGCGACGGTCTCCTCGGTCGGGGCGGTCGCGCCCTCGCCGACGAGCCGGATGGTGTCGCGGGTGGACTCCGCCTCCACCATCATGATCGCGACGTCGCCGTCGGCCAGCACCCGGCCGGCCACGACCATGTCGAAGGTCGCGCGCTCCAGCTCGGGGTGGGTGGGGAAGCCGACCCACTGGCCGTCGATCAGCGCGACGCGGACGCCGCCGATCGGGCCGGAGAACGGCAGGCCCGCCAGCTGCGTGGACATCGAGGCGGCGTTGATCGCCACGACGTCGTACAGGTGGTCGGGGTGCAGCGCCATGATCGTCTCGACGACCTGGATCTCGTTGCGCAGGCCCTTGGTGAACGACGGGCGCAGCGGCCGGTCGATCAGCCGGCAGGTCAGGATCGCGTCCTCGGAGGGACGGCCCTCGCGGCGGAAGAACGAGCCGGGGATGCGCCCGGCCGCGTACATCCGCTCCTCGACGTCCACGGTCAGCGGGAAGAAGTCCAGGTTCTCCTTGGGCTTCTTCGACGCGGTGGTCGCCGACAGCACCATCGTCTCGTCGTCGAGGTAGGCGACGGCCGAGCCGGCCGCCTGCCGGGCCAGCCGGCCGGCCTCGAAGCGGATGGTGCGGGTGCCGAACGTGCCGTTGTCGATCACGGCTTCGGTGCTCTGCGCACCGTCGATGCGCACGGCTTCTGTCACGGGAAACCTCCTCAGGGTTCCATGTCGGTCCTCGCGGCCGTTTCCCGTTGGCTGTTCACGCTGCCGGTCTTCGATCGAAGCACCCGGATCGAGAGCGCCGCCGATGCGGCGGAACGGATCCGGAAGCCACTACCGAGGACCGGCCCGCACCAGCGGTGTCCGCGAGGCTTGTCTGTAATTTGCGGCCGGGGCCGGGCGGGGCCCGCCGGCCATAAAGGAAGGGAGTGGCCCCGCGGGCCACTCCCTCACCGTGCTAGCGGCGCAGCCCGAGTCGCTCGATCAGCTGCCGGTAGCGGTTGATGTCCTTGTTCGCGAGGTACTTCAGGAGGCGGCGACGACGGCCGACCAGCAGCAGCAGACCGCGGCGGCTGTGGTGGTCGTGCTTGTGCTCCTTCAGGTGCTCGGTCAGATCGTTGATGCGGCGCGTCAGCAGCGCGACCTGGACCTCCGGGGATCCGGTGTCACCCTCAGTGGTCGCGTACTCGGCGATGATCTGGTTCTTGGTGGCGGTGTCGAGCGACACGTGGCTCCTTCGATGGATTCGTCACCCGCAGATCCTGGCCCGGAGGGCGCACGGGTCCGCATGGTGCGTTTAAGAGGGTGGCGGGCCGCATGAGGGTGCAGCCAGCCGCGCCGGGGCCCTTCCCGGCGACTCTTCACCGTACCATGTCGTGTTTACTGCAAGACCGGCTGTGCTGGCAGCAAGCCCGGCCCGAGGGGCTCGCCTGGCGGCTCGCACCTCGACCGTTCTCGAGGCGAGCGCGACCTCGCTTCGCGAGCTTCCCGGTGGGGCTCGCCTTCGGCTTCGCCCCACCGGTCAGGTCGCGCGCTCGCGTGACGGCTGATGTTCTCCCGGGCCAGCTTCGTCCCACCCGTCACGTCGCGCGCTCGCGTGACGGCTGGCGTTCTCTCGGGCCAGCTTCGTCCCATCGCGCTCGCCTGGCAGTTGAGGCTTCCTTGCCAGCGTGGCGGGGCGTTTTGAAGACGCTTAGGACGTGATCTGCCTGGCGCGGGCCACGTCGCGGTGCATTTCCTCGATCAGGGCCTCGATCGAGTCGAACTTCAAGGTGTCGCGGATGCGGGCGGCGAAGTCCACGGCCATGTGCTCGCCGTAGAGGTCGAGGTCGTCGCGGTCCAGGGCGTAGGCCTCGACGGTGCGCTCCCCCGCGCCCTCGAAGGTCGGGTTCGTCCCGATGGAGATCGCGGCCGGCCAGCGGAAGCCGGGGTAGCGGTCGGAGTCGCAGGCAAGCCAGCCGCCGTAGACGCCGTCCGCCGGGATCGCGGTGTGCGGCAGCGTCTCCAGGTTCGCCGTGGGGAACCCGAGCGCGCGGCCCCGCTGGTGGCCCCGCACGACGACGCCCTCGACCCGGTGCGGGCGGCCGAGCGCGTGCGCGGCCGCCTCGACGTCGCCCGCGTCGAGCCGTCCCCTGATGTAGGTGGACGAGATCGTGTCGCCGTCGGCGACCAGCGGCATGCCCTCGGCGGTGAAGTCGTACTTCTCGCCGAGCTCCCGCAGCAGCGCCACGTCGCCCTTGGCCTTGTGCCCGAACCGGAAGTCCTCACCGACGATCACGTGGGCGGCGTGCAGCCGGTCGACCAGGACCGACTGGACGAACTCGTCCGGCGGCACCTTCGACAGCTCCAGCGTGAAGGGCACGACCACGACCGCGTCGGTGCCGAGGCCCTCCAGCAGCTCGATGCGGCGCTTGGTGGTGGCGAGCAGCGGCGGGTGCGTGCCGGGCCGGACGACCTCGTCCGGGTGCGGGTCGAACGTGATGACCACAGAGCGCAGCCCGCGGCGGCGCGCCTCCTCGGCGGCGGCGCCCACGATCCGCTGGTGGCCGCGGTGCACGCCGTCGAACACCCCGATCGTGATCACCGAACGGCCCCAGTCTGCGGGAACCTCGTCGAGGCCATTCCAGCGCCGCACCATGCTCTCCCTGCGTAGGACGTTCCTGTCCGGTACTTCTTGCCGTCCTCAAGAGTGCCATGCGGGGGCGGTACCGGTCGCACCCAGGGTGCGTGGTGTGCGGCACCCGGCCCGGCACGGGCCGGGTGGACGCTCTCAGCCGGACTGGTAGACGACGAGGGACACCGCGATGTACTGGAGCACGTAGGCCGCCAGCGTGCAGGCGTGGAACACCTCGTGGAACCCGAACCAGTCCGGGAACGGGTCGGGGCGGCGCAGCCCGTACACCACTCCCCCGACGCTGTAGCAGATGCCTCCGATCGCGACCAGCAGGCAGGCGGCCACGCCCGCCCCGGACAGGAACTGCGGCAGGAAGAGCACCGCCACCCAGCCCAGCGCGATGTAGAGGGCGACGTAGAGGGCGCGGGGAGCGCCGATCCAGGTCGTCCGGAAGACGACCCCGGCGACGGCCCCGGTCCACACGATGGCGAGGACGGCCACGCGCACGCCGCCGTCCAGCGCCAGCACCGCGAAGGGCGTGTACGTCCCCGCGATGATCAGGTAGATGTTGGCATGGTCGAAGCGGCGCAGCACCTCGATCAGCCGGTGCGACTGCTGCCGGTGGTACGTTCCCGAGATCCCGAACAGCATCCCCGATGTCGCCACGTACAGCGCCGACGCCAGCCGCGCCTCCAGGCTGGGGCCGAGCGCCACCAGCACGAGCCCCGCGACGAGCACCGCGGGGAACGCGCCGAGGTGCAGCCAGCCGCGCAGCCGCGGCCGGGTGGGGGACGCCACCGGGGGGTCGTCTTTCACCGTGGTCACGGACACCTCCTCACTAACCTACGCTTACGTAGGTTACGCGTGCGTAGGTTGACTGCGCATCCCTTTCGCCCGGTGATGCTCGCCACGGCTCCGCCGCGCGCCCGTCACGGGACGAACACGGCGAGGGGCTTGGCCACCGGGCCCCGCTCCTCGACCAGCGCGAGCAGGGTCCCGTCCGGCGCGAAGACGCCCACCGGGCCCGGCCCGAGACCGGCGGCCGCCAGCCGTCCCCCGTGGGCGACCTTGCGGGCGTCGTCCTCGGACACGTCCCGGCGCGGGAACACCGCCGCCACGGCCTCGGCCATGGGCAGGATCTCCAGCTCCTCGCCGAGCCGGTCGAGCGTCCGCGCCATGGAGAGGTCGTAGGGTCCGACACGGGTGCGCCGCAGCGCGGTGAGATGGCCGCCGCAGCCGAGCGAGGAACCGAGGTCGCGGGCCAGCGCCCGGATGTAGGTCCCGGACGAGCAGGACACCGAGGCGTCCACGTCGACGAGGTCGCCGTGCCGCCGGACGTCCAGGATCGTGAACTCGTCCACGGTCACCGGCCGGGCGGCGAGCTCCACCTCCTCGCCCTTGCGCGCCATCTTGTAGGCCCGCTCCCCGTTCACCTTGATCGCACTGACCTGCGGCGGGACCTGCTGGATCGTCCCGGTCAGCTCCGCGACGCCGGCCCGCAGCGCCTCCTCGGTGACGGACGCGGCCGACGCGGTCGCGGTGGTCTCGCCCTCCGCGTCGTCGGTGTTGGTCGACTCGCCCAGCCGGATCGTGGCGTCGTAGCCCTTGCGGGTCAGCGCGAGGTGCCCGAGCAGGCGGGTGGCCTTGCCGATCCCGAGGACGAGCACGCCCGTCGCCATCGGGTCGAGCGTGCCCGCGTGGCCGACCCGCCGGGTCTTCGCCAGCCGCCGCATCCTCCCCACGACGTCGTGCGAGGTCCAGCCGGCGGGCTTGTCCACGATGACGAGTCCCGAGTTCTCCACGCGCGCTCCGCTCCCAGTCGTCGGCCTGCCGTTCGCGGGCCTGTTCGGTCGTCGGCCCGGTCAGTCGCCGGGCTCCTCCTCGTCCGGCCCGCCCGGGACGCGCAGCGCGGCGCGCAGCCGGTCGATGATCCAGGCGGGCTCCCCGCCCATGGTGAACGCGGCGGCGGTGCGGTGCCCGCCCCCGCCGAGGTCGACGCAGGCGCGGCCCACGTCGACCGAGCCCTTGGAGCGGGTGGACACGTACCACTCGCCCCGGTCGTTCTCCTTGCACACGACGGCGACCTCGGCCTCGTCGGTGCGCCTGAGCTGGTCGATGACGCCTTCGAGCTGGTCGTAGGGCACGTCGCGGGCGTCCCGGTCCGACCGCGCGACCGTCGTCCACACCAGGCCGCGGCCGCCGGCCGCGTCGCGCTCGAGCCGGGCGCGCGCCAGCGCGCCCGCGAGGACCTGCAGGTAGCCGAACGGCGCCCGGTCCCACAGCTCGCGGCTGACCGCCTCCGGCCGGACGCCCGCGGTCAGCAGCCGCCCCGCGAGGTCGTGGACCTCCGGGGTCGTGCACGGGTAACGGAACGAGCCGGTGTCGCTGGCCAGCCCCGCGTACAGGCCCTGGGCGATGTCGCGGTCGAGCGGCACGCCGAGCCTGCGGATCAGCTCCTCGACCAGCACCGCCGTCGCCGCGGCGGCCGGGTCGACCAGCCGCACGCCGCCGAACCCGGTGTTGGACGCGTGGTGGTCGATGACGATCAGGGCGCCGGCCCGGTCGGCGGCGCCGGCGAGCGAACCGAGCCGCGCCCGGCCCGCCGCGTCCAGCGAGATCATCAGTTCCGGGGCGGACGGCACCCGGGACGGTTCGACCAGCAGCTCCTGGCCCGGCAGGAACCGCAGGATCGCCGGGACGCCGAACGGCTCCCCGAACGAGGCCACGCAGCGCTTGCCGCACGCGCGCAGCGCCTGCCCGAGCGCCAGCATCGAGCCGAGAGCGTCGCCGTCGGGCGCCACGTGGCACGCGAGGCAGATCTCACGGGCACCGCGGATCAGCTCGACCGCGCGGTCCCATTCGAGGTCGGCGGGCGGTGCGCCCGGCTCGGCGGGGGCCGCGGTCTCGGCCGGGCCGTTCACGACGACGGGCGTCCGGGGCGGCCGTCCTCACCGTCCCCAGCGGCGTCGCGCCCGTCGATGGCGGGCCCGTCCTCGTCGAGGTCGTCCTCGTCGAAGTCGTCGTCGAGGTCGTCCTCGTCCTCGGCCGAACCGGGCTCGCGGTAGGGATTGGCGTCACCCGCGGGAGACGCGCCCTGCGCGGCCCGTGCCACCTCGGCGTCCTTGGCGCGGGCCTGGGCCAGCAGGTCGTCGATGTGCGCCGCGTTCTCCATGAGGGAGTCCATGACGAAGGTGATGCTGGGCGTGTGGCGGACGCCCGTCTTCCTGCCCACCTCCGACCGGATGACGCCCTTGGCGCTCTCCAGCGCGGCGGCCGTCTCGGCGCGCTCGCCATCCGACCCGTACACCGTGTAGTACACGGTGGCGTCGCGCAGGTCGTTGGTGATGCGGGTGTCCGTCACGGTCACGAAGCCGAGCCGGGGATCCTTGATCCGCCTCTCCAGCATCTCGGCGACGATCTGCTGGATGCGGTCGGCGAGCTTGCGCGCCCGAGCTGCGTCCACCATGATCGCACTCCCTTTCTATGGTCTGAGCGGGAAGGTCGGTCCCCGCTCCTTCATTGTGAGGCGGCGCCCGCCTCCGCGCCCGGCCGTCAGTCCTCGCTGCTGAACAGCCGCTGCCGGGCGGACAGCAGTTCGATCTCCGGCCGTCCGGCCACGAGCCGCTCGCACTGGTCGAGGACCTCGGTGCAGTTCGCCGCCGTGCCCGACACCACCGCCACCCCGATCTCCGCCCTGCGGTGCAGGTCGTGGTCACCGGTCTCGGCGACGGCCACCGCCGGGAAGCGCTTGTGCACCTCGGCGATGAGGGGGCGGAGGACGGACCGCTTCTGCTTCAGCGAGCGGACGTCTCCCAGCAGCAGGTCGAGCGTCAACGCACCCACGTACACCTGGTCGATCACCTCGGGGGTCGTCAGAAGGTGGAACGACGGAGGTCTTCCGCCGTGTTCCCGGCAGGACATGACGGACGCCAGGCTAGAAGATCCGCCTGGCGCCCTGTCACCCGATTAAACGATCACGTCGCCGGCGGGCCCGGACGGGCCCGCCGGGCCGACCGCCCGCGCGGCCCCTCGCGGGGCCGCGCGGACCTGCCGACCGCCTCAGTCGCGGGGCTTCTCCCGCATCTCGAAGCACTCGATGACGTCACCGAGCTTGATGTCGTTGTATCCGACACCGATGCCGCACTCGAAGCCCTCGCGGACCTCGGTCGCGTCGTCCTTGAAGCGACGCAGCGACGACACCGTGAGGTTGTCGGCGACCACGACGCCGTCGCGGACGAGGCGGGCCTTGGCGTTGCGCTGGATGATCCCCGAGAGGACCATCGAGCCCGCGACGTTGCCGATCCGCGGCACCTTGAAGATCTCGCGGACCTCGGCGGTGCCGAGCTGGGCCTCTTCGAACTCCGGCTTGAGCATGCCCTTGAGGGCCGCCTCGATCTCCTCGATCGCCTGGTAGATGATCGAGTAGTACCGGATGTCGACGCCCTCGCGGTCGGCCAGCTCCTGCGCGTTGCGCTCCGGCCGCACGTTGAAGCCGATGATGACCGCGCCCTCGGACGCCAGCGACAGGTTGACGTCGTCCTGCGTGATCGCGCCGACACCGCGGCGGATGATCCGCAGGTTGACCTCGTCGCCCACGTCGATCTTGAGGAGGGAGTCCTCCAGCGCCTCGACGGAACCGGACACGTCGCCCTTGAGGATGAGCAGCAGCTCCTGCCGCTCGCCCCGCTCCAGGTCCTTGAACAGCTCTTCCAGGGAGCTGCTCTTGCGGCTCTTGAGCAGTTCGGCGTTGCGCTTGCGCGCGACCCGCTTGTCGGCGATCTGCCGGGCGACCCGGTCGTCCTCGACGACCAGGAAGTTGTCGCCCGCGCCGGGCACGGCCGCGAGGCCGAGCACCATCACCGGACGGGACGGGCCCGCCTCCTCGACGCTGTTGCCGTTCTCGTCGAGCATCGCCCGGACGCGGCCGTTGGCCACGCCGCAGACGATCGAGTCGCCGACCCGCAGCGTGCCGCGCTGCACCAGCACGGTCGCCACGGCGCCCCGGCCCTTGTCCAGGTGGGCCTCGATGGCCGAGCCCTGGGCGGGCATGTCGGGGTTGGCCTTCAGGTCGAGCGTGGCGTCGGCGGTCAGGACGATCGCCTCCAGCAGCCCGTCGATGTTGGTGCCCTGCTTGGCGGACACGTCGATGAACTGCGTGTCGCCGCCGAACTCCTCGGCCACCAGCCCGTACTCGGTCAGCTGCGCCCGGACCCGGTTCGGGTCCGCGCCCTCGACGTCGATCTTGTTGACCGCGACGACGATCGGGACCCCCGCCGCGGTGGCGTGGTCGATCGCCTCGGTGGTCTGCGGCTTGACGCCGTCGTCGGCCGCGACCACCAGCACCACCAGGTCGGTGGTGTCGGCACCGCGGGCACGCATGGCGGTGAACGCCTCGTGACCCGGGGTGTCGATGAAGGTGATCTTGCGCTCCTCGCCGTCGACCTCGGTCTCGACCTGGTAGGCGCCGATGTGCTGGGTGATGCCGCCGGCCTCGCCCGCCTGCACGTTGGCGTGCCGGACGGCGTCCAGCAGCTTGGTCTTACCGTGGTCGACGTGGCCCATGACGGTGACCACCGGCGGACGCGACTGGAGGTTCTCCTCGCCGCCCTCGTCCTCGCCGTACTCGATGTCGAAGGACTCGAGCAGCGCGCGGTCCTCGTCCTCGGGGCTGACGACCTGGACGTCGAAGTCCAGTTCGAGCCCGAGCGCCATCAGGTCGTCGGGGTCGACCGACTGGGTCGCGGTGACCATCTTGCCGAGGTGCATCATGATCGCGACGAGCGACGCCGGGTTGGCGCCGATCTTCTCGGCGAAGTCGGTCAGGGACGCGCCCTGCGGCAGCCGGATCGTCTTGCCGTTGCCGCGCGGAGCCGAGACGCCGCCGACGGCGGGCGCCTGCATGTTCTCGAACTCTTGACGACGCGCCCGCTTCGACTTGCGTCCGCGCGCCGGGCGACCGCCGGGGCGACCGAAGGCGCCCTGCGTGCCGCCGCGACCGCGACCGCCGCCACCGGGACGGGGGCCGAAGCCGCCGCCACCGCCGGGACGACCGCCGGCACCCGCGCGGGCGCCGCCGAAGCCGCCGCCGCCACCGGGACGGCCGCCGCCACCGGGACCGCGACCGCCGCCGCCCGGGCCGCGACCGCCGCCGCCGGGACCGCGACCGCCGCCGCCACCGCCGGGTCCGCCGCGCCCTGGGGCGCCCGCGGGCCTGGAGGACGGCATGTTCATCGGGCTCGGACGCGGGCCGCCCGGACGGGGCGGCATGCCGCCCGGATTCGGGCGCGGACCGCCGGCGCCAGGGGCGCCGCCCGGCCGCGGGCCGGGACGCGGACCGCCCGCGGGCCCGCCGCGCTCCGGCCGGTCACCGGCCGGACGGGGGCCGGGACGCGGCCCCGGCTTGGGCGCCTGGCCCATGCCGGTGTTGGTCGAGCTGAACGGGTTGTTGCCGGGACGCGGCCCACCGGGGCCGCGGCCACCGCCGCCGCCACCCTGGCGCGGCGCGGGGCGCGGGCCGGGCTTCGGCGCGCGGGGGCCCGGCTTCGGGCCGCCGGGTGCGCGGTTGCCCGCCCCGGTACCGGGACCGGACGCGGGCGGGGCGCTCGGGCCCTGCGCCGCGGGCGCGTTCACCGGCATGCTCGGCGCGGGCGGGACGGGACGCGGCGCCGGCTGAGGGCCGGGCTTGGGCGCGCCGCCCTGGCCGCCCTGGCCACCGGGACCACTGGGGGCGCCGGGGGCGCTCTGGCCACCGGGACCACCGGGGCCCGGCCTGGGCACGGACGGCCGCGGGCCCGGACGGGGCCCAGGACGCGCGCCCTGAGAATCGGAACCACCGCCGCCGGACGGACCCGGACGCGGCGGTGCGGACGGGCGCGGAGCGGGCTTCTTGCCCGCGGCCCGTCGGTCGCCCTGCTTGGGGGCGGAAGAAGAATTTGAGAAGGCTTCTGTCAGCCTGCGAACGACCGGCGCCTCAATCGTGGAGGACGCCGACCGTACGAACTCGCCCATTTCCTGGAGCTTGGCCATGACGACCTTGCTCTCTACACCGAACTCCTTGGCGAGTTCATAAACCCGGACCTTCGCCACTGCACTCCCTACTCGGTCCGGGGGTGCGGCCTCCGGACCGTCGCTAACTTGCCGTACTCATCGCGGCGTGCTCATCGAGCGCTCATAGCAATCTCGACCTGCTTCCGACTAGACGTCGCTTACCATTCGGCCATCCTGCTGCCGCGCGGCGAGGGCCGCAAGTCGCTCCCGCAGCGGACCGGCGTCGAGCGGGCCCGGCAGGCGGAACGCCCGCGGGAACGCCCGACGCCGCTCTGCGAGTGCGAGACACTCCGGATCGGGATGCAGATGCGCACCCCGTCCCGGCAGCCGCCCGCGAGGATCGGGGACGATGACGCCCTCGACCGCCACGAGGCGCAGCAAGTCGGACTTGACCGTGCGAACCCGGCAACCCACGCACGTGCGAACAGGGGCCGCCCGGCCACGTCCCATGAGTCTACCGCGCCGAGGCGTCGGCGGGGCCTGTCGCATGTTCTCCTGACGCAGAAGATCCAGATTCGCCGGGTCCGGCGCTGTTCGGGGGCGTCTGTGCGGGCTCGGTGTCGGACCGGATGTCGATCCGCCAGCCGGTGAGCCGCGCGGCGAGCCGGGCGTTCTGCCCCTCCTTGCCGATGGCGAGGGACAGCTGGTAGTCGGGCACCACCACCCGGGCGACCCGGGCGTCGGCGTCGACCACCTCGACACTCGAAACACGCGCCGGGGACAGGGCATTCCCGACGAACTCCGCGGGGTCCTCCGACCAGTCCACGATGTCGATCTTCTCGCCGTGCAGCTCGCCCATCACGTTGCGGACCCGGCTGCCGAGCGGGCCGATGCAGGCCCCCTTGGCGTTCACCCCGGACTTGCGCGACCGCACGGCGATCTTGGTGCGGTGGCCGGCCTCCCGGGCGATCGCGGCGATCTCCACCGTGCCGTCGGCGATCTCGGGGACCTCCAGCGCGAACAGCTTGCGGACGAGGTTCGGGTGCGTGCGCGACAGCTGCACCGAGGGGCCGCGGTGGCCCTTGCGGACCTGCACCACGTAGGCGCGCAGCCGCTCGCCGTGCTCGTAGCGCTCGCCGGGCACCTGCTCCTGCGGCGGCAGGATCGCCTCGATCTTGCCGAGGTCGACCAGCACGTTCCGCGGGTCCTTGCCCTGCTGGATGATGCCGCTGACGATGTCGCCCTCGCGGCCGGCGTACTCGCCGAAGGTCAGCTCGTCCTCGGCGTCGCGGAGGCGCTGGAGGATCACCTGCTTGGCGGTGGTCGCGGCGATGCGGCCGAACCCGGTCGGGGTGTCGTCGTACTCGCCGACGGCGTTGCCCTCGTCGTCGGTCTCGGTCGCCCACACGGTCACGTGGCCGCTCTGCCGGTCGAGTTCGACGCGCGCCTTCGGCGCCGCGCCCTCCGTCCGGTGGTAGGCGATCAGCAGGGCGTCTTCGATGGCCTTGACGGCCACGTCGAGCGAGATGTCCTTCTCGCTCTCCAGGCCCCGTAGGGCGGTCATGTCGATGTCCACGAGAGTTCCCCCCTCTAGTCCGGCTCCGCCGGAGAACGCGTTTCCTCGGCCGGCGACGAAGGCTTGAACTCCACCTGCACACGGCCGCGCCCCAGCTCGCCGAGACCGAACCGGCGCCGCACGGTCTCCGGCCCGGCGGACTTCCCGCCGCCCGCCCCGGCTCCCTTGCCCCGGCGCTTCCGGACGACGTCGATCTCGACGGCCTCGTCGTCGGCCGCCACCACGCGGCCCTCGATCTGGCCTCCCTCGGTCAGCGGGGCGACGACCAGCCGGCCGACGGCGCGGCGCCAGTGCCGCGGCTCGGTGAGGGGGCGGTCGACGCCCGGCGAGGTCACCTCCAGCACGTAGGGCGAGGACCCCATGACGTCGGACCCGTCGAGCAGTTCGGAGGTCGTCTCGCTCAGCCGGGCGATGTCGTCGAGGCTGATCCCGCCGTCGGCGTCGACGACGACCCGGACGAGCCGGCGGCGGCCCGCGGGCCGGACGTCGACCTCCTCCAGGTCGTAGCCCGCCTCGGTCACCGCGGGAGCGAGCAGCCGGGTGAGGGCCGCGGCGGCCGCGTCGCGGCCGGGCCGGGCGGTGTCGCGCACCGGGCGCGCGCCCTCGCGCGCCGGGGCCGCCTCATCCGATCGGCCGCGCCTCCCTTGAGCGCGGCCGCCACGGGACTCGACGCTCATGGGTCCTCCTCCTGTTGTGCCGCCTGCGATCCGTACCGCCGCCCGCGGCGGCGGGATCGCCGCTCGTCCGCCGACACCTCAAGACTATCGACAGCCGGGGACCGCGGCGGTCTTTACGGCGGCTCTCCGGCGCGGCGGATATGGAATGCTTGAGCTGGCCCGATGGGCGCGTCCGGGGACCGCCGCAGCCGCGGGCCGCTGCCATCTCCGCCACCGGGTGAGGAGACTCCCTTTGCCAGAGGCCGCACCGCCGCCGGGGCAAGCGATGTCACGCTCGACGCAGGCGCTGTCACGCCGCGCGCTGCTGGGCCGCGCCGTGCTGCTGGGAGGCGCCGCGGTGCCGGTGCTGCCGTGGCTGGCCTCCTGCGCGGCGGAGGCGGCCGCCCCGCGCAAGGACGTGCCGACGCTCGTGGGCGCGATCGCGTCCGAGCAGAACCTGATCGCCTCGTACGAGGCGGCGCGGTCGGCGAACGCCTCGCTGGCCGGCCGGCTGGACCCGGTCCTCGCCCATCACCGCAGGCATCTGGCCGTTCTGAGGCGGCACTACGTCCCCGGCTCGGGCGATCGGGCCGACGAGGGCGGCGCCATACCCTCCCCCAGCGCCGCGCCCGTCCCCTCGGGCGCCGCGGGGCTCGCCGCCCTGCGCGACCTGGAGGACCGGGCCGCGCGGGCCCGCATGGCCGACGCCGCCAAGGCCGGTCCGGCGCTCGCCCAGCTGCTGGCGAGCATCGGCGCCTGCGAGGCCGGCCACGCCATGACCGTCAGCGGCGCGGCGCCGCCCGTCCGGGCCAGGTCGGACGCCGAGGCCCTGCAGGCCGCGCTGTCCGCCGAGCACGCGGCCGTGTACGGGTACGGGGTGCTCGGGGCCCGGCTCCGGGGCCCCCTCCACCAGACCGCGAAGGACCTGTGGAACGCCCATCGCGCCCGGCGCGACGAACTGGTCTCCATCCTGTCGGCGGCGCCGGTCCCCGCGGCGGCCTCCTACCGGCTGCCCGTGCGGGTCACCTCGGTCCGCAGCGCGGCCCAGCTCGCGGCGGCGCTGGAGGGCGACCTCGTCCCCGCCTACATCGGTCTCGCGGGCGCCTCCTCCCCCGACCTGCGCGCCTTCGCCGCCGACAGCGCGCAGCGGGCCATGGCGTGGGCGGCGCGCTGGCGGTCCAGGGCGGGTGCCGCGGCGCCCTCCGAGGCGTTCCCGGGGCTGCCGCCGGCGGCCCTGTCCCCGCGTCCCGAACCCGGTGAGTGATCTTCGGCACGGTGGGAACGAAGGGCCCGTTCGGTGTCGTTAGTCCTGTTGCCACGGGATGACTTCGGGGGAGGGAGCCCACGTGACCACGACTCCGCAGACGGGCGGGACGAGCGCCCTCGACGACCTGCGGGCCGCCTACCACGAGCAGCTGACGCGGCTGGCGGCCGAGCGCGACGCCGCGCGGCGCCAGGCGCGCAGGGCCCAGGCGCAGGCGGACGTGGCGCGGTCCGATCTGGCCAGCCTCAAGAGCCGCGTCGCGGAACTCCTGAACGCCGCCGCGCGCCACCTCCCGGACCTTCCGCCGGTGGAGGGCCCGGACGCGGCGGAGCTTCCGGCCGCCCGGGAGGCGCGGGCCCTGCCCGCCGCCTCGCGCGGTCCCGCTCCGGAGCCGTCCGCAGAGGCGGGCGACAAGGCCGAGGATCGGTCCCCGCGAGCCGCCTGACGAGGGAGGATCGGCCGTCACAGGCCGCGCGGAGACCGCCGGAGCCCCGTCCCGGCGGTCTCCGCTCTCCGGGTCCAGTAGGGTCCACCAAATGACCGCGTACGGCCTTCTCGTCTCCCCTTCGCACAACCGGGTCTATGCACAGTCCGCCGCCGACCTGGTGAAAGCGGAGCTGGCTGTGTTCAGCGAACGGGCCCTCGGCGGGCGCGTCCGCGACATCGAGGAGACCGCGATCGGCGGCGTCCCGTACGTCACGTTCTCCGCCGACGCTCTGACGGACCAGGACGTCCGCCTCCTGTCGAACCTGTCGTCGCTCTACGCGCTGTTCCAGATCGAGGGCGAGCTGCTCCGCCCGGTCGGGCTCCAGCCCCTCGACCTGTTCGGCAGCGACCTGCTCACCATCCAGAAGTACTCGGGCAAGACGAACGAGTACTTCACCAAGCTGCTGCTGAACGTCACGGCGATGGCGACCGACTCCCCCATGGACCTGGTCACCGGGCGCCCCCGCGTCTTCGACCCCATGTGCGGGCGGGGCACGACGCTCAACCAGGCCATGATGTACGGGCTGGACGCGGCGGGGATGGACGTCGACGGCAAGGACTTCGACGCCTATGCGGCCTTCATCAAGACCTGGCTGAAGAACAACCGGGTCAAGCACCAGGCCGAGGTCGCCAACGTGCGCCGCGAGAAGGCCGTCCTCGGGCGGCGCCTGCACGTGACGCTCGGCGCGTCCAAGGAGCGCTACAAGAGCGGCGAGACGATGGAGATCACCGTCGTGAACGCCGACTCCCTGGGCGCCGGGCGGTTCTTCCGGCCGGCGTCGTTCGACCTGATCGTGACGGACGCCCCCTACGGCGTCCAGCACGGGAGCCGCGCCAAGGGGACGCAGCCCGGCCGCAGGGGAAAGCCGCAGCTGTCGCGCAGCCCCGTGGAGCTGCTGGCGGCGGCCGTTCCCGAGTGGGTGCGGCTGCTGCGTCCGGGCGGCGCCATCGGCATCTCCTGGAACACCTTCGTCGGCCGCCGCGAGCAGCTCGCGGAGATCCTCGCCTCCAGCGGTCTGGACGTCCGGGACTCGGACGCCTACCGCGGCTTCCGCCACCGCGTCGACCAGGCCATCTCCCGCGACCTGATCGTGGCCGCGAAGCCGTCAGGCTGAGTGCCACCGCTCCACGTGCGGGAGCAGCTCGTCCAGTTCGTGTATGAGGGCGTCGGGCGGTGTGAGGCCGGGGCGCTCGAAGGCGTGGGTGGTCTGGTGCCAGATCTGGACGGCCCGCAGACCGGCGGACTTGGCGCCGTGGATGTCGTCGAACGGGCGGTCGCCGACGAAGACGCAGGAGCCGGGGTCGGTGGCGCCGACCGCGTCCATGGCGGCGCGGAACGCCTGGGCGTGCGGCTTGGTCCAGGGGATCTCGCTGGAGTAGACGGCGCCGTCGAGCAGGTCGAGGACGTCGTCGCGGGCGAAGACGCGCTCGTGCCAGTCGCGGGTCCAGATGGTGTTGGACAGCACGCCGATCTTGATGCCGCGCTCGCGGAGGGCGTTGAACAGGCCGGGGACGGCGGGGTCGGTGTGGGTGTGCGGGGTCCACGTCTCGAAGTGGGTGTCGAGCAGGGCCTCGGTCGGCTCCAGCCCGGCCATCGCGAACGCCTCGGCGAGCGTGGCGCTGCGGTGCTCCTCGGTGCCGCGGCGCCACAGCTCGTCCTCGGCGGCGACGAGGGCGGCGACGGCCTCCTCCAGGGTGTCCGGGGGGAGGTGGGCGGCGCAGATCGCGCGCCACATGTCGGCGAGTTCGAGGTCGTGCCAGGGGGTCAGCGTGCCGCCCCAGTCGAAGATCACAGCTTGTACGCCCATGCCCCGGATCGTAACCATCGGGGGGCGCCGGACGATCACCCTTTTACGCGGTGGTCGTCCCGGAGGGCGCGACCGGGGCCACCCTGTCCGGTCAAGGGAGCCCTCCATGCGCAGACCCCTGCTCGCCGTCCTCCTCGCCGCCGCCCTGGTGGGCGCGGCGGTCCCGGCGGCGGCCGACCCGATCCCCGACGGCCCCGGGACGGGGCTCGTCCCGGCGTACGTCGGCGCGCCCGCCGCGCCCGCGCCGCTCGCGGGCCGGCCCGTCCCGGCCAACCCGCACCAGGGACCGGTCGGAACCTCGTCCATGCACGCCGACAGCTACGCCTCCGACACCTATCCGTTCCTGGGCCCCTTGGGCCGTGATCCGCAGGTGCGGGACGAGGCCAAGGGCGGCGGCCTGCCCGGCCTGTGCTCGACGGTGACGTTCGCCCGCCGGACGGGGCTGATCGTCGCGCAGTGCACGCGCGGGCAGAACCTCGTGCTGCGGCTCATCGATCCGGGGACGCTGAAGGACCTCGCGACCTACGAGCTGCCGCCGAGGCCGTCCACCGTCCAGGCGGTGTTCTCGCTGAGCCTCGACAAGGTGTTCACCGACACCTCGGGCGGGGCCTACTACTACCTGGACCCGCAGGACCGCGCCGTGCTCGCGGACTCGGCCTTCCACCTGCGCCGTTTCGCGCACGAGAAGGGCTCGGACGGCCAATGGCGCTTCACGGTCACCGACGACTGGGACCTCGGCGCGCACCTCCCCCACGACTGCGCGACCTGGACGAACCCGTGGCCGAAGGGGGAATGCGACCCGGTCACCGCGGTCGGGCCCGACTGGGGCGGCCTCATCTGGTGGGTCACGAAGGGCGGCCGCGTCGGCACGGTGGATCCGGAGTCCGGGAAGGTCCGGATGACGCGGTTGGAGGGCGAGACGATACAGAACTCGTTCGCGGCCGCCGAGAACGGCGTCTCGGTCGTGTCCGACCACGCGCTCTACCAGATGCGGGCGGACGCGGACGGAACGCCGCGGATCGTGTGGCGCGAGCCGTACGACAGGGGCAGCGGACGCAAGCCCGGCCAGATCGACCAGGGCTCCGGGACGACCCCCACGTTCTTCGGCGACGGCTACGTGGCCATCACCGACAACGCCGACGACCGCATGCACGTGATCGTCCGGCGCGCCGAGGACGGCGGGCTCGTGTGCCAGGTGCCCATGTTCGGCAGTGGGGCGAGCGCGACCGACAACTCGCTCATCGGCTACGGCCGGAGCCTGTTCGTGGAGAACAACTACGGCTACCGCAACTTCTTCGAACTGCCGCCGGGCGGGTCGTCGACGGGCGGGGCGAGCCGCGTGGACGTGAGACCGGACGGGACGGGCTGCGAGACCGTCTGGACGAGCACGGAGCGCTCGCCGTCCACCGTCGCCAAGGTCTCCGTGCCCGCCGGGCTGCTGTACCTCTACACGAAGGAGCCGCGCAAGGACCTCATCGACGCCTGGTACCTCACCGCGGTGGACGTCCACACGGGCCGGACGGCCTACAAGGTGCTCACCGGAACGGGCAAGTGGTTCGACAACAGCTGGGCGCCCGTCACCATCGGCCCGGACGGGACCGCGTACGTGGGCGTCGTCGGCGGGCTCGTCGCCGTCCGCGACCGCGAGTAGGGCGCCGGTCTTCGGGGATACCGGTCCGATCAGCGAAACCGAGACGGACAGGGGAGGAGTCATGAGGGCACGCGAGCCGGGTGAGTCCCGCGACTTCCGCGAGGACATGGACGACATGGGCGACAACACCCAGGACGAGCAGATCGCCCTGACCGAGGAGTACGTGAACGACCCTCCCGAGGACCTGCGGATCGAGGAGCCCGAGGAGAGCCGGGACGGCCTGGGCATCACCGAGTACGAGCGGGAGGCCCGCGGGGAGCACGACGAGGAGCGCCCCGCGCCGATGAGGGCCGCCGAAGAGGACGCGGTCAACCCCACCCGCAGGCCGTGAACACCCGCAGGCCGTGAACATTCGCAGGCCGTGAACGCGGCGGCGCCCGCACCGGGCCGGTGCGGGCGCCGCCGGGGCCCGCCGGGCTAGGGCATGCCCGGCTTCTGCAGTTCCTTGCGGTAGATCCAGAACAGCATCCGCTGGCCGGGGCGTTCGGTGATGCCCCAGATGCGGTGGCCTCCCGAGTACGGGTCGAACGCCAGGGACTCCCCGCCGATCGGCCCGACCACGTGGAACGGCCCGTTCCCGTCGCCGTCGCGATCGCTGTAGACGCTGCCGGGCGAGGCGCCGTTGGAGACGTCGTAGTAGAGGGTGTCGCCCGTCCCGCTGTGATAGACGGCGGCTCCCTGGACGTGGGTGAGGTTCGTCCCGAACACGGTCGTCGAGGTCACCCGTCCCGACCCGTCGGTCTTCAGCGACCCGTCGGCGTTGAGGGGCCAGCGCACCGCGCGCATGGGCCTGGCGGACGTCACCCCGCCCTCGATCTTGTACTCCGCGGTGAGCAGGCTCGCGGGCGAGGTCGTCGGGTCGTAGGTGACGGTGCTGAAGCACAGGTCCTTGTTCCTGGCGGACGGCACCACGTCCCAGGCCGGGCAGGCCCCGGTGTTCTCGGGCCGGTACATGCCGGTCTGGAACAGGGCGTACTTCTCGTTGTGCGCGTAGAACCGGCCGTCGGCGCCCACGCCCAAAATGTTCTGGCCTGTCGCCACCCGGTAGGTGCGGCGGACGTCGTACACGCGCAGACCGGACGTGTCGGCCGTGTAGAGGAAGTTCCCGGCCAGCGCGACGCCGCCCTGGTGCTGCTTGGCGTCGTCGACGCCCTTGACCGAGACGGGCCCGGCCGGGGAGTTGGCGGGCGAGACATCCTGGACGGCGAGCTTCCCGCCGGCGGTCACCGTGGGGATGGCCAGCGTGACCGGCTGGTAGGCGCCCTTGGCGTCCACCCGGGGGCGGGGCCCCACCGTGACGCGCGACCCGTCCGTCACCCAGTCGGACCCCGACCTGTGCCGGTGGTACCAGCTGAGCGCCACGCCGTCGAGCTGCGCCGTCCGGCTGATGGCGACGCCCTGCGGGATCCAGTACTGGCTGCTCTTGTCGCCGTTGTCGAAGCACCACGCACCGAGCGTCACCTTCGCGTCGACGGCCTTGACCGCGTCGTTGGATCCGCAGCCGCTCTTCCAGGTGAGGCCGTTCGCCGCGCCGGCCGCCGCCGCCGCGAGGTCCTTCTGCCGCGTCATGCCGCGCGCGGGGTCCGCGGCCATGGCGTCGAGCTGCCTCAGGGCCTCCGCCGGGACGGGGGCGGCCTTCAGGGTGAACGACACTCCGGGCAGGGGCGCGGTGTCGCCGGGAGCGGCGGCCGCGGCGACGGCCGAGACCGCCAGGTCGCGCGTCGCCCCGGACGGCGGTGCCAGCGCCACGGCGACGGCGAGCGAGGCGGCGCCCGCACCGAGGCCGATCGCGGCCGTTCTTCCGCGGGCGGCCTTTCCGCGGCTCGGCGTCCTTAGGCGGGGGGACATGGAGTCCTTTCCGTGGAGGCGGGCAGGAAGTAGGACAGAACGGAGATGTTAGACACCGCATGATCATCTGTCAGAGCGTTGTGAAAGGTTCCTGATTCCGCCCGCCGACCCTCCGCCCGCGCCGGGCGTGGCGCACGTCACTTTGCGGTTCGTTTTCCACCCCGGGGGAATGTCTTAGCCGGGCCATAGGTTGCGCAATGCGGGCGAGCTTGCGAGGTGACCGGGACATGTACGAGGCAGTCACGGCACCGGTCCGTCCCCCGGCCGAAGCCGACCCGTTCCCGCTCCGGGAGGAGCCCGACGAGCAGGCCCCGCGGCGCCCGTGGTGGCGGCGCAAGGCCGGTCTGATCGTCCAGTGGGCCCTGATCCTCGGCGCCCTCGCCGCGCTCCCCCTGTACCGCGACGAGCTTCCCGACTTCGGCACCATCTGGACCGCCGTGACGCACGCCGACCCGGGCTGGCTGGCCGTGGTCGTGCTGGCCGTGGCGGGCTCGATGGGCGCGTTCGCCCGGCTGCAGCGCCGGCTGCTGCGCGTCGGCGGGCTGCGGATGCCGCTGCGCCGCGCGTTCGCGATCACCTACGCGGGCAACGCCCTGTCCACGACGCTGCCGGCGGGGCCGGCGGTGAGCGTCGTCTACACGTTCCGGCAGTTCCGCCGCGCCGGCGCCTCGGCGCAACTCGCCACCGCGGTGATCCTGGCCGGTGGCGTGATCACCACGTCGGCCTACTCCCTGATCGCCCTCCTGGCGCTGGTGGCCGACCCGCACGCCCGCGGTATCGCGCTGCTGGCCCTCGCCGTCCCGCTGGTCCTGGCCGTCCTGCTGGTGCCCGCGCTGCGGTGGCGCCCCCTCCGCGCCCTGCTGACGGCCCCGCTGCGCCGCGGCTACCGGGCCGCGCTCGCCAACCCCAGGATCGCCCCGTACGCGGAGCGGCTGGCCGGCGTCCGCGACATCCTGCGCCCGACCCTGCGCGACTGGGCCGCACTCATCGCGCTGGCCCTGCTGAACTGGGTGTTCGACATCCTGGCGCTGCTGTCGGCGGCGCACGCGGTCGGCATCCAGGTGGCCCCGAACGGCGTCGCCCTCACCTACTTCGCCGCCCAGGCGGCGGGCAGCCTGCTCCCGCTGCTGCCCGGCGGCCTCGGCGCCATCGAGGGCAGCATGGCCGCCTCCCTGGTCGCGTTCGGCGCGACGCTGTCGCCCGCCGCCGCGGCCGTCGGCCTCTACCGGCTCGTGTCCTACTGGGCCGTCGTCGCGGTGGGCTGGATCGCCTGGGCCGCGCTGCACGAGGGGCCGCGCGTCCCGGCCCGCGCCAAGGCGTGGCTGGCCGGTACCGGCCGCCTGATCGTCGATGGCATGTCCGCAGTGGCGTTCCTCACGCCCTATGCCGCCGTCCCGGCCCAGACCCCCGCCGAGGCGCCGCGCCCGTAGGCTCCGCCTCCGTCCGGAGACCGACGACCCGGCGGGACCTTCGACCGAGATCGCCGTCCCGGGGAATCAGGGCCCCGCGACAAGGGCTTTAGTGGTCGTCGACGTACCCCCGCCACGGAACGGACCACCATGCACGGATCGCCCGACCGCTCGTCCGGACCCTCGGCGACCGGCCCCGGCCCGGCCGCGTTCCGCTCGGTGCTGAGCAGGTTCGCGACCGGCGTGGTCGCCGTCACCGCCATCGACTCCGCCTCGGGCCTCCCCGCGGGCCTGGCCGTGAACTCGTTCACGTCCGTCTCCCTCGACCCGCCCCTCGTGGCGTTCTGCGTGGCGCACACGAGCAGGACGTGGCCGATCCTGCGCGCCTCCGACCGCTTCTGCGTCAATATCCTCGCCGCGCCGCAACTGGAGGTCTCCGAGCAGCTCGCCTTCGGCAGCGGCCCCGAAAAGTTCACCGGCGTCGACTGGACGCACGGCCCGGGCGGCGCCCCGCTGATCGAGGGCGCCCTGGCGTGGATCGAGTGCTCGGTGGAACAGGAGCACACGGCCGGCGACCACCTGCTCGTCGTCGCCCGCGTCCACGACCTCGCCGAGCACCACGACGGCGATCCCCTGGTCTTCTACCGGAGCGGTTACGGCGCCTTCACGCGCTTCACACCGTCTCGGGGGCTCTGAGACGGGCCAGGACCTGGACGGGGTCGGCCAGGACCTCGGCGAAGGCGAACTCGGCCGCTCCCACCAGGGTGGTGTCGTCGCCCAGGGCGGCGGTGCGGAGCTTCACCTTCTCCCTGGGGGCGGCGAGGGCGCTGGTCGCGAGGACGCTGCGGATCTGGGCGGCGGCGCCCAGGTAGATGTCGCGGAGCGTGCCGCCGAAGATGACCAGGCCGGGGTTGAAGACGTTGACGAGGTTGGCGACGCCGAGGCCGAGCCAGGTGCCGACGCGGTGCAGCGCCTCCCGGGCCGTGATGTCGCCGGCGTCGGCGGCGGCGACGATGTCGCGGACCGCGTCGCGCCCGGCCTGGCCGGGGATCTCCTCGCGGCCGGCGTGGGCCAGCAGCGTCCGCTCCCCCACCTCGGCCTCCAGGCAGCCCTTCGAGCCGCAGGCGCAGGGCCGGCCGCCGGGGTTGATCACCATGTGCCCGATCTCGCCGCCGAAGCCCTCGTCGCCGCCGAGCAGCCGGCCGTGCGCGATGATGCCGCCGCCGACGCCGACGTCGCCGTGCAGGTAGATGAGGTTGTCGCAGTTCACCCCCGCGCCGCGCTCGTGCTCGGCGAGGGCGCCGAGGTTGGCGTCGTTGCAGACCGAGACGGGGATGCCGAGGCCGAGGCGGCGGGACAGCGCGTCGCCGAGCCGCAGGTCGCCCACGTCCAGGTTCGGCCCGAACATGATCGTGTCGTCGGAGCGGCGGACGGTGCCGGGGAAGCCGAGGGCGGCCCCGACGCAGACGGCATCGCGCTCGGCCTTGCGGACGAGGGAGCGGGCGCCGGCCACCAGCACGCCCAGCAGGTCGCCCGGGTCGGCGTCGCGGGCCCGGACGCCCTCCCGGCGGTCCAGCACGACGCCGCCGAGGCCGACGCGCGCGACGACGAGCCGGTCGACGCCGACCTCGAACGCCAGCACGTACACGCGGGTGGACTCGGGCCGCACCACCAGGGACGGGCGCCCGGCGCGGCGTCCCGGCCCGCGCGGCAGTTCCTCGCGCACCAGCCCGGCGGTGGTGAGGTCGGAGGTCAGCGCCATGATCGTGCTGCGGTTGAGGCCGAGGGACTCGGCGAGCACGGCCCGGGACGCGGGGCCCCGCAGGTGCACGAAGCGCAGCAGCGTCCCGAGGTTGTGGCGCCGGATGTCCTCTTGTGACGGGCCCGCCTTCATCATCGGCGCAGCCCCAGCTCTCCGCTGGTCCCGGAGGTGATCAGCTCGACGACCTCCCGGTGGGTGACGTCGGCGGTGCGGACCTGCGCGACCATCCGGCCGAGGTAGAGGGCGGCGATCCGGTCGGAGACCGCGAACACGTCGTTCATGTTGTGCGAGATCAGCACGACGGCGAGGCCCTTGTCGGCGAGCCGCCGGACGATCTCCAGGACCTGCTGGGTCTGCGCGACGCCGAGCGCGGCGGCGGGCTCGTCCAGCACCACGAGCTTGCTGTCCCACAGGACGGCGCGGGCGATCGCCACCGTCTGCCGCTGCCCGCCCGACAGCGTCGAGATCCGCTGGCGGACCGAGCCCATCGTGCGGACGGCGAGCCCCGACAGCGTCGAGCGCGCCATCTCCTCCATGAGGGTCTCGTCCAGGGCGAGACCGCGCCGCTCCTCGCGGCCGAGGAACAGGTTCTGGACGATGTCGAGGTTCTCGCAGAGCGCGAGGTCCTGGTGGACGATCTCGATGCCCAGGCGGGTGGCGTCGCGGGGGCTGCCGACCCGCACCGGCCGGCCCTCGAAGCGGTACTCGCCCCGGTCGAACGGGTGGATGCCGCCGATGCACTTGACCAGGGTGGTCTTGCCGGCGCCGTTGTCGCCGACGAGCGCGGTGACCTCGCCGGGATAGGCGGAGAAGGCGACGTCCTGCAGCACCTTCACGGAGCCGAAGCTCTTGTCGATACCGCGCAGGTCCAGGACCGGCGTCACTGACATGCCGAGGGGCTCCCACCGTGCCACACCGCCGCCGCGCGCCAGGCGGTCGTGATCAGTGAGGGTATCAGCAGGATTGCCCGGCCCGATACCGCCGGAGGACCGCTCGGGGCGGTCCTCCGGCCAGGCCGGGGAGCCGATGTGGCGGGCCACCGGCTCCCCGGGCTCCCCGGCCGCGTTCATGGCTTCACCGTGTTCATGGCTTCACCGTGTTCACGGCGTCACCGCGCCCACGCGGTCACCGTCCCGTGCTGGAGCGGCGGCGCCGCGCCAGGGCGTCGATGCTCGCGGCGAGCAGCAGCACGACCCCGGTGATGAGGTAGCTCAGGTAGGCCTTGGTGCCGAGCAGCCCCAGCCCGTTGTCGATGAGCGCGATGACCAGGCCGCCGAGCACGGCGTCGCGGGCCTTGCCGCGCCCGCCGAACAGGCTCGTCCCGCCGATGACCGCGGCGCCCACCGCGTACAGCAGCGTGTTCCCTCCGCCCGCGTCGGTGGCGACGGAGTTGAGGCGGGACGCGGCGACGATGCCGCTGATCGCGGCCATCCCGGACGCGATCATGAAGACGGAGATCCGGATGCGGGTGACGTTGATGCCGGCCCGGCGGGCGGCCTCGGCGTTGCCGCCGACCGCGTAGATGTGCCGGCCGTAGGCGGTGCGGCCGAGCACGAACGTGCAGACCACGAGCAGGACGCCGACGAGCAGCACGCCCCACGGGATCCCGCCGAGGTCGATCAGCGGGCTCGGGGCGCGGTCCAGGCTCAGCACGTAGGTGCTGATCAGGAGCGCGGCGGCGACGACGGCGCACTGGGCGATCACGAAGCCCAGCGGCTTGGAGTGCAGGTTGCGGAGGTGCTGGCGGCGCCAGCGCAGCAGCAGCGTCGCGGTGTAGCCGACGACGCAGGCGACTGCGAGCGTCCAGCCGAGCCAGACCGGCATGTTCTTGTTGGACAGCGCCACGACGAAGTCGTCGCGGACCGGCACCGTGCCGCCCTCGCCGATGAGCCTCAGCGTGATGCCCTGGAGGCCGAGGAAGAACGCCAGCGTCACCACGAACGAGGGGATGCGCAGGAAGGCGACGAGCCAGCCGATCGTGGTGCCGATGACGATGCCGATCGCCACGGAGCTGATCACCGCGACGTACCAGGGCTGCCCCGCGTCGACGATCAGCTTGGCCATCACCGCCGCGCAGACGCCGCTGGCCACGCCGGCCGACAGGTCGATCTCGCCCAGCAGCAGGACGAAGACGAGCCCCATCGCGAGGATCGTGATGGGCAGCGCCTGCGTGGACAGGTTGGCGATGTTGCCCTTGCTGAGGAACGTGTCGGGCTTCAGGATCGTGAACAGCACGACCAGCGAGATCAGGCCGAGGACGGCGGGGAGCGCGCCCAGTTCGCCGGCCTTGATCTTGTACCAGTAGTCCAGCAGCGCGGACCTGGAGTCGTGCTTGCGCCGGTCGGTCGAGAAGTCCGAGTCCGCCAGCTTCATGGCGGTCTCCTTGCCGTTGGGGAGGTCGGTGGACACCTGGTCCCCTTTCAGATGCTCTCGGCGGCGGTCTGCGGCGCGAGGCCGAGATCACCGGAACGGCCGGCGGTGATGAGCTCCACGACCTGGCCGTGGGTCACCTCGGAGCGGGCGACGTCCGCGGCGACCCGGCCGAGGTAGAGGGCGGTGATGCGGTCGGCCACCTCGAACACGTCGTTCATGTTGTGCGAGATGAGCACGACGGCGTGCCCGGTGTCGGCGAGGCGCCGGACGAGGTCGAGGACCTGCCGGGTCTGCGCGACGCCGAGCGCGGCGGTGGGCTCGTCCAGGATCACGACCTTGGACTCCCACAGCGCCGCCTTGGCGATGGCGACGGTCTGCCGCTGCCCGCCGGACAGGCTCGCCACCTGCTGCCGGACGGACTTGACGGTGCGGACCGACAGGCGGGCGAGGGTCTCCCGGGCCGCCTCCTCCATGGACGGCTCGTCCAGCACGATGCCCTTGCGCCGCTCGCGGCCGAGGAACATGTTCTGCACGATGTCGAGGTTGTCGGCGAGCGCCAGGTCCTGGTAGACGACCTCGATCCCGAGTTCGGACGCCGTCCGCGGCCCGTCGATCGTGACGGGCCGGCCCTCGAACTCGATCCGTCCCGAGTCGACGGGGTGAATCCCGGCGATGCACTTGATCAGGGTCGACTTGCCGGCGCCGTTGTCGCCGACGAGGGCCATCACCTCGCCCAGCCGCACGGTGAAGTCCACGTCGTGCAGCACATGGACGGCGCCGAAGCTCTTGTTGAGCCCGGTCAGGCGGAGGACGGGATCTCCGTTTTCAGCCACGTGTTTCCTTCCACGGGTTCGGGCGTCATGCCCGTGGCGGGCCCCTGGCGTCCCGGGTTTCCGGGGACCCGGGGCGCCCTCAGCGGTGCGGGGCCCGCCACGAGGTCAGCGCGGGGCTCCTACTGGATGCCCGCGGTCTTGCACTTGGCCGCGAAGGAGCCCTTGCACAGGTCCTCCTTCTTGACGAAGCCGTCGTCGGTGACCTGCTTGACGTTGTCCTTGTAGACGCCGATCGGGGTCAGCAGCACCGAGGGGACGTCGCGCTTGCCCTCCGGGTCGTTCGTGGTCCCGTTGGTCTCGCCCTTCTCACCCTTGATGAGGGACACGGCGAGCTTGGCGGCCGCGTCGGCCTCCTGCTTGACCGGCTTGTAGACCGTCATGCACTGGGTCTCGTCCAGGATGTTCTGCAGACCCTGCAGGGTGGCGTCCTGGCCGGTGACGGCGACCTTGCCGGCCTGCTTGTTCTTCTTGAGGATCGAGATGACCGCGTTGCCGATGCCGTCGTTGGCGGCCAGCACACCGTCGATCTTGCCGTGCTGCTCGGTCCACATCTGCTCGAAGATCGTGGCGGCCTTCTCCGCCTTCCAGTCCGGGACGGGCTGCTCGGCGACCTTCTTGTAGGTGCTCGCCTGGTCGAGCACGTTGTGCGCGCCCTTGGCGAACAGCGTCGCGTTGTTGTCGGTCGGGGCGCCGTTGAGGTAGGCGATGTTGGCGCTCTTGTCGCCGAGGCACTTCTGCAGGCCCTTGCCGAGCTCCTCGCCGACCTTCACGTTGTCGAAGGAGACGTAGTAGTCGGCGACGCCGCCGAGGGTGAGCCGGTCGTAGTCGATGGTCTTGACGCCCTGCGCCTGCGCCTTGCGCTGGACGGCGGCCGCCGAGTTGGAGTCGATGCCGTCCACGACGAGGACCGTGACGCCGCTGGTGAGCATCTGGTCGGCGATCGTCTGGAAGCGCTGGGTCGAGCCTTCGGCGTTCTGGATGTCGTAGGCGACGCCGGCGGCCTTGAAGGCCTGCTCCAGGTACGGCCGGTCGAAGCTCTCGTACCGGACGGAGGAGGTGGTGTCGGGCAGGATCACGCCGACCTTGCCCTTCGAACCGGAACCGCTCTTGCTGTCGGAGTCGCCGTCCCCGCACGCGGTGAGGCTGAGCGCCGCCGCCGTCGTGACGGCCAGCAGGCTGAGGATCCCCTTGCGCATTGCCCGGGTCCTTTCTGGGGGTGGCCGCCGTGCCGCGGCCGGGGGGTGTAGCCGGTGCCGGTGAGCGAGATCACATGCTACCGACGGGAATGTTGTGTCCCGCAACTTATGTCGCGCTTGTCCGTCGCGCCAGACCTGGGACCGTGTTGATTTGTTGTCGGCGGTAACAATCACGTAACACGAGATCAACACGGGTGGAACACAAGGGGGCGGGAGGTGGGGGCGGGAAGGCGCCCGACGCCGCGCGGGCGCGCTCGCATGGGCCCAGGTCGGCGAAATGTTCCGCGGGTCAACATTCACCGCGGCCCGCGGTCACGGCATGGCTCACTCCGGCGGCACCGCACGCGCAGGGGCGGCGCCACCGCGATCCGAAGCGGCTCCGGGATCAGGCGGCTCCGGGATCAGGCGGCTCCGGGATCGGGTCGTTCCGGGCCCGGGCCGTCTCGCGATCAGGTGGTCTCGGGCAGGGTCGGGCTCGGGCCCTGCCCGGGCCGCGCGGCCGGGCTCAGGCGGACAGGACGCGGGCGACGCGGTCGGCCGCGGCGGAGGCGTCGGAGGCGGGCGCGATGCGCTCGGCCCACGACCACCAGTACCACCAGCCGTCCGCGCCCTGCTCCGCCAGGATGTTCTCGGTCAGGGCGGCCGCTTCCGGATTCATCACGTGCAGGCTGGGCGACTGGCCGCGGGGCAGGGTGAGACGCACCCGGAGACCGCGCTTGACCAGCTCCTCGCCGAGTTCTTCCAGATATTCGATCCGCGTCTTCGAGGGCGCGGCTGTTCCCGTGTCGTCAGGCGTCATCCTTGTTTCCTCACGGACTCCGTGCGGCCCGACGTGCGATTCAGCCTCCCTCTTCACCCGCCCGCGCGCAAGCACCCCGGCCTGTCGGCGGGGAGGCGGGCGGGGCGGGGCCGCGAGGGCGCACCGCGTTTCGGAGGTCGCCCGGACCCTATCCGGGATATCTTGCGCTTGGCAGATGAACCGGCAGATGGGGGCGACAATGACGGTGGGCGCGGGTGACCGGCCGGGACCGGGGCCGTCCGCCGCACCGGCCGGCGGCGGGGCGCGGGGCGGGCGGACGTGGCACCGGTTCCACTACGCGGTCGGCGTGTTCGTCGTCGCCTACGGCGTGGCGAGCCTCGCGACCGCGGTGGCGCTGTGGGGCGACCGGCTGGACGAGGTGGAGGGCTACTTCGGGTCCGGGCCCGCCACGGGGATCCTCGTCTTCGTCAAGGCGGTCGAGGCGCTGCTCGTGCTCACCGCCGCGGCGGGGGTGGTGCTCCGCCGCGACCTGCTCCTGGTCCCGCCCGTCGCGGGGTGGATGGCCGGGTTCGCGATGTTCGCCGTCCTGGACGTCTTCACCGGCAGGTGGGGCGGTCTCGTCGAGCACCTGGCCTACCTGGCGGGGTTCGTCGTCCTGCTCTTCCTGTCCTACGGGCTGAGCGCGAAGGCCCAGCTCGCGGGCGCGCCGAAGGAGCCCGCGCCGCCGGAGGGCTCCCCGCGTGGTCCGGGCGGGCTGACCCGGACGCAGGAGTTCGCGCTCCAGGCCATCAACCGGGCCGCCGCCCTCACCGGCCCGCGCCCGCGCCCGGAGAAGCGCGGCTGATCTTTCTTGGCAGAAGTTGCCCTTGGTGGCGGCTCCGGCCGGTGTCACGTTGTGGCTCATGAGAGCCCGAAAACTGGCACTGCCTGTGGTGATGGCGGTGTCCCTGGCGGTCCCGGCGTCGCTCGCCGCGCCCGCGCCCGCGGCCGCGCTGCCCGCCGCACCCGCGGCCGACTGCGACCCGACCCGGACCGCACCGGTCTACCGGGGCAAGGTCCCCTCCCCCGAACAGGTCCTCGGCTTCGACCTCGGTGAGCGGCCGGTCAGCGCCGCCGAGTCCGACACCTACCTGGAGACGGTCGCCGCCAAGAGCGAGCGCGTCGTGTCCGGGACGCTGGCCACCACCGCGCAGGGGCGTCCGCTGAAGTACGCGATCGCCGGACGGCCCGAACTGGTCTCCAAGGCGGGGCTGGCCAAGGTGCGGACGGAGGCCGGGCTCCTGCGCGACCCCCGCACCCCGGCCGCGCTCGCCAAGCGGATCACCGACCGCGGCGTCCCGATCCTGTGGGTCAGCGGCAACGTCCACGGCGACGAGCCGAGCGGCACGGACGCGGCGCTGCGGGTGCTGCGCGACCTCGGCGACCGCGCCGACTGCGCCGCGACCGGGATCCTCGCCAACGCGCTCGTGGTCGTCCTGCCGACGCAGAACCCGGACGGGCGCACGCTGGAGACGCGGCAGAACGCCTACGGCTTCGACATGAACCGGGACTGGTTCGCGCGCACGCAGCCGGAGACCGACGGCAAGCTCGCGATGCTGAACCAGTACCCGCCCGCGCTGTACATCGACGCGCACGAGATGGGCGGCGACTCCTACTTCTTCCCGCCGAACGCCGACCCGATCTACCACGAGACCCCCGAGCAGGCGGTCGGCTGGATCAACGACCTTTACGGCCCGGCGATGGCCGCCGAGTTCACGCGGCAGGGCATCGACTTCTTCAACCGCGACGTCTACGACCTCTTCTACCAGGGGTACGGCGACACGGTGCCGACCAGCGCGTTCCACGCCGCCGGGATGACGTACGAGAAGGGCGACGAGAGCCCGTACCCGGACCGGGTGAAGGAGCAGTACCTCACCCAGTGGGTGTCGCTGTCGGCGGCGGCGCGCAGCCGGCACCGGATCCTCACCGAGTGGCGGCAGATGACGGTCGACGCCTACGAGCAGGGCAAGGCCGGGAAGCTCGAGCCCAACCAGGTCTACAACCCGCCGAACACGGTCGACCGGCAGGTGCCCGACCGGAAGGTGCGGAGCTACTTCCTGCGCGACGACGACCCGGCCAAGCGCGCGGAGACCGCCCTCATCGTCCGGCGGCTGCAGCGCATGGGCGTGCGCGTCGAGAGGCTGGCCAGGCCGCTGGCCGTGCCGGACTACAAGGCGTACGGGCGCCCTGAGGCCGCGACGACGCTGCCGGCGGGCACGTACTGGATCTCGATGGCGCAGGGCCAGAAGCACTGGATCCAGGCCATGCTGAACGAGGACTCCTACACGCCGTTCCCGTACTTCTACGACGTGACGGCGTGGAGCCTGCCGCTGCTGGGGAACGTGTCCGGCGGGTCGTCCGGCGCCGTCCTGCACCCGCGGACCGCCCCGCTGCGGACGCTCCCGGCGCCGCGTCCGGGGCACGAGGGCAAGGCGCCCAAGCTGGGCGTCCTCCAGCTGTCGGCCACGTCGTCGTCGGCGCGGCAGTCGGCCGGGTGGCTGAGGCACCGCCTCGACCGCGACTGGAAACTGCCGTTCACGCTGCTCACCCCGGCTGACGTCGCGGCGGGCAAGCTCAAGGGCGTCGAGGTCCTGGTCACGCCGAACGGCCCGGCCTCGTCCGCCTACACGGCCCTCGGCGACGCCGGGCGCGCGGCGCTCCAGCAGTGGACGCGGGACGGCGGCCGCTACATCGGCTGGCAGGGCGGCACGCAGCTCGCGGCGCGTCTCGGCCTGACGACCGCGACGCTCGCGGAGCCGACGTCCGACGTCCCCGGCACGCTGTTCCGCGTGAAGGTGGACAAGGCGAGCCCGCTGGCGAAGGGCGTCGGCGCGACGGCGTGGAACTTCACCTCCTACGACCCGGTCATGAGGGCGTCCAGCGGCGTCGTGGTGTCGTACCCGCAGTCGGACTCGCCCGACTGGTTCGTGTCCGGGTTCGAGCGGGGCGGCTCCGAACTGGGCGGCACGGCGGCGGTCGTTGACCAGCCCGTCGGGACGGGCCGGTCCGTGCTGTTCGCGGCCGAGCCGAACTTCCGCGCGTTCAGCGACGGGACGGCCAAGCTGCTCTACAACGCGATCCTCGGCCCCGACCCGGCGAAGGCCGCGGCGCCGCAGGCCACCGCGACCGCGAGGGCGGCCCAGGAGGCGGCGCAGCTTCCGTCGTACGAGTCGCCGATCCGCGTGTCGGTCAAGGCCGCGGACGCCGCGAAGACCGCGTCGCTGCTGCGGTCCGTCGGAGCGGCGTGGACGCGCAGCGGCTCCGGCGGCGTCGTCCACTACGTGATCGACAACCCGCGCGGCCTGCCGCTGGACCACCACCCGTTCGCCGGACGCCTGCCGTCCCTGATCCGCAAGGCCGGGATCGCACCGGTCGCGGTCACGCTTCCCTGACCGTTCCGCGCGGTGCGCCGGCCCGTCCGGCGCGCCGCGCCCTGCCCTGCGCCGCGCCCTACTTCCGGACCAGCCAGGCGATCGCGGTCATCGTGCCGGGCGGGACCTCGGTGAAGCCGCCGTCCCGGACCGCGACCGCCGCCTTCTTCACGCACTCGCTCCACGGCACGTCCCGCGCCAGGCGGACGGGGGCGCCCGCCTCGACCCACGCCGCCACGTGCCTGCGGCGGCCCTGGCGGAGCAGCAACTGGGCGGCGTGCCCGCACTGGGCGGCGGCCTTCCCCGTCGTCATCGTCACGTCAGGGTTGAGCGCGATCGCCGCGTACGGGGGCTCGGGCGGGGGCGCCGGCTCCTGCGCCTCGGCCAGATCGAGGCCCGCGACCTGGAGCTTCGCCAGCTGGGGCGGGACGTCCGACACCGGTCCCGGCGGGAACGCCCGCACCTGCGCGCCCGCGTGCCGGACCGTGACGCCGGGCAGCGCCTCCGCCTCCGGCCACCGGACCCCGCGGGCCCGCCGCGTCACCTTCCTGATCCGGCGCGACTCCCACTCCCGGACGGCCTCCCGCCACTCCCCCTCGGGGTCGGCGGCGCGCGGGTCGGTCAGCAGCCGGACGACCGCGGTCGCCGCGGCCTCGCAGACCGCGCCGTGACTGGGCGGATCGGCCTTCTCGGCACGTACCACCAGTTGCATCGCCCACGGCGGATCGTCCAGGGGATCATAGTCGGGTCGCACGCGTGGAGTATTCCAAACCCCGTTCCGCTTCCCGGGAGCGGTAGTGGGTACTGCAACTCTTACCGTCCCCCGGACGTCGTTCAGGTACGGGAGGTCGCCGGTGACCAGTGGCGCATGGAGTGATTCCATACCGGGAGTCGGGACGTTCTTCGTCGGCATCGACGTCGCCCCCGGCCGCTACCGCTGCGAGGACGGCAAGGGCGGCTGGTGGGTGCGCTTCACCGGCCCGGGCGGAGGCGATCCCGTCGGCTCGTGGCCGCTGCCCGCCGGCCCCACCGAGATCGAGATCGCGCAGAGCGACTTCGCGTTCGAGACCCACGTCTCCACGTCCTGGCGGCGCATCGCGCCGCCGCGCGCCCCGGAGGACGGCGCCCCGGCCGAGCCGCGCCCCGTCGCCGACCCGGCGCTGCGCGCCGAGCTGGACACGATCGTCGCGCGCCGCAAGCCGCTGGTGTGGCTGGCGCCGCTGTCGGTGCTCGCCCTCGGCCTGGTCGGCTCCCCGCTGCTCGGCTCGCTGTGGCTGATCGGCCTCGGCATGCTGGCGGTGCTGGTCGCGCTCGGCACCCCGTCGGTCTCGCTGGACCTGCGGCGGGCCCGGGAGCTGGAGCGCCGCCGCGACCGCTACCTCGTCCCCGAGGACTTCGACGACGAGGGCCGCGTGCTGCTGGCGCGCGTCCAGGCGGCCGTCGACGCCGTCCGCGACTCCCAGGTCAACCGCGAGGGCCTGCTCGACGCGGTGGACAACGCCGTCACGCTGCCGCGCCAGGAATGGGAGATCGCGCAGGTCCTGGCGAAGCAGTCGAGGCTGCGCGCGGACCACGCCGAGATGGCCGAGACCGAGACGCTCCCGGAGGTGGAGGCGGCACTGCGGCCGCTGCGCGACAAGCTCGACACCTCGGTCGAGGCGGTGACCCGCCGCATCGAGGCCCTGGAGCGCTACGCGGAGCGCGCCAAGTCGGCCGACGAGGTCCTGCGCGCCCAGCGCCACCTGGAGGCGATCGCGGAGAAGGCGCACCAGTACGACGAACTGCTCGCCGACACCGTCCGCGACGACCTGGCCCTCCCCGCCATCGAGCGCCTGACCGAGCAGGGCGACGAACTCCTCCGAACCCTCCGCGAACGCCTCGCCCAGGCCGCCGAGGCAGGCGGAGAACTCCCGCCTCCCTCCTGAACCGCGCTCCCGCCCCCGGGCCGCGTTCGCACAGGTCCGGGTGGTTGCGCTTGTCGAGATTGTGATCTCCCCTGCACCCACAAACCGCCAGAAAGGTGTCAAGATCACAACACAACTGAAACCCGGCATGGACGGTGTTCCCTCCCCGCTGCGCCGCGTGCCGCGACCAGGAGGTGTGGATGCTTCCACGTCGAACCGTTCCGGTGCTGCTCGCCGCCCTCGCGGTGACGGTCCCGGCGTCCATCGCGGGGAGTGCGGGGACGGCGCTGGCCCAGGCGTCGATTCCGGCCCCCACCGTCACATCGGCCGACTATCCCGACGACGACGCCTGGCACGACGGTGTCGGGATCTACGGCGAGTTCACGATCGACGACCCCAGCGACCAGGCGGCGCGGTACTCGGTGTCCATCACCGGCCAGCCGGGCCTGGATCTCGCCACCCGTGACGGCGCGCCCGTGACCGTGGCGATCGCCCCCTACCGCAGCGGGCCCGTCTACCTGACGGTCCAGTCCTTCGGCCCGGCGGGCGAGAACAGCCCGACGACGAATTACCTGTTCCGGGTGAACGCGGGCAGCGCCCCGAAGGCGCACTGGAAACTCGACGAGCCCGCCGGGGCCCGCAGGTTCACGGCGGAGGCGCGGGAGGGCGACGACCCGGCCGTCGCCGAGGCGGCCGGCCTGATCTCCGCCGGCGCCGAGGGGCAGCTCGGGACGGCGGCGCGCCTGGACGGCGGCCACGCCGACACCCCGGCGCTCGTGGACACCGCCAAGAGCTTCACGGTGTCCGCATGGGCCAGGCCCGCGACGGACGGCGACTCCGTCGTCGTGGCGGCGACCGGGGAGCACAAGAACGCGTTCTCGCTCCAGTCGCGGGGCGGGCACTGGGCGTTCGTGAAGTCCGACGCCGACGCCCGCGGCGCGGCGATCAGGCGGGCCGTCGCGGAACAGCCCGTCCACCCCGGCACCTGGGCCCATCTGACCGGCTCCTATGACGCGACGCAGAAGAGGCTGCGGCTCTACGTGAACGGGGCCCTCGCGTCCGACGTCGCGTCGGGTGACCCGGCGTGGAGCGCGCAGGGCCCGCTGCGGCTCGGCGCCGGCGTCCGGCCCCGGGCGCACCCCTTCCTCGGTGATCTCGACGAGGTCCGGGTGTACGACCGGATCATCGTCCCGGCCGAGGCGGCGGCGCTCCCGAAACTCCCGAAGAAGGTGCACGGGCGCTGGAAGTTCAACGTCGACGGCGACGACGACTCCGCGCTCGGGAACGACATGGCGCTCCGGGGCGGGGCGGCGATCGACCCGAACGCCGGGTTCTCCGGGTGGGCGTCTCCGGCCGGACTGAGGCTGGACGGCACGGCGGCGTACGCGGAGACCTCAGGTCCCGTCATCCGCACCGACCGGAGCTTCACCGTCTCCACCTGGGTGAACACGGAGCAGATGCCGACGAGGGCTTCGACCCTCCTCTCGCTCCCGGGCCGGAACATCAACCGGTTCGCGCTCCGCTTCGTGCCGGGAGACGAGCCCGGCACGTACGCCTGGAAGTTGGCGATGGCCGACTCGGACGCAGCGGACGCGAAGGTCACCGTCGCCGAACACACGGCGTCCTCCTGGTGGTGGGATCACATCGCCGTCGTCTATGACGCTCCCACCAGGACGATGACCTTGTACGTGAACGGCCAGCCCGACGAGAACAGGTCGATCAAGAGCGGGGTCGGGGCGTTCGACGCCGGGGGCGCCCTCCAGGTCGGGCGTTCGGCGCTCGGCGACCCCGAGTACTGGCCGGGCGCCGTCGACGACGTGTGGGCGTTCCAGGGAGCGCTGGAGCAGCAGGACGTCGCCATCCTCGCGGGCGGCGTCGAGTTGGAGACCCCGGACCAGTTCGACTGAGGCGGCGTGAGCGGTGGCGGCTCTCCGGAGTCGCCACCGCTCGCCCGCGGACGGTCAGGCGGTGAGGGTGCGGACCTGGGACAGGGACGTGAAGAGTTCGGCGCGCATGCCGGTCTCGCGGGCGGCGAGGACGTTGCGTTCGTTGTCGTCGAAGAAGAGGACGTCGGCGGGCTTGACGCCGAGGGTCTCGGCGCAGATCTCGTAGGCGCGGGGGTCGGGCTTGGCGACGCCGATGCGGCAGGAGTAGACGCGCGCGTCGAAGCGGGCGAGCCAGGCGCCGTGCCGGGCCTCGAAGCGGGGCACCAGGTCGCCGATGATGTTGGACAGCAGCCCGAGCGTGCGGCCCCGGTCGGCCAGCTCGCCGACCAGGGCGACCATCTCCTCGTCGACCTCGGTCCAGCTGTCGAGGTCGGCCTCGACCAGCGCGGGGACGTCGGGGAACGCGGTGCCGAGCAGGCCCGCGACGTCCGCCCAGTAGGACGCGCTCTCCTGGCCGGCGTCGTAGGCGGGGCGGCAGGCCCAGTAGGCGTCCCAGAACGCGGGGCCGGGGTCCCCGGCGGTCTCCTCGATGCGCCGCACCGCCTCGGGCGTCTGGGTGCGGGCGATCACTCCGTACAGGTCGAACACGATCACATCGGGCATGCCCCCGAGCCTAATCGGCCGCCGCGGCCGGTCCCGGAACGGCAGGTAGCAAGCGCTTGTTGCAACCCGTACGCTGGTCCGGCCGCCGAATCGAGCAAGCGGTTGGGCGACACGGCATAATGAGAGGGTGACGACCACGAGCGCCAAGTCCGGACGATCGAGAACCCGCACCGGCGAGGACGCCCCCCGCCGCCGCGGCCGCGGAGCCCCCGCGCTGGCGTCCGAACGGCGCGCCCACCTGGTCAGGCTCGCGGCCGAGCTGTTCGCCGAGAAGGGGTTCCAGGCCACCACCGTCCGCAACATCGCCGACGAGGCCGGCATCCTGTCCGGCAGCCTCTACCACCACTTCGACTCCAAGGAGTCGATCGTGGACGAGATCCTGTCCGGGTTCTTCACCGAGGTCATGGCCGCCTACCAGGCGGTGATCGACGAGAACCTGGACCCGCAGGCCACGATCGCCGGGCTCGTCCGCGTCGCGTTCGGCACCCTGGAGCCGCACCGGGCCGCGATCACGGTCATGCAGAACGACTGGAACTACCTGCGGGGCATGGACCGGTTCGCCTACCTGACCAAGTCCGAGGCCGAGATCGAGAAGATGTGGGTCACCACGCTCCAGGCGGGCCAGGCGGAAGGGCTGTTCCGTCCCGACCTCGACCCGGAGCTGACCTACCGGATGATCCGCGACACGGTCTGGGTGGCCGTCCGCTGGTTCCGGCCCGGCGGCCGCCTGAACGCCCAGGGGCTGGCCGAGCACTACCTCAAGGTGATGTTCGACGGCATCAACCTGCACTAGCCCGCACGCTCGGCCGCTCCGGAGCGGCCGCCCGCGCGGGACGCGACGGCAGGATCCGCCGCAGCGGCCCGGGAAGCCACCAGTTCGCCTCGCCGAACACCTCCATCAGGGCCGGGACGAGCACCAGCCGCACGATGGTCGCGTCGATCAGGATCGCGACGCCCAGGCCGAGCCCCATCTGCTTCACGGCGACGTCCGCGCCGAGGAGCACCGACAGGAACACCATCACCATGATGGCCGCCGCCGCGGTGATCACGCGGGCGGTGCGGGACAGGCCGAGCGCGACGGCCTCGCGGGTGGCCACCCCCTCCTCGTAGATCTCGCGGACGCGGGACACCAGGAACACCTCGTAGTCCATGGACAGCCCGAACAGGATCGGGAACATCATCAGCGGCACCCACGTGGTGACGGGCATGTCCGTCGGGAATCCCAGCGCGCGCCCCGCCCAGCCCCACTGGACGACGGCCGTCAGCACCCCGTACGCGGCCGCGATCGAGAGCAGGTTCATGAGGGCGGCCTGCACCGCCACCGTGACCGACCGGACGAGCCCGACGAGCAGCAGCAGCGACAGGCCGACGACCACGGCGATCAGCAGCGGCAGCCGGGTGGAGACGCTCTCGGCGAAGTCGATCGAGGCGGCGTTCGGTCCGCCGACGTAGGCGCGGGCGCTCGTCCCGGCGACGGCGCCGGGGATGACGTCGTCGCGCAGCGTGTGGACGAGGTCGGACGTCCGCTCGTCGTGCGGGCCGGTCTTCGGGAACGCCATGACGATCGTGGCCTTGCCGTCCCGGCTGGGACGAGGCGGCTGGACGGCCGCGACCCCCGGCGTCCTGCCGACCGCGTCGGCGATCCGTCCCGTCTCAGCGAGCCCGCCGCCCTCGGTGACGACGATCAGCGGCGCGGCGGTCCCGGGCCCGAAGCCCTCCGCCATGATCCGGCTCGCCTGGTAGCCGGAGTGGTCGTGCGGCTGGGTGCTGGAGTCCGGCAGGCTCAGCCGCATCGACAGCGCGGGCACGGCGAGGACCAGCAGGACGGCGGCCGCGCACAGGCCGGCGAGCACCGGGTGCGCCTGGACGACCCGCGCCCAGCGCTCGGCGAGCGGACGGCGGGCCCGGCCGAGGCCCGGGACGCGGAGCCGGTCGATGGCGTGCCCGGCGAAGCCGAGCAGCGCGGGCAGCAGCGTCACGGAGGCGAGCATCGTCATCAGCACGGCGACGCCGGCCGCGACCGCGACGCCGTTGAGCAGCTTCTGCTGCATGACGAACAGGCCCATCAGCGCGATCACCACGGTGGTGCCGGCGAACAGCACGGCCCGCCCGGCGGTGGTGACGGCGGTGACCGCCGCCTCCTCGGGGTCCGCGCCGGCGTGCATCTCCTCCCGGTGCCGGGTGACGATGAACAGCGCGTAGTCGATGCCGACGCCGAGCCCGATGAGCGCCGCGACGATGGGGCTGAACGAGGGCGCGGGCAGCAGGTGCCCGAGCAGCATGATCAGCGCGAGGCCGGTGCCGATGCCGAACAGCGCGGTCACGATCGGCAGGCCCATGGCGAGCACCGACCCGAACGCGATCAGCAGGATCACGACGGCGGCGAGCACGCCGATGCCCTCGGACGGGCCGCCGCCCGGCGTCTCGGCGGCGTCCACCGCCGATCCGCCGAGTTGGATCCGGACGGGGCCGGAGTCGGTGCGCACGTCGTCCAGGAGCGCGATCACGTCGTCCCGGGGCATGTCGTCGGACGAGATGTCGAGGCCGCCCGTCGCGAACGCCGTCCTCCCGTCCCGGGAGATCTGTCCGGGCGCCTCGTAGGGCGACGACACCGAGGCGACATGCGGCGTCCTGCCGAGCCTGTCGATCGCCTGCTCGACCCGCGCCTTCACCCCCGGGTCCCGGACGCCGCCCTCGGCGCGCACCGCCAGCGTGATGGAGTCGCCGCTGCGCTGCGGGAAGTGCTCCTCCAGCAGGTCCGACGCCTTCGCCGCGTCGGAGCCGCCGCCCGAGAAGTCGTTGAGGGGCTCGGCGGCGAGGCCGAAGCCCAGCGCCATGACGGCGATCGTCCCGACGATCCAGCCCGCCACCGTCAGTCGCCGTCTCCGGTAGCAGAACCGGGCAAGTCTTGCGAGTCTCATGGGTACCGCCTCCGCGGACGCGCCTTCCGCGGTCGCGCCGCACCTGGGGGATGTGCTGTCGCGCCCAGCGTCCTCTCCGGGTCGGGCCCCGGGCATCCGGCGGACGGCCTCACCCGTGGGCGCCGGCTACATCTGGCGGCGTACATCCGGCGCGGTATCCCATGGTTCGGCGCCCGGAAGGCCCATAGTGTGCTTAGTCACGATTTGCCGAGTAGGGGTGACGCTTTGGTCCGTGGGGACGCTGGTACGGGAGAGGTCTACGGGGGGAGGGCGGCATGACGGCCGACCAAGGGGCCGCCGGTCGCGACGAGCCCACGCCCGCGGCCCTGCGCGCGGCCACCGCGCGCACCCTTCAGGAGCAGTTCCCCGGCGTGCGGGTCTGGTACGGCGAGGCGACCGGATCCTGGTGGGCGATGGTGCCGCTGCGCGAGGGCCCGCGGCTGCTGGAGGCGCCGTCCGCGCAGCAGCTCCGCGAGGAGATCATGAGTCTGCGCAGGTGGGGGTGACCTTGGCTCGCCGCCCGCCGGGAACGGGGCGCGATCCGTTCCCAGCGGGCGTCTCTGAGGAAACTAACCCGAAAAGTCTTTCAGCACAAGCGCTTGCTCGGTTTCGGTATCGGGCGGCCCGCCGGCGCCGCCGCGCTCTCCGCCGGGCCGCCCTCTGAGCTGGAGCGTTACATTCCGTACCGCTTACAACTCGTACTGGATGGACGCGCGCTCCGCCGTGATCGGCGTGATGTAGTCGTTGACCGTCGCCCGGTGCAGGGGGTTGTCGCGGTAGGCGAGGTAGGCGTCCCGGTCCGCGAAGTCCGCGACCACCGCGAAGTCGTATGCGCCGGGGTTGAGCCCCGCGTCCGCGCCCACGCTGTACTCCCGGATCTCCGGGATCGCGCCGGGCAGCCCGCGCAGCTTCGCCGCCACCTCGTCCTGCTGGCCGGTCGTCGTGCCTTCGATCCATCTGAACAGCGCTATGTGCCGGAAACCACTCATGGTCGGCACGCTACAGGCGCCCCACCCGTCTCAGACGTCACCGAGCTCCGCGGCCGTGACCGCGCCGAGTTCCCAGCACGCCTCCAGGTCGGCCTTGCTCGGCTCGCCCGTCACCACCACGTGCGGCTGGACGGCCTTCCACTTCAGCCCCGTGGTGATGGAGTCCAGGGCCCGCACGGCGCCGGTGGCGTCGTTGTTGCCGTGCAGGAAGGCCCCGAACGGGCGGCGGACCGTCTCCTCCAGGCACGGGTAGTAGATCTGGTCGAAGAAGTGCTTCAGCGCCCCGGACAGGTAGCCGAGGTTGACCGGAGAGCCCAACAGGTAGCCGTCCGCTTCCAGGACGTCCACGGCGGAGGCGGTCAGAGCCGCGCGGGACACGACCTCCACGCCCTCGATCTCGTCGGTCGACGCGCCGGCGCGCACCGCCTCGAACATCGCCTGGACGGACGGCGACGGCGTGTGGTGCACGAGCAGGAGCCTCTTCATCACTCCGAGGCTAGCGGTGTCCTACCGCCCCCGGCCGGGTATGGCCGAGTTGAAGCGCCCGGCCTGGGGATTCGGCCGTACGCTGATTTCAGGCCCCATACGAACGACCGAACCCGGGAATGAGTTCCGGAAGATCTTGGTTGGGGGCTCAGCGGAGGTGTGCTTCGTGCTGACGGACGAGTCTTCCCGCAAGGGCGGGCCGGGGGCGCCGCCCCATGCGCGGCCCGTCTGGCCGCTCGCGCTGACCGCGGCCCTGGTCGCCGCGCTGATCGCGGTGCCCGCGTTCTCCGGATCCCCGCACGTCCTCGGACGGCTGTCGCAGCTCGTCACCGGGAGCCCGCTCAAGCCGGAGCACGCCGTCGTGCTGGCCCTCGCGCTCGCGCTGGTCGCCCGCGGCGTGCTGCTGCGGCGCCGCGCCGCCTGGTACGGCCTCGCCACGCTGGTGGTCCTCGGGCTGCTCGCCGTCGTGTCCGGCGACGACCCGCTGTGGCGCCTGCCCCTGCTCGCCGCCGTCCTCGGCGGGCTGTGGCTGGAGCGCGACCGCTTCCCGGTGCGCCCGCATCCCGAGCGCGTCCGCGCGGCCGTGAAGACCGGCGCGCTGCTGCTCGCCGCCGCGACCGCGGTGTCGCTGCTCTTCGGCGGGGTGTCGGTGCGGTCGGTCGGCGACGTCGCGAGCGGCCTCGGCGCCACCGGCGCGCCCATGGACGGGGCGTCCTGGCTGCCGGGCGTGCTCGGCCTCGCCGGCGCGGCGGGACTGCTCGTGCTGGTGATCACACTTTTGGCGCCCGACCCGGCGCCCCCACCCGGCGACGAGGCCGAGCGCGTCCGCGTCGCGGGCCTCGTCCTGCATCCCGGCTCCGACACCCTCTCCCCGTTCGCGCTGCGGCGCGACAAGGCGTACGTGTTCAGCGCGGACGGCCGCGCCGCGATCGGCTACCGGGTCCTGTTCGGCATGGCGGTCGCGGGCGGCGACCCGGTCGGCGACCCCGCCTCGCACGCCGACGCCGTGCGGGCCTTCCTCGCGATGTGCCGGACGACGGGCTGGCGTCCGGCCGTCCTCGGCGCGAGCGACGCCCTGCTGCCCGCCTGGGGGCCGTGCCGCTCGATCGGCTTCGGCGACGAGGTCGTCATCCGTCCCGGCGAGTTCACGCTGTCGGGGCGGAAGATGCGCAACGTCCGGCAGGCCGTCAAGCGCACCGAGAACTTCGGCGTCTCGTCGGAGATCCTCCCGGAGCGGGAGCTCACGCCCGCGCTCCGCGAGAAGCTGCTGGACGTCGCGTCCGAGTCCCTCGGCGGCGCGGCCGAGCGCGGCTTCTCCATGAACCTGGACGAGCTGCTCACCGGGTACCACCCGGGCGCGGTCGTCGCCGTCGCCTACGACGAGGACAAGGAGCCCATCGCGTTCCAGCGCTACGTCACGGCGGGCGAGGGCATCAGCCTGGACGCGATGCGCCGCACCCCCGGCGGCCCGAACGGCGTGAACGAGCGCCTCATCGTCGAGATGATCGAGTACGCGGCCCGGCGCGGGCACGGGCTCGTCTCGCTGAACTTCGCCGCCTTCCGCGAGCTGCTGGACGCCGACGAGCGCGGGCCGCTGGAGAAGGCCGGCTACCGGGCCCTGCACCTGCTCGATCCGTGGATCGCGGTCGAGTCGCTGTACCTGTTCGACAAGAAGTTCAGGCCGTCCTACAAGCCGCGCAACGTGGTCTTCCGGTCCTGGTCGGACATCGCGTGGCTGGCGGCGGCGCTGCTCACGCTGGAGTTCGGCCGGACGCGTCCCGCCCAGCGGGCCGCCGGCCCCGTCACCGAACCCGTCCACCACCTGGGCCGGTACTGAGGCGATCCCGGTTCGGCGGGGCGTCCTAGAACGTGATTCTATGGAGGCCCCCGCCTGAGAGGATCGCGCATGAGCAGCACGGTGCAGGGCCACTGCGATCCGGCGTTCGCCGGCGTCCGCGAGGTGTTCGAAGCGAACTTCGCCGAAGGCCGCGAGCTCGGCGCCGCCGTGGCCGTCTACGCGGGCGACCGCAAGGTCGTCGACCTGTGGGGCGGTGTCGCCGACCGCCGCACCGGACGCGCATGGCAGCCCGACACGCCCTGCTTCGGCTTCTCCTGCACCAAGGCGGTGACGGCCGCGGCCGCGCTGCTGCTCGCCGAGCGCGGCGCCTACGAGGTGGACGGCCCGGTGACGGACTGGTGGCCGGAGTTCGGCGCCGCGGGCAAGGACGGCGCGACGGCCGCGCACCTGCTGTCGCACCAGGCGGGCCTGCCCGCGTTCGCGCGTCCCGTCTCGGCCGAGGAGGCCGCGGACGCCCCCGCCCGCGCGGCCGAACTGGCCGCGCAGGAGCCCGAGTGGACGCCGGGCGAGGCCCACGGCTACCACGCGCTCACCTACGGCTGGCTGGCCGGTGAGATCGTCCGCCGCCACTCCGGTGGCCGGACGGTCGGCGCGTTCGTGAAGGAGTCGTTCGCCCGCGACCTCGACCTGTGGGTCGGAGCCCCGGACGCGGTGATCGAGCGGGCCGCGAAGCTGTCGTCGGGCCGGCGCTCGGGCGGCGGGGCCGACGCGCCCAAGACCACCGAGCCCGACGTCCTGACCCGGCTCGCCGAGGCCTACCTCGACCCGGGGAGCCTGATGAACCGGTCGCTGAACAACCCGAACCCGGGCAAGGGCGGCTACAACAACCCGGTCGTGCTGCGCGCCGGATGGCCGGCCGCCGGGATGACGGCGACCGCGCCCGCGCTCGCCGGCTTCTACCGCGACCTCCTCGCGGGCCGGATCCTGCGTCCCGACACGCTGCGCGAGGCCGTCCGCCCGCGCGCCGGCGGACCCGACCGCACCCTGCTGGTGCGGAGCTCCTTCGGCCTCGGCTTCATGCGCCCGTCGCAGACCTTCTTCACTCCGCGGGCGGGCCGGGAGTCGGCGTTCGGCCACACCGGCGCGGGCGGCTCGATCGGCCTCGGCGACCCCGAGGCCGGGCTGGCGCTCGCCTACCTGCCGAACCTGATGGGCGACCAGGCGTCCGGCGACCTGCGCGCCTACCGGCTGACGCAGGCGGTGTACGCGTCGCTGGCCTGACGGGACGGTAGCGTCCGGGCCATGGACGTACGCGAGCTGCATCCCTGGCCGGCCACACCGCAGGAGGCCGAGGCGATCCAGGACCGGCTGCGCCCGATGCTCGAACTGGACGTCCCGGGGCCGGCCGCGCCGCGCACGGTCGCGGGCCTGGACGTGTCCTACGCGGGCGACGGCGGCGGCTCCGGCGACCGGCTGGCCGCCGCCGCGGTCGTCCTGGACGCGGCGACGCTGGAGGTCGTGGAGGAGTCGGTCGCCGTGGGGACGGCCGCGTTCCCCTACGTCCCGGGCCTGTTCGCCTTCCGCGAGCTGCCCACGCTGCTGGAGGCCCTCCGCGCCCTGGAGACCACGCCCGACCTGCTCGTCTGCGACGGTTTCGGGATCGCGCACCCGCGCCGCTTCGGGCTGGCGTGCCATCTCGGCGTGCTGACCGGCCTGCCGTCCATCGGCGTCGGCAAGACCGCGTTCGTCGGCGCGTACGAGCAGCCGGGGCCGCGGCGCGGCGACGCGAGCCCGCTGGTGGACGGCGGCGAGACGGTCGGCCGGGTGCTGCGGACCCGGGACGGGGTGAAGCCGGTGTTCGTGTCCGTCGGGCACCGGGCCGGCCTCGACGCCGCGTGCCGCGCCGTCCTCGCCCTGACGCCCGAGTACCGGCTGCCGGAGACGACGCGCAGGGCCGACCGGCTGTCGCGGGACGCACTCGCCGCGCGGTCCGGGTAGCGCATCCGGCCCGTCAGATGGCACGCTCGTCCAAAGAAGCAGGCCGGGGGCCGCGTCAGGCCACCCGCGACCGCTGGACGGTGCCCATGGAGACCCGGCCGATGCGGGCCGACGCCCGCCGCAACTACGAACGACTCGTCACGACGGCCCGCACCGCCTTCACCGAGCACGGCACGGGCGCGTCCCTCGACGACATCGCCAAGCGGGCGGGCGTCGGCTCGGGAACGCTCTACCGCCACTTCCCCACCCGGGACGCGCTGCTGCACGCCGTCCTGCGCGAGCGGATCGACGGCCTGCTCGGGCACGCCGAGGCGCTGCTCGCCGAACCCGACCCCGAGGCCGCGCTCGGCCGCTGGCTGCGCACCTACCTGGCGGGCGCGGCGACCCCGCGCGGCACCTGCACCCTGATCATCGAGGCGATGGGCGCGGAGTGGGCGGACACCGGGCTCGGCGCCGCGGCCGCCGCGATCCGCGCCGCGCTCGGCCGGCTGCTGGAGCGGGCGCAGCTGGCCGGGACGGTCCGCGCCGAGATCGACCCGGGCGACCTGCTGCGGCTCACGAACGCGATCGGCGTGGCGTCCGAGCGCACCCCCGACCCGGGCGGGTACGCCGACCGGATGCTCGCGCTGCTGTTCGGAGGGCTGCGCGCGGGATAGGGGCCGCCTTGTTCTGTTGACCAAGCGTTCGCTAGGTTGGCGAGGAGGCAACGGGCGACGAGGAGCGTTGATGGGGCAGCTTGACGGCAAGGTGGCGCTGATCACCGGTGGCGCGCGCGGCATGGGCAAGGCGCACGTCCGCCGGTTCCTGGACGAGGGCGCCAAAGTGGTGTTCGGCGACGTCCTGGAGGAGGAGGGCGCCAAGCTGGCCGCCGACCTCGGGGACGACGTCCGCTTCGTCCGGATGGACGTGTCCCGGGAGGAGGACTGGCAGCGCGCCGTCCAGACCGCGACCGAGACGTTCGGGGCGCTGAACGTCCTGGTCAACAACGCCGGGATCCTCCGGCACAAGACCATCGAGAACATGGCGGTCGAGGAGTTCCGCCAGATCCTGGACGTGAACCTGGTCGGCCAGTGGCTCGGCGTGAAGACGGTGACCGCCCCGATGCGCGCGGCGGGCGGCGGCTCGATCGTCAACGTCTCCTCGACCGAGGGCTTCATCGGCGCGGCCGGCCTCGCCGCCTACAGCGCCAGCAAGTTCGGCGTCCGCGGGCTGACCAAGTCCGCCGCCCGCGAGCTCGGCCAGTACGGCATCCGCGTGAACTCCATCCACCCCGGCGGCGTGCTGACGCCCCTCACCATGCAGGACGACATCGTCTCGGCCACGGCCGACAGCGCCGACGCGTTCATGAAGGCGCTGCCCCTCGGGCGCATGGGCAAGGCGCAGGAGATCACCGGGCTGGTCGTCTTCCTCGCCTCGGACGACTCGACCTACTGCACCGGCAGCGAGGTCCTGGTCGACGGCGGCATGCTCACGGGCGCCGGCTACTGAGCGAAGGGGCCGCCGGTGCCTGCTCGCAGGCACCGGCGGCCCGTCGCGGGGCCTACGGGCGCCGCTCGGCCCATCCTTCGACCGACTCCAGCTGCGCCGCGAGCGAGATGAGCGTCGCCTCGTCGGAGTCGTGCCCGAGCAGCTGGGCGCCGATCGGCAGCCCGTTCTTCGTGAACCCCGCCGGCACGTTCACCCCGGGCCACCCCAGGACGTTCCACGTCCACGCGTACGGGCACGCGGCCGCGACGCCCGACTGCGTCTTCTGGTAGCCGGCCCCGTCGAAGGCTCCGACGCGCAACGGCGGCTGCGCGGTCGTGGGCGTCATCACCACGTCCGCGACCTGGAAGATGCGCCCGACCCGCCTCCTCAGGTACGGGTCCATCCGCTTCGCCAGGGGCAGCAGCCGCCGGCCGAGGACCCGCCCGATCCGCGCCTCGGCCTCCGTCCGGGGATCGGGCCGCGGGTTGGGCAGGGACTCCAGCCAGTCGGCGACGCCGGCCGTCCCGCGCGGGACGAGCCCGAGCGCCACCGGCCCGTAGTCGGGGTCGGCGGGGAACACCTTGTGCCCGAGGGCGGTCAGCCTCCGCGCGAGCCGCTCCACGGCCGACCGGATCTGCGGGTCGAGCCTCCCGCTGACCCCGAGGGCCGTCCGGTAGGACACGGCGATCCGCAGCCTCCCCGGCTCCCGCTTCGCCGCCTCGGCGAACGAGGTGATGGGCGGGTCGAGCTGGTGGACGTCTTCGGGGTGGCTGCCGGTCAGCACGTCGAGCAGCAGGGCGGCGTCCCCCACGGTCCGCGCCAGCGGCCCCCACACGGTGATCCCGTTGAACGGATCCGTCTGCGGATAGGCGGACACCCGCCCGCGCTGGGGCTTGATGCCGACCAGGCCCGTCCACGCCGCCGGGATGCGGACCGAACCGGCCCCGTCGGAACCGACCGCCGCCGCGACCATGCCCGCCGCCACGGCCGCCGCCGACCCGCCCGACGACCCGCCGGGCGAGTAGTCGGGGTTCCACGGGTTCCGCGCGATCCCGTACTCGCGCGACTCGCTGAACGGCCACAGCCCGAGCTCGCACGTCGTCGTCTTCCCCACGATGACGGCCCCGGCCGCCCGCAGCTTGCGCACGACCTCCCCGTCCCGCGTCACCGGCCGGTGGTCCGCCGCGACCGCGAAGGGCGTGGTCTCCCCCGCCAGGTCCGTGTCGTCCTTGATGGCGACGGGCACCCCGAGCAGCGGCAGCCGCTCCCCGTCCGCCAGCCGCTTGTCGGCCTCCAGCGCCTCCTGCGCGGCCGCCTCGGCCCGCACCACCCGGAACGCGCCGAGCGACTCCTGCCGGCCGATGGCCTCGAGGCTCTCCTCCACCAGGTCGCTCGAGGAGACCTCACCCTTCGCCAGCGCCTCCGCCTGCCCGGCCAGTCCCGCTTCCACCGCAGCCTCCCGCTATCGTTCGTTCGAACGAACGATACTGAAGCCACCGGTACTAGGGAAGACTGTGCTTCGATGAGCGCCCGCGACCAGATCCTCCACGCCACCCTCCGCCTGATCGGCGAGCAGGGCATCGGCGCCGTGACCAACCGGGCCGTCGCCCGCGCGGCCGGCGTCTCCCTCGGCTCCCTGACCTACCACTTCCCCAGCCAGGAGGACCTGCTCCGCGAGGCGCTGCACACCTTCGTCGAGCAGGAGATCGCCCGCATCACCGCCTACGTCCAGGCCCTCGCCGAGTCGGGCATCGCGCCCGTCGAGGCCGCCGACGAGGTCGAGAAGGCCGTCCTCGGCGTCGCCCACGACCCCGAGCAGCTCGCGAACCTCGAACTCCACCTGCACGCCGCCCGAAACCCGGCCCTCCGCGAGACCTCCACGCGCTCCGTCGAGGCCTACGACCGCCTGGCCGCCGCCATTCTGACCGCCCTCGGCATCCCGGACGCCGAACGCCACGCCCCCGCGGTCGTCGCGATGCTCTACGGCCTGGCCGTCCGCCGCCTCGCCACCGGCGACACCACCGCCACGGGCACCGCCGACGCCTTCCGCCTGCTCCTCCTCGGCGCCCTCCCCCGCCCCTGAAAAGACTTCTGGCCCGCACGGCCCCAGAGCGGGGTAAGGGGGCCGTGCGGGCCAGAAACCTGTCTCAATCAGGAACCTCAGTCGGAACCTCAGCCGACGTCTCGCTCTGTGCTCTCCGCCTGTGCACCTCCGCCGTGTCTCCGATCTGACACCCGCAACGCTAAGCCGCCCCACCCCCCACCAGAACCCCTTTAAGCCTCACTTAGGGAACCCCTGAGCCACCCTTATTCACGACCCGTCCGAGGGTGGCCGGGGAGGGGGGCTGGAGTCGTTCACCTGCGTGGATGGGTGGGTGCTCGGTTGGGGGGCCTGCGGGAGTGCCCGGGTCGGGGGAGTAAGAAGTGGCTTCGCGACTCTCTGCACATCTGGCATGACTCTGGGTAACATGCTGGTGTAAGTCCGCCGCCTCAAGGGGGAGGTTTCAGATGCACGTAAGGATGAAGCTCGGCGTCGCCGCGGCCGCTACGGCGCTCACCGGCGGTGCGCTCGGGCTCGGCGCGACCGCCTCGGCCGCGCCACCGCCGGTTCCGGGCCAGAACGGGTCGCACGCGGCCCATCCCAGCCCTTCGCAGCCGCAGGAGGAGGGCCACGGTCCGGGCGCCATCGAGGTCGGGCCGCAGGGCGCGGCCGAGGCGATGAACCGGCTCCTCGCCCGCGACGGGGGGCGCAGCCACTGGTGCTACGGGGAGGTCCTGCCGGAGAACGGGCTCAACGTCCGCACCGGGCCGAGCCTCGACTACCCGGTGGTCGGCGTCCTGGCGAGGGACTCCAAGGTCAAGACCGACTGGGACACCATCGAGCGCAGGGACGGCTACCTGTGGGTCATGCTGACTCCCCACCGCTGGATCGCCGACTACAAGCTCGGCCCTGACAACGGGGACACCGTCGGGAAGTGGTACGTCAAGTACTTCAACTGCTGACCGCACGCCCACCGGGCCGGCGTCCCCAGGGCTCCGGCTCGGTTCGGTCGCGCTGATAGCGTCCCCGCATGGAAGAAGTGCCGTACACCGGTGATGAGAAGGAAAGTCTGAAGGCCGCCCTCGACCGGCATCGGGACGTGGTCCTGTGGAAGCTGGACGGCCTGGACGAGGAGCAGGCGCGGCGCCCCATGACGCCGTCCGGCACGAGCCTGCTCGGCCTGACCAAGCACCTCGCCGCGGTCGAGTACGACTGGTTCTCCAGGACGTTCGGGCGGGAGACCGAGCCGCTTCCGTTCAACGACGACGACCCGGAGGCCGACCTCAGGATCGAGCCCGGCGAGACGATCGAGGGCATCGCCGCGTTCTACGGGCGGGCGCGGGCCGCGTCCGACAAGGCCATCGAGGAGCTGGGCCTCGAGGACCGGGGCACCGCCTGGCACGGCGCCGAAGTTTCCCTGCGATGGGTGCTGATCCACATGGTCGAGGAGACGGCGCGGCACGCCGGCCACATGGACATCCTCCGCGAGCTGCTCGACGGCGCGACCGGTGACCATGTCCGTGAGGAGGGCTAGCCCCCGGGCGCGTGGGTGAGGTCGTGCGGGTCCGCGAGGCCCACCACCTGGATCGTGTAGGAGCTGGGCACTGTGGGCACGTTCCCGCCGGCGACGAGGCCCGCGACGGCGATGAGGACGGCGACCACGAGGCCGACGACGCCGATGAGTCCGGCGGCGACGTACTGGGGGCGGGGGCGTCTCATGCCGGCCACGGTAGGCGCGCTCCACGGCGTCTCCACCCTGGTTAAGGCGGATTTAAGGCGGCTCTATACCTGGCATACCGGGCGCCGATCAGGTGCGTGAGTGGCGGCGGCGGACGAGGCGGCGGGAGCGGCGGGCCGGCGGCAGCCACCTCGTCCGGAACCACATCTGCACCTGGGCGCCGCCGAGGACGCTCCGGTGGATGCGCAGGTAGCCGCCGGTCGACTCGGCGGCGCGGCGGGCGATGTCCAGGCCGAGGCCGGTGGAGCCGCCGCCGCTGCTGCCCCGCTTCAGCGCCGCGTCCGGGTCGCTGATGCCGGGGCCGCCGTCGGCGACGAGGATGCCGGTGACGCCCTGCCCCTGGTGGAGGGTGACGACGAAACCGGTGCCCTCGGCCGTGTGCCGGAAGACGTTGCCGAGCAGCGCGTCCACGGCGGCGGCGAGCTCGGTGCCCGGGATCGGCAGCGGCGCGGGGCCCTCGGCGCCGATCAGCTCGCAGGAGCGCCCCTCGTCCTCGGCGAGGACGGACCAGAACGCGACGCGGTCGCGCAGCACCTTGGAGGCGTCGCAGCTGCCCCGGCCGGTGGGCCGCCGGACGGTCCGGATGATCTGGTCGACCTCGCGCTCGATCCGGTCGACCGCCTCCCGGGTCTGCTCGGCGACGTGCCCGTCCCCGAGGGCCTCGACGTTGAGGCGGAGCGCGGCGAGCGGGGTGCGGAGCCGGTGCGACAGGTCGGCCGCCATCTCCCGCTCGGCCGACAGCAGCTGGACGACGTGGTCGGCCATCGCGTTGAACGCCAGGCCCGCCTCGACCAGCTCGGGCGGCCCGTCCGGCTCGATCCGCACCGACAGCTCCCCGTCGCCGAACGCGCCCGCCGCCTCGGCGAGGCGGCGGGTGGAGCGGATCATGCGCGCGCCCAGCCGGTCGGCGACGGCGACGGACCCGGCGACGAGCGCGGCGGCGACCGTCGTCATGACGAGCCACGCCTTCCAGACGCCGCGCGACAGGTCCTCGTCGGGCAGGAACACCTCGACGACGGCGGTGCGGCCCGCGTCCAGCGACACCGGCTGGAGCAGCGCGTACCCGCCTTCCACGCGCGCGGTGTAGGAGCGGCCTCGCCGCCCGGCCTCGGCGAGCTGGTCGGGCCGGGCGGCGTTCTCGGCGCGGGGGTTCTTCGGGACGAGCCCGCCGTCCGGCATGTGCACGGTCATCCGCCCGGCCGCGCCGGCCTGGGTGCTGGCGACGGCGCGTTCGAGCGCGGCCGGGTCCTCGGTGACGACGAGGACGGGGCCGAGCGCGCTGGCCTGCCGCTCGGCGGTGGTCAGCGCGCGGTCGCGGGCGATCTCCCGGACGGTGAGGGCGAGCGGGATGAGGAACGCCAGCGCGACCATCGAGGTGACCGCCAGCGACACCAGGACGAGCGTCCGCCTCATGCGCCCGGGTCCGCCAGCCGGACCCCGACCCCGCGGACCGTGTGCAGGTAGCGGGGGGCGGCGGCGGTCTCGCCCAGCTTGCGGCGCAGCCAGGACAGGTGGACGTCGATGGTCTGGTCGTCGCCGTAGGCCTGCCGCCACACCTCGGCGAGCAGTTCGCGCCGCGCGACGACCCGGCCGGGCCGGGCGGCGAGGTAGGCCAGCAGGTCGAACTCGCGGCGGGTCAGCTCCAGCGGCTTGCCGTCCAGCAGCGCCTCCCGGCGGTCGAGGTCGATGTGCAGGCCGCCCACGCTGAGCTCCGCGGTGGGGCCGGACCGCGCGGACCTGCGCAGCACCGCGGCGAGCCGGGCGCTGAGGTGCTCGATGGAGAACGGCTTGATGAGGTAGTCGTCGGCGCCCGCGTTCAGTAACCGGACGATCTCGGGCTCGTCGTCGCGCGCGGTCGCGATGATGACCGGCACGTCCGAGATGCCGCGCAGCATCTTCAGCACCTCGGCTCCGTCGAGGTCGGGCAGCCCGAGGTCGAGCACGACGACGTCGGGCGGGGACTGCGTGACCTCGCGCAGCGCGTCCATCGCGGTCCCGACGCTGCGCACGACGTGCGACCGGACGCTCAGCTCCCTGATCAAGGCGGTCCGGACGTTCGCGTCGTCCTCGACCACCAACACACTCGCCATGGCGGAACCGTATGCCACCATGTGCCCATGCGTCGCGCGATGTCGTATGTTGCCCCGTGGGCCGGGGTGACCGCGCTCGCGGTGGCGCTCTCCTGGCTCGGGGTGCGCGGCGTCGTGCGCAGCGCGGTGTCGGACCGGTCGGCCCCGCCGCCGATCGCCGGGCCGGTGATCCATTCCAGCCCGTCCCCGCCGCCGGGGCCGACGGGCATCGGGTCGCCCACCGCGCGGTCGAGTCCGCCGACGGGCCAGGACCAGGGGCCCCGGCCGTCCAAGACCCCGAAGACGCCGCCCGGCAGGCCGGACGGCTCCGCCTCGCCCAAGCCGACCGACCACGTGCGCAGCTACGCCACGCGCGGCGGAAGCGCGGCGATGTCGATCGAGAAGGACCGGGTGCGCCTGGTGTCGGCGACGCCCAACCCCGGCTACGAGACGCGCGTGACGCAGACCGAGGGCTGGCTGCGCGTCGACTTCCTGTCCGACGAGCACACCTCGTCGATCATCGCGTCCTGGTACCAGCACGCCCCGACCGTCAAGGTCTACGAGTACTGAGCGGGGATCCACCCGTTTGTCGACTGTTTCGTGCCGCGACGGTTTCGGCGGCGAACCCAGCGGGAAACAGTGGGTCAAATCGCTGGGACCGGCGGGGGCGGTCGGAAAGGTCAACGGCTCCCATGGTTCTGGATCCCGGAGAGGCCGGGCGCGCCGGCGCCGCGGACGCCGAGGAGCGCCGCGCGCAGGTCCGCAAGGCCGCCGCCGCGAGCGTGATCGGCACCTCCATCGAGTGGTACGACTTCTTCCTCTACAACACCGCCGCGGCCATCGTCTTCAAGGACGTCTTCTTCCCCGAGTCGAGCGACTACGCGGGCACGCTGTCGGCGTTCGCGACCTACGCGGTGGGCTTCGCGGCCCGTCCGGTGGGCGCGGCGGTCTTCGGGCACTGGGGCGACCGGCTCGGCCGCAAGGCCACGCTGATCGTCACGCTCGTGCTGATGGGCGTGTCGAGCGCGCTGATCGGCGTGCTGCCGGGCACCGAGACGATCGGCTGGGCCGCGCCCGCCCTGCTGGTGTTCCTGCGGATCCTGCAGGGCATCGCGGTCGGCGGCGAGTGGAGCGGCTCGGTGCTGCTGTCGATGGAGTGGGGCGACCGGGAACGGCGCGGGCTGATGGCGAGCCTGCCGCAGCTCGGCGTCCCGATCGGGCTCATCCTCGGCACCGGCATGATGACCGCCATCGCCCTCTCCGCGGACGAGGCGTTCCGCGCCTGGGCATGGCGCATCCCGTTCCTGTTCAGCCTCGTCCTCGTCGCGATCGGGCTGTGGGTGCGGGTCCGGGTGATGGAGACGCCGCTGTTCGCCGAGGTCGTCAAGCGCGACGAGGTCGCCCGGGTACCGGTCGTCGAGGTCGTCAGGCGCCACCCCAAGGAGATCATCCTGAGCGCGCTGCTGCGCTGCTCGGAGCAGATGCCGTTCTACCTGTTCACCTCGTTCGCGCTGACCTACGTGCACAAGCACCTCGACATGGCGCAGGGGCTCGCGCTCAGCGCGGTGACGGCGGCGGCCGCGCTGGAGCTGTTCACGATCCCCGCCGCCGGGCATCTCGGCGACCGCATCGGCCCCCGGCGGGTGTACGCGGCCGGCTCGATCTGCGTGGCGCTGTTCGCGTTCCCGTACTTCGCGCTGCTCAACACCGAGATCGCGGCGCTGGTCGTCGTCGCGGTCGTGGTGGCGCAGATCCCGCACGCCGTCCAGTACGGGCCGCAGGCGTCGCTGATCGCCTCGACGTTCCCCACGCGGCTGCGTTACGGCGGGGCGGGCATCGGCTACCAGCTCGCCTCGGTGTTCGCAGGCGGCCCCGCGCCGCTGCTCGCGACGTGGCTGCTGCACGACTACGGCTGGCAGGCCATCTCGATCAGCATGATCGTGGCCTCGGCGCTGACCCTCGGTGCGCTCGCCCTGCTGCCCGCGCCGGTCCCGGACCGGACGGAGGTCAGTACTGCGACGTGACGAACCGCTGCGGCATGATGAACATCGCGGTCGCCTCGACCGTGACGCGCCCGTCCGGCGCGCTGATCGTCCCGGACGCGTAGACCTTGCGCCCCTCCACCCGGCTCGCCTTCGCCTCCACCTGGAGCGGGACGCCGAGCGGGGTGGGGCGCCGGTAGCGCGTCTCCAGGGTCGCGGTCATGCCCGGGTTGCCGCTGGCGGCCGCCGCCATGCCGAGCGCCTGGTCGAGCACCATCGCGGAGACGCCGCCGTGCACGTACGAGGGCGGGCCCTCGTAGACGGCGCCGAGCGTGAACGTGCCGCGGACGATGCCGTCCGAGTCGGCCTCCAGGGCGATCGGCGGCGCGAGGGGGTTGAGCGCCCCGGCGACGGGGTTGGCGATCTGGCGGTCCATGCGGGTCTCGCCGGGCGTGGCGAACGGCGGCGCGTCGCGGCGCTCGGCGGTGAGCCGGGCGGTCAGCGCCGCGATCTCGTCCGCCACCGCGGCGGCCTCGGCGGCCCCGGCGGCGGTGAGGACGGTGGCCTCGGCGAGTTCGCGCACGCGGGCGGCGAGACCCGTCAGCGCCGCGGCCTCGTCGTCCCCCAGCACGGGCCGGTCCATCGGGATCTCGCTCAACTCAGCCTCCTCGCGGGGCATGCCCCCTCGCCCCATTGGCCGAACGAAATTCTAGAAGATGCGGGCGACCGGTCCGGACACCGGTCCCGCTGAGCGGTCGCCGCGCGGGCGCGCCCGGCTCCTATAGATTCCTGCGTATCCCCTGCAGGGACTCTCGACGAGGACATGAGGACGCCCCGTGACGGACCACCCCCCACCGCCGCCTTCCGACCAGCCCCCGCCCTCCGACCAGCCGCCGCCTTCCGACCAGCCGCCGTCCTTCGACAAGGCGCCGTCTTCGGACCAGGCGCCGCCTTCCGACCAGCCCCCGCCTCCCCAGCAGCCGCCGCCCTATTACGGCGCCTACGGCCAGCCGCCCGGGCAGCCCGGCCTGCCGCCGGGTCCGCCGCCCGGGGCGCAGCCCGGCGCCGCGTACGACCCGCGCTACGGGTACGGCCCTCCCGGCGTCCCGTACGCCGCGCAGAACCCGGGCGAGGAGACGACCTGGGCGATCTTCGCCTACGTCGGGAACGTGCTGATCGGCTTCATCCCGCCGCTGGTCATCTACCTGGTGAAGAAGAACACCTCGCCGTTCACCCGGTTCCACGCGGCGCAGTCGATGAACTACCAGCTCACGATGCTCATCCACCTGCTGGCCGTGGCTGCGCTCTGCGCCCCGCCGGCCATCGTGATGAAGGAGCCCGCGTTCCTCGTCCCGCTCATCCTCCCGTACCTGGAGGTGCTGATCGGGGGCTGGGTATTCCTCATCCTCGGCGCGGTGAAGGCCGGCAAGGGGCAGTACTACCGGTTCCCGACCTTCTTCTGCTTCCGCATGATCCGCTAGCTCACAGGTGGGCGCGGGCGTACTCGTCCAGCACCGGCAGGACCGCGTCGCGGCCGCCCGCGGGGACGCGCAGCACGACCTCCTCGATCCCGAGCGAGGCGTAGTGGTCGAGCTTCCCCGGGGTGGGCAGCGTCCCGAACGGGATCACGGGCACCGGGTCGCGGCCCGCGTCCTCGCAGGCGCGGCGCAGCGCGGGCAGGGCCTCGCGGACGCCCGCGCCGCCGATCGGCATCCACCCGTCCCCGTACTCGGCGATGTGCGCGAACAGGGTGGGGCCGGGGGCACCGCCGAGCAGCACGGGGACGCGGCGGGACGGCTTGGGCCACGCGCGGCTCGCGGCGAAGCTCACGAACTCCCCCTCGAAGGACGCCTCCTCGTCCGTCCAGAGGGCCCGCATGGCGAGGACGTGCTCGCGCGCCACGGCCCTCCGCCGCTTCCAGGGGACGCCGTGGTCCGCGCCCTCCTCGGCGTTCCACCCGTAGCCGATGCCGAGCGCGACCCGTCCGGGGGCCAGCCGGTCGAGGGTGGCGACGGCCTTGGCGGTGACGATCGGCTCGCGCTGGGCGGGCAGCAGGACGCCGGTGCCGAGGACGATCCGCTCGGTCGTGACGGCGGCCGCGGCGAGCGACACGAGCGGGTCGAGGGTGCGGGAGTACTCCTCGGGCAGGGTCTCGGCGCCCGTCGGCGCCGGGGTGGCGCGGGACACGGGGATGTGGGTGTGCTCGGGGAGGTAGAGGGAGGCGAACCCGCGCGCCTCCGCCTCCGCGGCCAGCTCGTGCGGCGCCATGGTCAGGTCGGTCGCGAACATCGTGATGCCGAGGCGCATGCCGGGTCCCTCCGTCAAGGTCCCCGCAGCCTATCGGCGTGACCAAGCGATAGCTCGGCGCGGCTCAGCCGCCGAGATCGCAGACGGCCGCGGTGGCGTCGTCGTGGACCTTGCCCCGCGGCCAGCGGACGGCCCGGGGGTCGGTGCGCTCGACCTCCCGCGTCCGCTCGATCAGCGCCGCGGGCCCCCGGTCGGCGGCCAGCGCCGCCAGCCCGGCCCATCCGGTGGCGCCGAACATGTCGGCGAGGCGCGTCGCGCCGTCGGTCAGCAGGAACGCGCGGCGCAGGTCGGCGGCCGGCACCGTACCGGTGATCGCGGCGTCGGCCACGGCCGGGTCCGCGGCGGCGTAGTCGCGGCCCCCGGTGATCTCCCGCAGGCCGTCGCGGCCGTCCAGCAGGACGGTCGAGTCGGCGAGCACCAGGTAGTCGACCAGGTCGCCCCGCCGCCGCAGCGCGAGCACGGTCGCCGCCGGGGTCGTCGGGACCCGCAGGTCGCAGGTGGCCCGGTGCGCGGCGGCCACGTCCGCGATCGCCCCGGCGAGCCGCGCGACCAGCGGCCGGGCGCCGGGCCGGTGCGCGCCCTCGGGCGGTCCCACCGGCGGGCCGGCCTGCGGCCCGAACCCCTCGAGCAGCCGCGCCAGGAGCCGGGTGCCGAGCGACCGGGAGTACCAGGCGGTCCCGTGCGCGCAGCCGAGGTCGGTGCCGAGGGGCAGCCCGCACCCGTCGAGCACCACGACCGCTCCGGCGGCGGCCGCCACGAAGTCCTCGTTGGGCCGCTCTGGGCTGCCCTGGTCCGTCGCCCACTCCACCCGCATCCGTCCACGTCCTCCCGTCGGCCGGTCCCCAGTATGGGCCGGACGGCGCGGACGCGCTCTCAGACGAGGACGGCCCGGTCGTCCACGCGCGCGACGGCCCGGACGGGGGCCCCGTCCGCGCCCGCCAGGGCCAGCGGGAACAGGGAGACGTCGATCGCGCAGCCCGCCGCCTGGGCGTCGGCGAGGCGGCCGAGACCGGTCAGGTTCTCCGCGATCACCGCTCCGGCGCCGCAGAGGACGCGGTGGGCGGCGAGCGAGAAGTCGTCGGAGCCGGGCGGCGGGGTGCGGTCCACGCTGAGCGCGTCGATGCCCACCGTCCGCACGCCCGCGGCGACGATGGCCTCCGCCGTCTCGGGCGCCAGATAGGGGTGGGCCAGGTAGTCGGCGGTCCCCCAGCGCTCCGACCAGCCCGTCGCGATGAGCAGGACGTCGCCCGGCGCGAGACCGGTCGGGACGGCGTCCGGCGGGATCGGCGCGCGGGGCGGCAGGCCCCGCACGTCCATCACCACGGCCGGCCCGGTGAACCGTGCCAGCGGCAGCTCGTCCAGCTTCGGCAGCGCGTCGTCGATGTGGAACGGGGCGTCCACGTGCGTGCCGGTCTGCGAACCCATGTGCAGCCGGAGCACGTTCACGCCGGCCTCCGCGACCGTGAGGGCCGGGACGGCCTCCACCTCGGGGTCGCCCGGGTAGACCGGCATGCCCGTGGTGATCGGCACCGACAGGTCGAGCAGCTCAACGCCCATGTAATCGATTATCCCGGCCGCACCCCCACCCGGTAGCGTTGCGGCGTGTTGCCACATGTGACCGCCATCCGCTACGTGACGCCGCTCCGCGAGGGCGGATCGCTTCCGGGCGTCGTCGAGGCCGACGACCTCGGCACCTACGTCATGAAGTTCCACGGGGCCGGGCAGGGCCGCAAGGCGCTGATCGCCGAGGTGATCGCCGGTGAGCTGGCGCGCCGCCTCGGCCTGCGGGTGCCCGAGCAGGTGCTCATCGACCTGGACCCGGCGATCGGACGGCACGAGCCCGACCCCGACGTGCAGGACCTGCTGAAGGCCAGCCCCGGCTGGAACCTCGGCGTCGACTTCCTGCCCGGCTCGCTCGGCTTCGACCCGCTCGGCTGGAGCCCCGACCCCGGCTTCGCCTCCCGGGTGCTGTGGTTCGACGCGTTCATCGGCAACGTCGACCGCAGCTGGCGCAACCCGAACATGCTCGTGTGGCACGGCGACGTGTGGCTCATCGACCACGGCGCGAGCCTGATCTTCCACCACGCGTGGTCCAACGCGGCCCGGCTGTTCTCCGGCCCGTACGACGTGGACGACCACGTGCTGACCCCGTACGCGACCCGGCTGGAGGAGGCCGAGGCGGAGCTCGCCCCCAGGATCACCGAGGGGCTGCTGCGCGAGGTCGCCGGCCTCGTGCCCGACCACTGGCTGGAGGGCGAGCCCGGCTTCGCCGACCCGCAGGCCCTCCGCGACGCCTACGTCGACATCCTGCTGCCGCGCGCCGGGAAGCCGCGCGACTGGCTGCCCGGCCTCGACGTCAGCGGCCACCGCCCGGACACCTCCGCCCGGCGCGGCCAGAACCGTCCCGGCTGGCTCGGAGGCGCCTCGTGACCTCCGGCAGGACGACCAACATCAGGACGGCGGCCGAGCCCACGGTGTTCGAGTACGCCGCGCTGCGCGTCGTCCCGCGCGTCGAGCGGGGCGAGTCCATGAACGTCGGCGTGGTCGTGTACTGCCGCGCCCTCGACTACCTCGGGTGCCGCACGCACCTCGACGAGCGGCGCCTGCTCGCCCTGGACCCTGCGCTCGACCTGGCGGGCGTCCGGGCCGCCCTCAACGCGGTGGACGCGGTCTGCTGCGGCGGGGAGCGCGCCGGCCAGGCCGCGAAGGAGGCCCCCGGCGCCCGGTTCCGGTGGCTGACCGCGCCGCGCAGCACGATCGTGCAGCCGGGCCCGGTGCACGCCGGCCTCACCGGCGACCCGGCCGCCGAGCTCGACCGGCTCCTCGACCTGCTCGTCCGGTAGCGGCCGGCCGGGCCCGGTTCCGGATCAGGTCCACTCCCAGCGGATGCCGTGGTAGCCGGCGGCCATCCCGAACTCGATGAAGTGGACGCTCTGGTAGCTGGACAGCCGCAGGTCGGCGGTGTCCTTCAGCGCGGTGTGCCCGTCGGGGCGCCACGTCCGGTAGCAGCGGGCGGGCAGCGCCGCCGGATGGAACCGGATCTCGATGAGGTACTCGTGCTGCGGGGTGCGGAAGCCGCGGCCCTCCTCGGTCACGGGCGGGCCGGTCTCCTCGAACCCGAAGCCGTACTCCAGCAGGTAGGTCTCGCCGCGGCCGAGCGCCCGGTCGAACAGCAGCTCGGCGGCGATGAGGCCGCTCGCCTCGTCCATCCGGACGCGGCCGAACCGGCAGCCGCGCACGGTGCGCGACGAGGGCAGCACGCCCTGCGGGTGGTGGTAGACGGCGATCCAGCGGTCCACGCCGCGCTGCTGGGCCTGGAACACCGCGCGGACCCGGACCTCGCGCAGTTCCCGGCGCCGCCCGATGATGTACTGGTCGTGCAGGCTGAGGCCGGTGAGCTGCCGCTCGCCGCGGTCGCCGATCTCGTCCAGCAGGTCGCGGACGCCGGGCTCGGGGCACAGTTCCTCGACCGGCAGCCAGGGCCCGGCGGGACGGTCGGTGGTCGGCCTGAGCAGCGTCAGCAGGGAGTGCCGCGGCAGCTCGAGGATGGTCTCCAGGCCGCGGACGGCGCGCAGGGAGTCGGCGCGCTCGGGCCGGGTCCGGCCGCGCTGCCAGTAGCTCAGGGTGGACAGGCTTACCGCGATGCCCTGCTCCTCCAGGCGGCGCCGCAGCGAGTCGAGGCTCAGTCCGCGCGCCTGGATGGCGGCGTGCAGGGCGACGTTGAACGGCCCGTACTGGAGGACCTGGAGAAGATCGTCCTCTGCGACACTCTGCATGCTCGGCCTCCGGATCGGCTCCGGCCGGCCCCCGCAAAACGGCCTTGACTACCGCAATTGCAACTTCCGCGCTCACTGTAAGGCTCCGCGGGCGGGATGCCAACAGGCAAACTGTCACAACCGTCGGCCCCGGCTTCCGCCGAAGCGGTCACCGGGGCCCGGTCGCGCCGTGGCGATGAATCCTACCGACGTGATCCGGTCCCCGCCCGCCGCTCGCACGGCGGGCGGGGTGCCGGATTCCCGGGTCCGCCGGCGCGGACCGGACCCGGAGGCTCTGTCAGAGGCTGCGCTTGTTGAGCAGGAGGTTCGGCGTCCCGGACGGGTTGCCGCTGATCACGCCGCTGACCGCGTTGGAGGTCAGCCAGCTGCGGATGGTGCTGTAGGAGGCGTTGCCGTTCGCGGCCTTGTAGAGGGCGGCGACACCGGTGACGTGCGGGGTGGCCATCGAGGTGCCGCTGATGGTGTTCGTCCCGCCGTTCAGCCAGGTCGAGGTGATGGACGATCCCGGTCCGTACAGGTCGACGCAGGACCCGTAGTTGCTGTAGGAGGCCTTGGCGTCGCTGCTCGTGCTCGCCGCGACGGTCGTCGCGTTCGCCGCGCTCGCCGGCGAGTAGTTGCAGGCGTTGCCGTTGTCGTTGCCCGCGGCGACGGCGAGGAAGACGCCGGAGCTCGCGAGGCTGTTGGCGGCGGAGTTCACCGAGGAGGAGTATCCGCCGCCGAGCGACATGTTGGCCACCGCCGGGTTGGAGTGGTTGCTCGCCACCCAGTTCATGCCCGCGATGACGCCGGAGTAGGTGCCGCTGCCCTGGCAGTTCAGCACGCGGACACCGCGCAGGTAGACGTTCTTGGCGACGCCGTAGGAGGTGGAGCCGACCGTCCCGGCGACGTGCGTCCCGTGGCCGTTGCAGTCGACGCCGTTGCCGCCGGTCGCGTCGTACACGTTGGACGCGCGCCCGCCGAACTGCGGGTGCGAGGTGTAGATGCCGGTGTCGATGATGTAGGCGTACACGCCCGCGCCGGTCGAGTTGTAGGTGTAGCTCTTCGACAGCGGGAGGGCGGTCTGGTCGATGCGGTCGATGCCCCACGACGGCGGGTTCGACTGCGTGGTGTCGGCGCGGACGACCGCGTCCTGCTCGATCGACGCGACGCCGGGCGTGCGGCGCAGCTTCGTGAGCTGGTCGGAGCTGAGCTTGGCGGCGAATCCGTTCAGCACCTTGCCGAAGCGGTGGGTGGTGCTGATCCCGCGCTTGGACACGGTGGCGCCGACCGACACACCGGACTTCAGCGTCACGATGTACTGGCCGGCGACGCCCTGGCCCGGGGCGGCGAGGGTGAGCGGCGCGTTGGGGGTCACGGCCTGGGCGGGGGTGGCGAGGACGGCGGCGAGGGGCGCCGCGGCGAGGGCCGCGAGCAGGGGCTTCTTCATCGAAACTCCGTTCGTGGGGGGCACCCCGGCCACAGGGGGAGGCCGGGGTCACGAAGCCGATCGATGTGAATGCTCTGCGAGAACGCGAGAAAGCGTCAACATTTCGACGCCGACTGGATTTCAGCTGTTAATGCCACTCCCACTCGATGCCGACGATGCCGCGCCTGACGGCCCCGACCGCGAGGTTCGCGCTGCCCGAGGTGCCGATCCACAGCTCGCCGAGCCGCCGGCGCGGGGACGCGGAGCTCTCGGCCGTGAACCCGTAGCAGCGCGCGGGCAGCCGGTCGCCGTCGAACTGGACGAGCGCCACGTAGTCGTGGACCGGATGGGAGAAGCGCCGGTCGTAGCTGTCGGGTGCGGGCTGCCCCACCGGACCGAGCTCGTACTCGACGACCGCCGTGTCCCCCGTCGACAGCACCCGGTCGAAGACCAGCTCGAACGCCACCAGGCCGCCCTCGGCGCGGATCCGGCCGGGGCGGCAGTACCGAACGTCCACCAGCCCGGCCGGGTCGCCGCCCGCCCCGTTGCCCGTCTGGTGGACGCAGACCACGCGGTCGATGTCGTCGCCGGCCGCCCGCAGGACGGTCCGCACCGACAGCGTCCAGGACCGGCGGGCCTCGTCCAGCCGGAAGACGTCGTGGACGCTGAGCCGTTCGAGCCGGTGGTCGCCGGACCGGTCGAGCTGGCCGACCAGGCAGGCGTAGCGTTCGGGATCGGGCCACAGGTCCCGGACGCCCCGGCCGCGGTCCCCCGCGTTCGGCTGCCCGGCGCCGCCCCCGCCGCGCGCGGCGGGCCCCCGGACGGGCGCGGCGGCGGGCGCGGGGTCGTCCAGCAGTTCGGTGAGGGCGCCGGACGGCACCTGAAGGATCTCCTCCAGCGCGACGACCACGGTGCGCGAGCGCGGTCTGCTGCGGCCCCGCTGCCAGTAGCTGAGGGTGGCCACGCTGACCGTGAGGCCGCGCCGGCCGAGCCGGTGGCGGATCCGCTCCAGGGTCAGCCCGCTCGACTGGATCGCCTGCCGCAGTGCCCCGGCGAACTCCACGGCGGGATGGTACCCGGCAGGGAAGATCGAATCAGAGACCAGGGCAGATCAGGCACGTAATGACAATCACCTGAGAATCCCAGGAAAGGAGCGTTTCAGAACAGAATCGACATAAACGAGCCCGACTCGGTGAACCCCACCCGGCGGTAGGCCGCCCGCGCCCGCGTGTTGTAGTCGTTGACGTACAGCGAGACGGTCGGCGCGATGCTGTGCAGCGCCTCCCGCACCACCGCCGACATCCCGGTCTCCGACAGGCCCCGCCCCCGCAGGTCGGGGGGCACCCACACGCCCTGCACCTGGCAGGCCAGCGGGGTGACGGCGCCGACCTCGGCCTTGAACATGACGCGGCCGTCCTCGATCCGGGCGAAGGCGCGGCCGTCACGGATCAGCTCGGCGACGCGGGCCCGGTAGAGCACGCCTCCGTCGCCGGCGTTGGGCGACACCCCGACCTCTTCGGTGAACATTGCCACGCAGGCCGGGTAGACGATGTCGAACTCCTCCATCCGGACCCGGCGCACGCCGGGGTCGGCGGGCACGTCCGGGACGGTGGAGGTCGCCATCACCGGCTGCTCGGCGCGGACGGCCCTGGGCGGCCCCCAGTAGGGCGCCAGGATCTCCCACAGCTCCCCGACCGCGTCGACGGGCCCGACGATGGACGAGCAGCGCCGCCCCTGGGCCTGGGCCCGCTCGGCGAACGCCCGGACCGCCTCCGGCCCGGCCGCGACCGGGATGAGGTTGGCGCCCGAGTAGCACAGCGAGACGAGCCGGCCCTCGCGCAGGTAGCCCCACATCTGGGCGCCGAGGCGGCGCGGATCGAGCCCCGCGGCGTGCACGCGGGAACTGACGAACACGTTGGACACCGGGTCGGCGTCCAGGATCGCGAGGGCCTCCGCACGGTACCGGTCGTCCAGCACGCGCACCGGCATCGAGCCCAGCATCCGCACGGCTACCGGCCCCCGGGCCTCACCACTGAAAGCTCCACGTGGACAAGCCTATGCCGTCCGGAGGCCGCGCACCTCCGCGCCCTCGGTCACAGGCCCGTCCGGCGGCGGATCAGCGGCGCGTCACCGGTGTGCCGCCGCCTGCTCCGCCCTGTCCGCCTTGGCCGCGGCGGGCTCGGGCCCGGCCGTGCAGCTCTGGTCCGGTCCGGGCCGGTTCGCGGGCAGCCTCCCGGCGTCGAGATAGGCGGCGACGGCCCCGTCGACGCACTTGTCATCGGACAGCGAGACGCCGTGGTTGTGCCCGCCGGCCTGGACGAGCAGCCGGGACGTCGGGAACAGGCCGTGCATCTCCAGCGCACCCGGATAGGGGGTCGCGGCGTCCTCGGTGGCCTGCACCATCAGGATCGGCGGCAGCGCGGGGCCGCCCTCCACCCGCGGCGGCGGGCCGCCGGGAATCCCCCAGAAGGCGCAGGGCGCGTTGTACCAGGTGTTGCTCCAGGTCTCGAAACGGTAGCCCTGGCGGTAGAGGCGCTCGCTGTCGGCGTGCCAGCGCCCCCAGTCGCGCGGCCAGGCGGCGTCGCGGCACTGGACGGCGCTGTAGACCGTGTAGTTGTTCTGCTCGAGCCGCGACGGTGGTTGCCACGCCTTGCGCAGCGGCGCCGGGTCGTGCCGGACGGCGTAGGCCGACAGCGCCCTCGCGTGCGCGGCCCAGCCGTAGTCGCCGTAGCCGTCGGCGAGGAACACGTCGTCCAGCTCGGAGGGCCCGATCCGCCCGTCGAGCGGCTTGGCCTTGAGCTCGGCCCGCACCCTGGCGTAGGCGGCGGCGACCTCGGCGCCGGAGCCCCCGAGCCGGTAGGCCGCGTGGTGGCGGGCGATCCAGGCGAAGTACGCGTTGATGCGCTTCTCGAAGGCGACGTTCTGGTCGAGGTTGTCGCCGTACCAGACCCCGCTCGGCCGGACGACGCTGTCGAGCACCATGCGGCGGACCCGCTGCGGGTACATCGTCGCGTACACCGCGCCGAGGTACGTGCCGTACGAGTAGCCGAAGTAGTTGATCTTCTGCTGGCCGAGGGCGGCGCGGACGGCGTCCATGTCGCGGGCCCAGTCGGCGGTGCCCATGTGAGGGAGGATCCTGCCGTACCTTCGGGCGCAGTCGTCGGCGTACCGCCGGGCCCCGTCCTTCCAGGCCTCCTCCTCCGCCGCGCTCGCGGGGACGGAGTCGGGGCGGGCGCGGCCCGGGTTCTGGTACTTCGGGTCGCAGACGAGTTCCGGCTCGCTGGCGCCGACGCCGCGCGGGTCGAAGCCGATCCAGTCGTAGGACGCGGCGACCCGCTTCGGCAGCGAGTCCGTGAAGAAGGCGGGGAGGTCGCGCCCGTGCGCGCCGGGCCCGCCCCGGTTGAGCAGCACCACGCCCTGGGACCTCGGCGCGGTGTGCGGGGCCCGGGTGAGTGCGAGGGTGATCTGCTCGCCGGCCGGGTCGGCGTGGTCGAGCGGCACCCGGAGGGACGCGCACTGCAGGCCCTTGAGCCGGGCGCCCTCCACCGGGTCCTTGGCGGGGCAGGGCTTCCAGGCGAGGCCGGCGGGCCTCGGCTCGGGAGGGGGCGCGGGCGCGGCGGCAACGGGCGCCCCCAATGCGGCGGCCCCGGCGACCGCGAGCGCGGCCGCGACGGCCGCCGTCCCCGCCACGGCCCTCTTTCCAGCGTCGGTCAGCACCTTCGCTTTCTACCGGTGGGAGGTCCCGGAGTCGCGCATCCCGGGATCGCGCGATTCCACCCTCAAACGGGACCGCCCTCGGCAAACCTCGAAAAGCGAACGCGGCGTACCCGGCCCGCCCCGGAGAGGGGGCGGGACGGGCACGCCGCGTCACGGCGCTCTACCCGGGTGCCGTGCCACCCGGGGCTGCCCGAGCGCTAGGGGCGTCCGACCGGAAGGTCCTTGCCCGCGGAGGCCCGCGCGGCCTTCGCGGTCATGGCCGTCGGGTCGGGGTCGTTCAGCGCCGGGACGGCCTTGCAGTAGGCGTCCGGACCGCGGTGGCTCGCCGGCAGCGCGCCGGTGTCGAGGTACGCCGCGACCTTGTCGTCCAGGCACGCGTTGCCGTTGAGCGTGTTGGCGTGGGTCTTGCCGCCGACCTCGAACACCAGGCGCGAGGACGGGAAGACCTTGTGCATCTCCAGGCCGCCCGCGACCGGGGTCGCCGCGTCCTGGGTGGACTGGACGAGCAGCATGCCGGCCAGGCCCTTGGCGCCCTTCAGCTTGAACGCCGGACCGCCCTGGAACGGCCAGAAGGCGATCGGGGCGTTGAACCAGACGTTGCTCCAGGTGTTGAACCGGTAGCCCTGCCGGTAGAGCTTGGCGGCGTCGTTGTGCCACTTGCTCCAGCTGCGCGGCCACCGGGCGTCTGCGGCCTGGACGGCGTTGTAGACGGCGAAGCCGTTGTCGTCGCCGCCGGGGCTCATCCAGTCGAGGAGGCCGGAGGCGTCGTTGTCGTTGACCCACGCCGAGAGCGCCTGCGCGAACGGGATGTAGTAGCCCGTGTTGTAGCCGGCGGACAGCACGGTGTCGTCCAGCTCGTCCGGCCCCATCTGGCCGCCGATCGGCGCCTTCTTCGCGGCGGCGCGGACGGCGTAGTACTTGGCCTCGACCGCCTTCTCGGTCTTGCCGAGGTGGTAGAGCGAGTCGTACTTGGCCATCCAGGCCCACCAGGCCTTCATGTTGTGCTCGAAGGCCTTGTCCTGCTCCAGCTGGGCGTCGTACCAGACCGTCTTCGGGTTGACGTTGCCGTCCAGCACCATCCGGTTCACGCGCTTGGGGAAGAGCGTGGCATAGGTGGCGCCGAAGTAGGTGCCGTACGAGAAGCCGTACCAGCTGATCTTGTCCTGGCCGAGCGCGGCGCGGATCGCGTCGACGTCGCGCGCGGCGTCGGTGGTGCGCATGTGCGGCAGCAGCCAGCCGAACTTCTTCGCGCAGTCCTGCGCGTACTTCCTCGACTTGGCGATCCAGGCCTTCTCCTCCTTGGCGGAGGAGGGGACGTAGTCCGGCCGGATCGGGTCGGAGAAGTGCGGGTCGCAGGTCAGCGCGGGCTTGCTGGAGCCGACGCCGCGCGGGTCGAAGCCGATGATGTCGTACTTGGCGGCGACGTCCGCGTGCCCGGTGCCGCCGATCCAGCGGGCGAGGGCCGGCGCGTACTGGAGGCCGGAGCCGCCCGGGCCGCCCGGGTTCACGAACAGGGTGCCCTGGTAGTTCTTGTCGTCGGTGTGCTTGAAGCGCGACACCGCGATGGAGATCTTGCGGCCGTTGGGCCGGCTGTAGTCGAGGGGCACCTCGACCTGGGCGCACTGCGCCTTGTTCATCGGGTCATTCGGGCCGCTGACCTCGCACTTGCCCCAGTCGATGCCCGTGGCCGCGACCGTGGCGGCACCGGACCGCCCGGTGTCCGCGCTGGCGGAGACGGCGTACCCCGCCCCGCCCGCCGCCACGACCGCAGCGGTCGCGACGAGAACGATCCTTTTCACTTGACCCCCTCAGATCGGCGACTCCGGGCCGGCGCCATGCCGGAGGGGGGTGTCGCCGATGCGTAGCGGAATGCGGATTCCTGCGTGTGGCCGGCCATGCCGGACCCCGGGGATCGCTCCCCCGGGGTCCGGTCCGCATGACCTGCGACCGGCGTCAGCGGATGACGTCGGACTTCAGCTGCGCGGCCTTCAGCGAGCCCGTGCCGCTCAGCGTCCGCGCGGTCGCCGTGGACGGCGGCTTCGGGTCACCGAGCTGCGGGACGTGGACGGTGCGCGCCGCCGGACGCTCTCCCCGCAGGAAGTACGCGTCGAAGTAGGCGTCCACCTGGGCGGAGCCGCGGTGCACGATGCAGTGCGTGCGGTCGCCGTCCTGGACGACCAGGCGCGAGCCCTTGAGCCTGCGGTGCATCTCCAGCGCGCCCGCGTACGGCGTGGCCGCGTCCGCGGTCGACTGGAACATGAGGATGTTCTGCGGCAGGTCGCGGGTGTGGCCGATGTTCACCGGCTTGCCGGCCTTGGCGGGCCAGTACAGGCACGGAGCGTTGTACCAGGCGTTGCCCCAGGTCTCGAACGGGTGCTTGCGGTTCACCCGCTCGTTGTCGCGCTGCCACTTCTTCCAGCTCAGCGGCCACTGCACGTCGGTGCACTGCACGCCGAGGTAGACGGCGTAGCCGTTGTCGTCGGAGCCGCCGGTCGTGGGCGCGCCGAACGTCCCCGCGAACGTGGCGGTGTCGCCCGACTTGTAGGCCGACAGCGCGGCGGCGTAGCCGTGCCAGATGGCCTGGCTGCGCCGGTACCCGGCGTTCAGGATCACGTCGGTCAGCTCGTCCGGTCCGACGGCGAGGGTCTGCCCGCTGTCGGGGTCGGTGTAGTAGACCGGCTTGTCCTTGAGCTTCGCGCGCAGGTCGTAGAAGTAGCTCCGGACCTGCTTCTGCGTGGTGCCGAGGTGGTACACCGAGTCGTACTTGGCGATCCAGCCGAAGTAGTAGTCGATGTTGATGTCGAACTGGACGTCCTGGTTGAGGTTGGCGTCGTACCAGGCGTCGGAGGGGCCGACGTTGCCGTCCAGCACCATCTTCCCGACGTTCTTGGGGTAGACGGTGGCGTAGGCGGAGCCGAGGTACGTGCCGTAGGAGGCGCCGTAGTAGTCCAGCTTCTTGCTGCCGACCGCCCGCCGGATCGACTCCACGTCGTTGACCGAGTCGATGGTCTTGATGTGGTTGAGCAGCCCGGTCTTGTCGGCCTTGCCGCACGCCTCGGCGTAGCCCTTGGACAGCTTCAGCCACGTGCTGACCGACTTGCGGTCGCCGGTGCCGTAGTCCGGGCGCGGGGCGTTGGTGTAGTTCGGGTCGCAGGTGAGCGCCGGGACGCTCATCCCGACGCCGCGCGGGTCGAAGCCGATGACGTTGTACGCCTCGCGCATCGGGGCGGAGTTCTGCGCGAACACGCGAGGTCCGAACAGCGCGCCGCCGCCACCCGGGCCGCCCGGGTTGACCACGATGTCGCCCTTGGCCGGACCGGATCCGGTGTGGGGCGTCCTGGTGAGCTGGAGCGTGATCTTCTTGCCGTTCGGCTTGGAGTAGTCCATCGGCACCGACAGCTCGGCGCACTGCACGATCTTGGAGACCGGGTACAGCGCGTCGTAGAAGTCGTGCACCGTCTGGACGAAGTCCGCGGGGCAGGCGTGCCACTGGGCCGCGGCGGGGTTGAATCCTCCGGCCGTTCCGGCGGAGGGGCTCGCGGCCTGCGCGCTTGTGGCGGCGAGACCGGTGAGACCGAGCCCGGCCACCGCGGCCACGACAACAGTCCTCTTCACATATCCCCCTATCGCGCCGACTCTCGGTTGAGTCAGACATACGGGTCAATGAGCGAAGATTGTGGCGGTTCCGACTTCCGACCCGACAGGGGCCCATCACAGTGGATGCTGAATCGTGACAAGATCAGCGGAACTCTGTGATATCTGCGGACGTTCCGGTCCCGGATGCCCGCCTGCGACACGGGTTCCGGACATGCGAAAGCCCCGGGTCGCAGACCCGGGGCTCTGGGGGTTTCGCTACGGCGCCGGCCCGCGGCGCCGGCCGGCAGGCGCGCCGCCGGCAGGCCGCTTCGTCAGCCGACCACCACGTCGGCGCCCGGTCCGGAGACCGCGCCGTCCTCGTCGATCTCGATGCCCATCTCGTCGGCGATGCGCATCGCCTCCTCGATCAGGGTCTCGACGATCTGCGCCTCGGGGACGGTCTTGACGACCTGGCCCTTGACGAAGATCTGGCCCTTGCCGTTGCCGGACGCGACGCCGAGGTCGGCCTCGCGGGCCTCGCCGGGGCCGTTCACCACGCAGCCCATCACCGCGACGCGCAGCGGGACCGGGAAGTCCTTCAGGCCGGCGGTCACCTGCTCGGCGAGCGAGTACACGTCCACCTGCGCGCGACCGCAGGACGGGCAGGAGACGATCTCCAGGCCGCGCTTGCGCAGCCCCAGCGACTCCAGGATCGCCGTGCCGACCTTGACCTCCTCGACCGGCGGCGCGGACAGCGAGACCCGGATGGTGTCGCCGATGCCCTCCGCGAGCAGCGCACCGAACGCGACGGCCGACTTGATCGTGCCCTGGAACGCCGGGCCCGCCTCGGTGACGCCGAGGTGCAGCGGGTAGTCGCAGGCCGCCGCGAGCTTGCGGTACGCCTCGATCATCACGACCGGGTCGTTGTGCTTGACCGAGATCTTGATGTCGCGGAAGTCGTGCTCCTCGAACAGCGAGCACTCCCACAGCGCCGACTCCACCAGCGCGTCGGGGGTGGCCTTGCCGTACTTCTCCAGCAGCCGCTTGTCCAGCGAGCCGGCGTTGACCCCGATGCGGATCGGCACGCCCGCGTCCTTGGCGGCGCGGGCGATCTCGCCGACCTTGTCGTCGAACTTCTTGATGTTGCCCGGGTTGACCCGGACGGCCGCGCAGCCCGCGTCGATCGCCGCGAACACGTACTTCGGCTGGAAGTGGATGTCGGCGATGACGGGGATCGGCGACTTGCGCGCGATCGCCGGCAGCGCTTCGGCGTCGTCCTGCGACGGCACCGCGACGCGGACGATCTGGCATCCGGACGCGGTCAGTTCCGCGATCTGCTGGAGCGTGGCGTTCACGTCGGCGGTGAGGGTGGTGGTCATCGACTGCACCGACACCGGGGCGTCGCCGCCGACCGGTACGTCACCGACCATGATCTGCCGGGACTTGCGGCGGGGCGCGATCGGATCGGGCGCCCCCTGCCCGTCGCCATCGCCGCGGACGCTCGGCATTCCCAGTGAAACGCTCATCCCTCTCCTCATGTTTTCGGCCCCGTACAAAGCCTAGGTGCCCCGCGCGGCTGAGTTGACGGCACCCGTCGTCCAACAGTGTGACCATATGACCACACTCGGTAAACATCGTGTGTCATTCCGGTAGTCGGAGGGGGTTGAGGAGGTCGGCGAGGATCAGCAGCACCCCGAACCCCACCAGCAGCAGGATGGCCAGGTATGTCAAGGGCATGAGCCGGGTCATGTCGACCGTGCCCGGATCCGGCCGTCCCCTGACCCGGTTCACGCCCGCCCGGGCCCGCTCGTAGGCGACGACCGCGAGGTGCCCGCCGTCCAGCGGAAGCAGGGGCAGGACGTTGAGCGCGCCGAGGAAGATGTTCACCGAGACGACGAGCGACAGGTACAGCGTCAGCTTGTCGCGGGCGGAGCTCTGGGAGGAGAAGATCTGCCCCGACACCTCGGTCGCGCCGACCACGCTGCCGACCTGGCCGCCGGGCGTGCTCCCCCGCTCGGGCGAGAACAGCTTCGGGACGGCGGACGGCAGGTCCGCCGCGGCCCGGCCGACGCCGGCGAGGGTGCGGCCGATGCCCTGCCCGGCGAACACGGCCGCGTTGAGCGGCCCGGTCCGTTCGTACCCGGCGCCGACGACCTTCGCCGCCATGCCGACGAACGGCCCCCCGTCCACGTCCGCGAGCGTGACCGGCAGCGCCACCGGCCGCGCCGCGCCCGGACGCGCGACCACCACGGTGACGGTCTGGCCCGGCTTCGCCGCGTCGATCGCCCTGGTGAGGTCGTTCCAGTCGGAGACCGGCGTGCCGTTGAACGAGACGACGCGGTCGCCCGGGCGCAGACCGGCCCGCGCGGCCGGGGAGGGCGGCCGGTCCCCGCCGCAGCCGCCGGACAGCGAGGCGGGCACACAGCTCGTGACCTGGTCGACGGTGCTGGTCACCGTGCCGGACTCCCGTACCCCGACCGTCATGGCCATCGCCATGAGCAGCAGGAACGCGAACGCGAAGTTGGCGACCACCCCGGCGGCGATGACGACGGCGCGGCGGCCGGCGGGCTGCCGGTAGAACGCGCGCGGCCGGTCGGCCGGGCTGATCTCCTCCAGCGGCGTGTAGCCGACGATCTTGACGAAGCCGCCCAGCGGAATCGCCTTCACGCCGTACTCGGTCTCGCCGCGGCGGGTGGACCACAGGGTCGGGCCGAACCCCACGAAGTACTGCGTGGCCTTCATCCCGAACCGCTTGGCGGTGAGCAGGTGCCCGCCCTCATGGAGCATCACCGACACCAGCAGTGCCACCACGAAGGCCACCGCGCCGAGGAAGAAGGCCATCGCCCCTCCGGGTTCGTCCCGAGGCGGGTCCCCGGGTCAGGCGGTTGCGGTCAGCTCCCTGGCCCTGGTCCGCGCCCACGCGTCCGCCGCGAGGACGTCGTCGAGCGTCAGGCCGCCGGTGGTGCCCGAACCGTGCTCCTCCATTACCCGCGCGACAGTGTCGACTATCCCGAGGAACGGGAGCCGTTCGGCGCGGAACGCGTCCACGCATTCCTCGTTGGCGGCGTTGTAGACGGCGGGGACCGTCCCGCCCAGCTCGCCGGCGCGGCGCGCCAGCGCGACGGCCGGGAACGCCTCGTCGTCGAGCGGGAACAGCTCCCAGGTGTGCGCCCTGGTCCAGTCGACGCCGGGCGCGGCGTCCGGCACCCGGTCGGGCCAGTCCATGCCGAGCGCGATCGGCAGCCGCATGTCGGGCGGGCTGGCCTGCGCCAGCGTGGATCCGTCGACGAACTCGACCATCGAGTGGATGAACGACTGCGGGTGCACCATGACCTCGATGCGGTCCATCGGGATGTCGAAGAGCAGATGCGCCTCGATGACCTCCAGGCCCTTGTTGACCAGGGTCGCGGAGTTGATCGTGACGACCGGGCCCATGTCCCAGGTCGGGTGGTTCAGCGCCTGCTCCGGGGTGACGTCCGCCAGCTCGTCGCGCCCGCGCCCCCGGAAGGGCCCGCCGCTCGCGGTGAGCACGAGCCGCCGCACCTCCTCGGCCCGCCCGCCGCGCAGGCACTGGGCGAGCGCCGAGTGCTCGGAGTCGACGGGGACGATCTGCCCCGGCCGCGCCCGCTCCTGCACGAGGGGGCCGCCGACGATGAGCGACTCCTTGTTGGCGAGGGCGAGCGTGCGCCCCGCGTCCAGCGCGGCCAGCGTCGAGGCGAGGCCGAGCGCGCCGGTCACCCCGTTCAGCACCACGTCGCACGGCCAGGCGGCGACCTCGGCGACCGCGTCCGGGCCCGCCACGATCTTGGGGATGGGGTAGGCGCCGGAGGCGTAGCCGCGCCGCTTGGCCTCGGCGTAGAAGGCGAGCTGGAGATCCTGTGCCGCGGACGCCTTGGCCACGGCGACGACGTCGGGACGGAACTCCAGCGCCTGCTCGGCCAGCAGCTCGACCCGCCCGCCGCCCGCCGCGAGCCCCGCCACCCGGAACCGGCCGGGATTGCGGCGGACCACGTCGAGCGCCTGGGTGCCGATCGATCCGGTGGAGCCGAGGACGACCAGCTCGCGGGCGGCCGCGTCGGGGCTTGAAGAAGGCATCACGCGTCCATTGTCGGGCATCGGACGCGCCGGGACCGCGCGGACCGCTCAGCCGCCGTCCCCGTCGTGGGCGCGCCGCGCCCGCTCGACCTTCTCCATGTTCTCGGCGGACCACTCCGCGAGCGCCGCGAACAGCGGTGCGAGGCTGCGCCCCAGCTCGCTGATCTCGTACTCGACGCGCGGCGGCACCTCCGGGTGGTAGGTGCGGACCACGAGCCCGTCGCGCTCCATCTGCCGGAGGCGCTGGGTCAGCACCTTCGGCGTGATCGTGCCGATGCGGCGCTGCAGCTCCACGAACCGCTGGCGCCCGTACTCGTGCAGCGTCCAGAGGATCGGCGTCGTCCAGCGGCTGAAGACGAGGTCGACCACCGGGGCGATCGGACAGGCCAGCTCGGGGTCGAGCGCCTCCTCGGTCCTGGCGTCCACCATGGCGACCTCCCGGGTAGTCACTTTCTTCTAGGTACCTACTATATCCAGGATGCTAGCTTCGCCGGGTCGCACCGCGACGGCGCCGCCCTCCGGCGGCGCCAGTGCAGCTCAGGAGGAGAAAGCAATGATCGTTGTCATGGGCGCCACGGGGAACGTCGGACGGCCGCTCGTGCGGGCGCTGGCGGAGGCGGGCGAGCAGGTGCTGGCGGTGTCGCGCACCGATCCCGGCGATCTGCCCGAGGGGGTCGCGCACCGCGCGGCCGACCTCGCCGAGCCGGAGACCCTCCGGCCCGTCCTGGACGGAGCGGACGCGCTCTTCCTGCTCGTCGCCGGGCCCCTGCTCGGCTCGCCCGAGGACCTGGACCCGCGCGCCGTCCTGGATGTGGTGAAGTCCGCGGGCGTGCAGCGGGTCGTGCTGATGTCGTCGCAGGGCGCCGGCACGCGCCCGACGGCGCACAGCCACAGCCACCTCAGGGCGTTCGAGGACGCCGTGCGGGAGTCGGGGCTCCGCTGGACGATCCTGCGGCCGGGCGGCTTCGACAGCAACGCGTTCGCGTGGGCGGAGCCGATCCGCGCCCACCGGGCGGCCGCAGCGCCGTTCGCCGACGTCGCACTGCCGTTCGTCCACCCGTCCGACATCGCCGAGGTCGCGGCCGCGGTCCTGCGGGAGGACGGGCACGAGGACCGCGTCTACGAGCTCACCGGGCCCGCCCCTGTCTCGCCGCGGGAGCGGGCGCAGGCGATCGGCGAGGCGCTGGGCGAGCCGGTGGCGTTCGCGGAGCAGACCCGGGAGGAGGCCCGGGAGCAGATGCTGGCGTTCATGCCCGCACCGGTCGTGGACGGCACCCTGGACATCCTGGGCGAGCCCACCGCGGCCGAACGGCGCGTCAGCCCCGACGTGGAGAAGGTGCTCGGGCGCCCGGCCCGGTCGTTCGCGCGGTGGGCCGAGGAGAACGTCGCCGCGTTCCGGTGAGTCAGCGGGCCAGCGGGAGCCGGAGCACGAGGCGGGCGCCGTAGGCGACGTCGGCGACCCGCACGGTCCCGCCGTGGGCCCGGGCGATCTCCCGCGCGATCGGCAGGCCGAGGCCGCTGCCGCCCTTGTCGCGGCTGCGGGCGGGGTCGAGCCGGGCGAAGCGCTCGAAGACGCGGTCCCGGTCGGCGGGCGGGATGCCCGGGCCGTCGTCGTGCACCTCGACGACGGCCCCGTCGCCGTCCGCGCGCACCTCGACCTCGATCTGCGCGGCGGCGTAGCGCTCGGCGTTGGCGAGCAGGCTGTCCACCGCGCGGGCGAGGCGCTGCCGGTCGCCCGCGACGACGAGGCCCGGCTCGGCCTTGACGACCGTCGGAACCGGCGGGGTGCGGCGCGCCGCCTCCGCTTCGACCAGCGCCCCGAGGTCGACGGGCTCCCGGACGAGGAGGTCGCCGGAGTCGATGCGGGCGAGGACGAGGAGGTCCTCGACGATGCGGTGCAGCCGGTCGATGTCGGCGAGCGACTGCCGCAGGGTGTCCGCGGCTTCGCCGTCGTCGGGGGCGGAGAGGGCCAGTTCGATGCGGGTGCGCAGCCCGGCGATCGGCGTGCGCAGCTCGTGCGAGGCGTCGGAGACGAACGAGCGCCGCTGCAGGACCGCGCGTTCCAGGCGGCCGAGCAGCTCGTTGACGCGCTCGGCCAGGCGCTCGATCTCGTCGCCGGTCGCCGGGACGTCGACGCGGCCGCTCGCGCCGTCCTCGGTGAGCCTGTCCAGCTCTTGCCGGAGCCTTTCCACCGGGCGGAGCGACCCGCGCGCGGAGTGCGCGACCCCCCACCGGGCCGACCCGACGGCCACCGCCGCGAGCCCCGCCATGACGGCCGCGAGCACCCCCGGGCGGCCGACGCCGGCGAGCACGTGAAGGGCGGCGGCCGCCAAGGCTATCGCGGCCACCAGCAGGGAGCCGAGTGCTGTGAACGGCGCCGACGTCACACGCGCCCGAAGGGGGCGGGGCCTGCGCGGCCGGACTCGCCGATCATCGACGTTCCTGGCCGACATGCCTCCTTTGTACGCAACCACCCTCCAAAAGCGGGTAAAGCGCCCGGTCGGGGTCCGCATAGCCTGGTCGGCGGCCCCGCGACCGGGGGCGTCGACGCGCGTCTCGGCACCGCGCATAGCCCCGGTGGATCGCGGGCGGCGGGTCGACACGTAAGGCTTTGCCGCCCTTTTCACCTTCCGTAACAGCCACAACACGCTCCCCCGCCTATAAAGGAGACACGTGATGGCGACTCCCACCGGGGGGATGGAGACATGGGCCAAACGGGCGAGCGGGTCGTCGACCCGCGGGGGTTGAGCACAGCCCAGCGCCTGGGCGACGCCTGCGTCGTCTGCCGCAAGAGGTGGCCCCGGCCGCGCGTCCGCGTCGGCCGCCTGCCGGACTCGTCCGGGGTGTTCGCGTGCGACGACTGCGCACCCGCCCCGCCGGTACCCCGCGCACGGCGGGGCCCCCGGGAGCCGCTCACGGGCGCCGGTCCGGCGGTGGGGGAGCCGCCGCCGGCGCGGACTGCGGCGCACGGCGCCGCCGTCATGGAGATCTCTCCAGGGAGAGGGTGACCCGGGCGTTTCGGGGGGAAGTCCGGGACCACCCGTCAGGCGTGCCCGACTGGGGGCGGTCGGGCACGCCGGAGAGACTCTTCGGCGGACCTCAGGCCTTGGTGGCCTGGATCCAGGTCCGCGTCCACTCGGCGTAGTCCGTGCAGTCCTTCTTGTCCGACCCGCCGCCGCACGCCTTCGACGGCGCGTGCGCGAAGATGATCTTTCCTAGGTAGCCGCGGTCGCCGACGTGGTAGGCGGCGCAGAACCCGGACTTGAGGCGGTCGCCCGAGCACGCCTGCGGGTTGGCGGGCGCGACCCCGGTCCACTCGGCGACCTGCTGCTGGACGTCCGGCGAGGCCGTCCACTGGAGCCACTGGTACATGCAGTTGGGGTGCTCCGCGCGGGCGCCGATCATCCACGCGTCCATCCATCCGGTCGCGCCCTCGGCCGGGATGACGCCCTGGACGGGCCGGGACGCGCGGTTCAGCACGTCCAGGTGGTAGGGCCACGCCTGGCCGAGCACCGCCCGGCCCCCGGCGAACGCGCTGACGGCGTCGGCCGGACGATCCCAGTACTCCCCCACGAACGGGCGCTGCGCGACCAGGACCCGGCCGGCGGCGGCGAGCTGCGCCGGCGTCAGCGAGTACGGGTCGCGGATCTTGAGCTTGCGCTGCCTGCCCTTGAGGTAGAGCGCGGCCTCGGCGATCGCGAGCGGGCTGTCCCGCATGACGATCCTCCCGGCGTAGCGGCGGGCCTGGGCGGGGTCGAACAGCGCGGCCCAGCCCGCCGGCGGCGGGACGGTCCGGGTGTCGTACATCAGCAGGTTGGAGCCCCACACGTACGGCAGGCCGTAGTGCTTGCCGTCGCGTTCCAGGAGCTTGCGCAGTTTCGGCTCGAGCTTCTTGTAGCCGTCCACGAGGTCGGGGTTGATCGGGACGACCTGGTTCTCCTCGACCAGCCGCCCGGCGACCTCCGGCGGCGCGGCGACGCCGTCGTAGCGGCGGTTCCCGTCGCGCATGAGGTCGGCCATCTCCTCGGGCGTCTTGACGACCTTCATCCCGATCTTGCAGCCGGTGCGCTCCTGGAAGGGGGTGACCCAGTCCACGCGCGGGTCGGTGGCACCGCTCTCCACCGAGCCGGGCAGCGTGAGGAGGTTCAACGCCCCCTCGCCGGGGCCGAGGGTGCTCATCACCTTGGCGGCGCCGACGGGCTTGTCGTCCCCGCCGCTGCAGCCGCCGAGCGCCGCGGCGGCGAGCGCCGCGGCCGCCGCCAGGGCCGTCGCCGCCTTGACCCGTGCCGTGGCCTTCAGCCGCATGTCGCTCCCGATCCGTGCCAGGGCCCTCCCCCTCGTGAACGGGCCCGTCGGCGCAGCGTAGCGTCTCCGGCACGGCCGGACCCATCCGCCCCGGCGCCCCGCGCCGCCTCTCGGCGCCTCCGGCCGCCATTGCGCGCGTCGTCGCGGATACGGACGACGTGATCGGCGCTCTGGCGGAACTTTCCCGCCGACCCGGGGCCTCCGCGGCCGGAATTACCGAAGATCGCGACTCTTTCGGCGACCGGTCTACTTTCCGGAAGGTGAGAACTCCATGACCATTCCCGCACTCTTCAATGCGTATTTCGACCGAGCCGGTGAGCGGGAGACCACCGGGGCCCCGGGGGACGGCGGGTGCTGGCGTCCGCGCCATACACGGAGGTTGCTGGAGAGGATATGGCGCGGGCCGGCGTCCTGCCCGGGGCCGCGGCGGCACCGGTGGGCGTGGCGGGGGGTGGGGAACAGCGGATCACCGAGGGGTGCCGCCCGGCCACGCGATCACCGGTACCCGACCTGACGGCGGCGGTGTGACGCCCTCGAGACGGAGGAGGTTCGAGGGACGCCGCACGTCCTGCCGGGTGTCGCGGGGCGGCCGCGCGCGGCCGCCGGGAGGCGCCGGCCCGCCGGCCGGCCGCCGTGTCGGCGCGGCGCCCGCGACCACCTCGATCCGCGCGATGAGCCGCTGCGGGGTGTCGGCCTCGAGGAAGTCGCCGACGTCGCGGTCCTTGGGCGGCAGCGCCCACCAATGGCCGGTGAAGAGGCCGAACCAAATGGTCCAGCCCGGAAATCGCCTTCCGAGGGCGTCCACCTCGGCGGCGTGGTCGCCTGCGGTCATAGCGCGGCTCTCCTGCACGTCCGGCTCCACCGGCCCGCGGCCCGGAGACCACGGGTTTCTGACTGCCGACCCTGACTTTTGAATTCTCCCCAATTAATGGAGACAGTCAGATTGTGTCGCCGGACACAGACCCCGTCAATGGGGTGGAGCCATTATTCACCCGGCCGCCCCGGACGGAAATTGACAACGGTAAAACGCGCTCGGTAGGTAATTCCCGCGCCGCTCCTCAGCCGCTGGTGGGGAAGCCGAGGTTCACCCCGCCGTGGGACGGGTCGAGCCAGCGGGCGGTGACGGCCTTCGTCCTGGTGTAGAAGTGGACGCCCTCCATGCCGTGGGCGTGGCTGTCGCCGAACAGCGAGTCCTTCCAACCGCCGAAGGAGTAGTAGGCCATCGGCACGGGGATCGGCACGTTCACGCCGACCATGCCGACCTCCACCTCGTTCTGGAAGCGGCGCGCGGCCCCGCCGTCGTTGGTGAAGATCGCGGTCCCGTTGCCGTACGGGTTGGCGGAGATCAGCTCCATGGCCGCGTCGTAGGAGCCGGCCCGCACGACCGACAGCACCGGCCCGAAGATCTCGTCCTTGTAGGCGTCCATGTCCGGGGTGACGTGGTCCAGCACGGCCGGGCCGAGCCAGAACCCGCCGCCGGCGCCGCCCAGCACCTCCGGGTCGCGCCCGTCTACGGCGAGCGTGGCGCCCTGGGCGACGGCGCCGTCCAGGTAGGAGGCCACCTTGTCCCGGTGCGCCTTCGTGACGAGCGGCCCCATCTGCGCCTCGGGGTGGTCACCAGGGCCGATCTTGAGGCCGGCGACGCGCTCCCTGATCCTGGCCGTCAGCTCGTCCCCGACCGGGTCCACGGCGACCACGACGGAGATCGCCATGCACCGCTCCCCCGCCGAGCCGAAGCCGGCCGACACCGCGGCGTCCGCCGCGAGGTCGAGGTCGGCGTCCGGCAGCACGAGCATGTGGTTCTTGGCGCCGCCGAGCGCCTGCACGCGCTTGCCGTTCGCCGCCGCCGTCCCGTAGATGTAGCGGGCGATCGGGGTGGAGCCGACGAAGCTGACGGCCCGCACGTCCGGATGGCGCAGCAGTCCGTCCACCGCCGCCTTGTCGCCGTGGACGACGTTGAACACGCCGTCCGGCAGCCCCGCCTCGGCCCACAGCTCCGCGAGCCGGACCGACGCCGACGGGTCCTTCTCGGACGGCTTGAGCACGAACGTGTTCCCGCACGCGATCGCGACCGGGAACATCCACATCGGCACCATCGCCGGGAAGTTGAACGGGGTGATCCCGGCGGCCACGCCGACCGGCTGGAGGATCGAGTAGGCGTCCACCCGCGAGGAGACGTTCTCGGAGAACCCGCCCTTGAGCAGGTGCGGGATGCCGCAGGCGAACTCGACGACCTCCAGTCCGCGGGCGACCTCGCCGGCCGCGTCGGAGACCACCTTGCCGTGCTCGGCGGAGATCAGCCGCGCCAGCTCCGCGCGGTGCGCGTCGACCAGCTCGCGGAAGCGGAACAGCACCTTCGTGCGCTGCGAGAGCGAGGCGTCCCGCCATGCGGGGAAGGCGGCCTTCGCGGCGGCCACGGCCGCGTCGACCTCCCGGTCCCCGGCGAGGCCGACCCTCCCGGCCACGCGGCCGGACGCGGGCTCGTAGATCTCGCCCCACCGGTCGCCCTCCCCGGCGAACGGCTTCCCGCCGATCCAGTGCGTCACATGCTTGGTCATGCGTCCTCCCGGCGAGGGGACGAGCCGCGCCCTGCGGCGGCGGCGGTCCCGTTCACGTCCTCCAGCGATGCGACCAGGATGCCGAGGCCCTCCCCGGCCTCGTCATCGGTCAGGGTCAGCGGCGGCGCCATGCGCACCACGTTGCCGTACAGGCCGCCCTTGCCGACCAGCAGCCCCCGCTCGCGGGCCGCCTCCATCAGCGCGGCGGCCAGCGGCGGGCTCGGCTCCCCGGTCTCCGGATCGGCCAGCTCGACCGCGAACATCAGCCCCTTGCCCCGCACGTCCGCGACGATCGGGAACCGGCCGGCCGCCGCCGACAGCCCGCCGATGATCTTCGCCCCCTGCCGGGCCGCGTTGGCCCGCAGGTCGTGGTCGAGGACGTAGTCGAGCGTGGCGTTCGCGGCGGCCATCGACACCGGGTTCCCGCCGAACGTGGAGATGCCGACCGCGTGGAGGCCGTCCATGAGGTCGCCGCGCGCGACGACGCCGCCGACGGCGAAGCCGTTCCCGAGGCCCTTGGCGAACGTCATCACGTCCGGGGTCACGCCATGGTCGTCGATCCCCCAGAAGCCCTGGCCCGTCCGCCCCCACCCCGTCTGCACCTCGTCGGAGATGAACAGGATCCCGTGCTCGTCGAGGACGCGCTTGTAGGCGGCGAACAGGCCGTCCGGCGGCATCGTGAAGCCGCCCACGCCCTGGATCGGCTCGGCGATGAGCGCGGCGACGTCGCCGCCGGTCGCGGTGGCGAGCACGTGCCGCAGGTCCTGCGTGCACGCGTCGATGTACTGCTCGTCCGACATCCCGGCGAACTGCGGGAGCCGCCGGTCGGCGCCGTGCAGGAAGTGGACGTCCAGCGGGGAGTACGGCAGGTTCGTCCAGCCGCGGTTCCCGGTGACGCCCGTCGCGGCGAACGACCGGCCGTGGTAGCTCTGCCGCATCGCGAGGACCTGGTTGCTGCGCCGCGCATAGGCGGCCAGCAGCAGCGCCGTCTCGTTGGCCTCGGTCCCGGAGTTGGTGAAGAACACCTTCGCGTCCGGGATGCCCGACAGGCGGGCGATCTTCTCGGCCAGCTCGATCTGGCCGCGCAGCAGGTACGCGGTGGAGGTGTGCACGACGCCGGTGGCGAGCTGGCGCTCGACCGCGTCCCGGACCTCGGGCACGTCGTACCCGAGCATGTTCGTCAGGATGCCGATGAAGAAGTCGAGGTAGGAGTTGCCCTCGGCGTCGGTCACGCGGTTGCCCTTGCCGCCGACGATCTCGATGGGGTCCCGGTAGTTGAGCGCCATCCAGGACGGCATGACCGCCCGGTGGCGCCGGAGCAGGTTCGCGTGTTCCGACATGCCCCAAGTCTGGTTTCCCGCGGGCGGCCGCGGCCACCCGCAGAGTGTCAGGACCGGGGGGCTCCGCTTAACGGTCTGCTGGCGGCTGACACCCTGTAACGACCGCATCAGCGCAGCTGACACCCTGTCCGGATATCATCGCCGGTGATGCTGCCCACTGTCGACGACGTCCTCCAGCTCGACGCGGTGCGCCGCGGCCAGCCGCACGTCGTCGCGGGCGCGGACCGCACCGGCAACCGGGTCCGCTGGGTGCACGTCGCCGAGGTCACCGACATCGCGCACCTGCTGCACGGCGGCGAGCTCGTCCTCACCACCGGGATCGCGCTGCCGGACGAGCCGGAGCGGCTGCGCGCCTACATCGCCGACCTCGCCGAGGTCGGCGTCAGCGGCCTGATGATCGAGCTGGGCCGGCGCTACGCCAGCGTGCTGCCGCCCGCCCTGATCGCCGCGGCCGAGGAGTTCGGCCTGCCGGTGATCGTGCTGGCGCACGAGCCCGCGTTCGTCGACATCACCGAATCGGTGCACGCCCGGATCGTCCAGGAGCAGTTCGCCGAGCTGCGCGCCTCCGAGCAGCTGCACGAGATCTTCACCCAGCTGTCGGTCGAGGGGGCCTCCACCGACGAGGTCGTCCGGCAGGTGGCGGCGCTCGGCGGGCACCCGGTGGTGCTGGAGAACCTCGCCCACCAGGTCCTCGCCGCGGACGCCGGCGGCGCCGACCCGGCCGAGCTGCTGTCGGCGTGGGAGACCCGGTCGCGCGCCGTCCGGCCCGGCCGCCGCACCGGCTACGACGAGGCGTCCGGCTGGCTGGTCACCATGGTCGGCGCGCGGGGGGAGGACTGGGGCCGGCTCATCATCGACCTCGGCTCGCCGCCGACCCCGCGCGAGACCGTGCTGATCGAGCGGGCCGCCACCACCCTCGCCCTCGGCCGGCTCCTCGACCGGCACGCCGAGAGCGTCGAGCGCCAGGCGCACGGGACGATCATCGCCCGCATCCTCGCGCACGCCTACTCCGACCCGCAGGAGGCGGCGGCCCGCGCCCGCGCCCTCGGGGTCCCGCTGTCCGGCCGCCGGCTGCTCGGCGCGGTGCTCCGGCACCGCGGCCCCGCCCTGACGCGGACCGCCCCGCCCGTCGGGGAGCTGTCGCAGCTCGCCGAGACGGCCGCGTCCGCCTGCAAGGACGCGCGCCTCGCCGCGCTCGTCGGCGTCCTGGACGAGGGCGGCCCGCAGGCCCGCGTCGGCGTCCTGGCCTCCCTGCCCGCCCGCGCCGACGTGGAGACCGCCCTCACCGAGGTCGCCACCCGGATCCGCGAGCAGTCCGGCGACACCGTCATGGCCGCCGGCTCGGTGGTGGAGACGATCCGCGACGTCCGCCGCTCCTTCCTGGAGGCCGAGCAGGTCGCCGACGTCGCGGCGCGCGGCTCCGGGGCCCGCCTCTTCTACCGCCTGCCCGACCTGCGCCTGCGCGGGCTGCTGCACCTCCTCCGCGACGACGTCCGCGTGCAGACCTTCGTCGAGCGCGAGCTCGGCCCGCTCCTGGAGTACGACGCCCAGCGCGGCAGCGACCTCACCCGCATCCTGGAGCTCTACCTGGAGTCCGGCCGGAACAAGGCCGTCGCCGCCCAGCAGGCGCACCTGTCCCGCCCCGCCTTCTACGAGCGGCTCCGCCGCATCGAACGGGTCCTGGACGCCGATCTCGACGACGTGGAGTCGTGCGTGTCCCTCCATGTGGCGCTGCTGGCCCTGTCGTCGGTGCGCTGGGAAAGGTCCTGATCCGGGGCCGGTGACCGGTGAAGGCCGTCCGCGGCGGCCCCGCCCCGCTTACCCTTTAGGCCATGGCGGACGCGGTACTGCACGTTCATCGTTACGGGGACCCGGGCGGAGCGCCGGTGGTCATGCTCCACGGGGTCTGCGGGCACGGGGCGCGCTGGCGGCGGACCGCCGAGCGGTACCTTCCGGACCGCTCGGTCCTCGCCCCCGACCTGCGCGGCCACGGGCGCTCGACGCACGAGCCGCCGTGGACGGTCGAGCGGCATGTGGCCGACGTCCTGGCGGTGATGGACGCCGAGGGGGTCGCGCGGGCCGACCTCGTCGGGCACTCCTACGGCGGGATGATCGCGCTGCATCTGGCACGGACCGCCCCGCGGCGGGTGCGGCGGCTCCTGCTGCTGGACCCGGCCATCGGGCTCGACCCGGCGGCGGCGGGCCGCGAGGCGCGCGCTCACCTGTCGCCGACGTCCTTCGCCGACGCCGCCGAGGCGCGGGCCGACCGGGCGGCGCGCTGGCCGGCGGCGCCGCCGGAGGCCGTGGACGAGGAGGTCGCCGAGCACCTGGAGCACGGTCCGGACGGGCGGCTGCGGTGGCGGTTCGAGCCCGCGGCCGCCGTGACCGCGTACTCGGAGATGGCCCGCCCCCACCTCGCCCCGCCCGCGGACATGCCCACCCACCTGGTCATCGCGACGGAGGCCGACTTCGTCCGGCCCGAGTTCGTGGTCGACCTGCGCGCCGCGCTCGGCCCCGGCCTCGTGATCAGCGAGATCCAGGCCGGGCACATGCTCTACGTCGACCGCCAGGAGGAGACCGGGACGCTGCTCGCCGCGTGGCTCAACGGAGGCGGCGCCGGCCGGTGAACGGCGGCAGGGTCAGCGGGGTGTGCAGTCCCGGCGGCGCCTCCGCCAGGGCGGTCACGGCGCTTGCCATGCGCAGCGCGGCGGACTCGGCGGCGCCGGGCCCCGCGAGGTCCATCCGCCAGGGCGGCTCGCCGTCGATCTCGACGCGGTGGCCCTCCGTCCCGCCGGACGGCGGCGCGGGCCAGTGCGGGGCGATGTCCGCGCGCAGCCGGGCGACGTGCTCGACGGTGATCACGGGACGGCCGCGCAGCAGTCCCGACACCTGGAACCGCAGCCCGGCCAGGGTCCCCTTGGCGACGCGCCCGGCGTCATCGGGAGCCGGGCACGACTCGTAGGTCTCGCGCACGTCGTCCAGCGGCACCGCCAGGTGCTCGGCGAGGAGGCGCACGATCGGCCCCCAGCTCCGTCGCGGGCCGCCCGGCCGGACGATCGGCGGGCGGTGCCCGAGGGGGCCGCCGAAGCCGAACCGGTCGCCGGCCTCGGGATCGTCCCCGCAGGTGAACCGGGTGATCGTGACGCCGTGCACGCGCCGGCAGCCGCCGCTCAGCAGCAGCGGGAGCACGTCGTCCACCGGGCCGGGCGCGAGGGTGAGGCAGGCGGCGCCGCCGGTCGCGCACGCGGACCGCAGCCGGCGGACGAGGGCCCGGTCGGCGGAGGGCGGATGGACCAGCGAGGGCAGGGCGTCCGACACCACGCCGGTGCCCGCCTCCAGGATGCGGCACAGCTCCCCGGCCACGTCCCGGGCGCGGGAGTCCGTGTGGCAGACGACGTGGGGGCGCCGGGCCAGGAGCGCCGCCGGGTCCTCGGTGGCGCGGATCCCGGCGGGGCGGCCGCTTCCGGCCAGCTCGGCCGCGTCGACGCCGGCGTGCCGGGGGTCGGTGGCGACGACCCCGGCCAGTTCGAGGTCCGGGTGCCCGAGCAGCGCTCCGAGCGCCGACCTGCCGACGGGCCCGGTGCCCCACTGGCCGACGAGATAGGACATACCACCACCTTTTGACCAAGCGCTCGGTTGACCGGGCGCATTCTAGGCACGCCGGTCCGGCCAGAACGACCCTCCCCGGGGACGTACATCCGTGCAGGCCGGGAAGGAACATCTGGTGACACTTCGCGCGGGTGCACGCACGTTCGGGGTGGAAGAGGAACTGCTCCTGGTCGACCCGGACACGGGCGCGCCCCAGGCACTCTCCGGCTCTGTGATCCACTACGCCCGCCGCCACGACGAGCTGTTCCTGACCGGCGGGCGGCGCTCCAAGACGCTGGAGACCGAGCTCCAGCGCGAGCAGGTCGAGACGGCCACCCCGGTCTGCGTCTCGCTGGACGAGGTGTCCGACCACGTCCGGTCGGCGCGGATCGCGGCGGCCCAGTCGGCGGCCGGGGTGGGCGCCGCCGTCGCCGCGCTGGCGACCTCGCCGGTCAGCGTCCGCCCGTCGCTGACCCCGTCGCACCGCTACCTGCGGATGGCCGACGCCTACGGCCCCACCGCCGACGAGCAGCTCACCTGCGGCTGCCACGTGCACGTCGGCATCGAGTCGGCGGAGGAGGGCGTCGCCGTCCTCGACCGGATCCGGCCATGGCTGCCCCCGCTGCTCGCGCTCAGCGCGAACTCCCCGTTCTGGCAGGGCGCCGACACGGGCTCCGACAGCTGGCGGCACCAGGTCTGGGGCCGCTGGCCGTCCAGCGGCCCGACCGAGCTGTTCGGCTCGGCGGAGGCCTACCGGGCCACGGTGGAGGCGCTGCTCGCGACCGGCGCCCTGGTGGACGAGGGCATGATCTACTTCGACGCCCGGCTGTCCCGGCACTACCCGACCGTGGAGATCCGCGTCGCGGACGTGTGCCTGGAGGCCGACGACGCCGTGCTGACGGCCGCGCTGGTCCGGGCGCTCGTCGAGACCGCAGCGGACGCGTGGCACCGGGGCGAGCCGCCCGACCCGGTGCGCGCGGACCTGATGCGCCTGGCGATGTGGCGGGCCGGACGCTCCGGCCTGCGCGAACAGCTCGTCCACCCCCGCACCCACCTCGCCGCCCCCGCCCGCGAGGTCGTGGAGGCGCTGCTCGACCACCTGTCCCCCGCGCTCGACCGCGCGGGGGACCTCGACACCGTCACCAAGCTCCTCCGCGGCGTGCTGGAGCGCGGGAACGGGGCCCGGTTCCAGCGCGCCGTCTACGCCCGGACCGGTGACGTGCCGAGCGTGGTCACCGCCGCCGTCCAGGAGACGGTGTCGGTCTGAGGGAGGGCGGGTGCGGATCGGCGCCGGAGCCGCGGTCGTGCGGCCCCGGCGCCGGGTGCGGTCAGGCCGGGCGGTCAGGCCGGGCGGCGCTTCTGGAAGGGGAGGTAGCGGTCGGCGCGCCGGTGCCGGGCGAGCAGGCCGGTGGACTCGACCGCGAGGATGCGGTCGAAGCGGAAGGCGCGCACGCCTCGGCGCATGCGGCACCAGCCGACGAGGTACCAGTGGTCGCGGTGGACGAGGCAGGTGACCGGCTCGACCTCGCGGATCGTGACGTTGGCGCCGGCGTCGCCGTAGCAGAGCCGGACGACGCGGTGCTCGGTGATGGCGGCGGCGATCACGCGGGCCCGGTCGGAGGTGGAGGCGTCCAGGGGCGCGGTGAGGGTGGCGAGCGTGGTGGTGACCACGTCGTCGTGCGGAGCGGCGTCGAGGAGGGTGTGCAGGGCGCGGCGCGCGGTGGTGGCCTGCGGGCCGCCGCCGAGGTGCGCGAGGGAGAGCGCGAGGGCGGCGATCTCCGCCGCCGTGAGCGCGGGTGCGGTGTGCACGGTAGGCGCGGACTGGGGGTGCGTCGCAACGTTCGCCATGGTTCGATCATACGTTCGAACACTGACATTTTGGAGGTCCCGGCGCGGGTGGACGCGGCGCGCGGCGCGCCGCGGGCCGGTCCGGAGCGTTGATCGGCTTCGCGCTTGAGAAGGCGGCCTCGCATGGTGAAAACTGAGGCTCGGAAAACATGCTCTATTCGGGGGAATCAGGGGCGAACATGGGTCAAGCCGTGGATCGGCGTTGAGTGAACCGCGCCTGGACCGGCCCCCGATGAGCCGGGACGAGGCGGACAGGATGCTCGCGCGCCTCCGCGACGAGAGGGAGCGCATCGGCACCGCCCTGCTGGAGCTGGAGGCCCACCAGGGCTACCAGCTGCTGGAGGGGGCGACGCTGCGCGGCGCGACGCTGCGCGTCCAGTCCGACGTGCGGTCGCGGGCGGCCTCCCTGTGGCTCCTGTTCGACCTCTACGGGCGCGCGCTCTCCGCCGCCGAGGAGCTGTGGTCCCGCCCCGGCAGACCCGGGCAGGCGCGGCTCGCCGAGCTCACCCGCCTCCTGGAGGGGCCGTCGGTGGAGCTGCCCGCTCCGGAGGTGCCGCTGGAGCGGCGGACGCTGCTGGCCGTCCCGTCCGGCGAGCGGCTGACGCTGCGGGCGGCCGTCGACCGGATGACGCCGCTGTACGAGGACGTCGCGCGGGCGGTGTCCGCGCTGGACGCCGTCTGGTCGACGCTGCTGTCGCGGCTCGCCGAGGTGGAGGCCGAGCGGCGGGCGGCCGAGGAGCTGCTGGAGTCCCTCGGCGGCGCGGACCCCGAGTTCGAGAGGCTCCGCGACGAGTTGGAGAGCGTCGCCGCGGTCGTGCGCGCCGACCCGCTCGCGCTGGCGCGGGACGGCCACGCCGACACCGCGCGGCTGGACGCGGTCCGCTCCGGCTTCGCCGAGGTGCGGCGGAGTCTGGAGGAGGCGGAGCGGCTGCGCGACGGGTTCGCCGCCCGGCTCCGCGGCGTCGCCGCCGTCCTGGACCTGCTGCGCGAGGCCGAGGCGGAGGCGCGCGCCGCGCGGGACGAGGTCCTCGCCAAGATCACCACCTCCGCGCTGCCGGACCTGCCCGAGGCCTCCGCCGCCCTCGCCGGCCGCCTCGCGTCCGTCACCCGGCCCCGGCAGGGCGCCGCCGCGCGGGGCGGCGGCTGGCGCGAGGCCGCGGAACGCGTCGCCGATCTGGAGCGCGCGGCGGACACGGCGCTCGCGCGGGCCCGCGAGACCGCCGGCCTGATCCGGGGCCTGCTGGACCGGCGCGAGGAGCTGCGCGGCCGCCTCCAGGCCTACCGGGTGAAGGCCGCACGGCTCGGCCACGCCGAGGATCCTGAACTGGCCCTGGCCTACGAGCAGGCACGCGAGCTGCTGTGGACCTCCCCCTGCGATCTGCGGAAGGCCACCGTGGCGCTGACCGCGTACCAGCGGGCCGTCACCTCGCGGGCGAAGGGAGCGGATCGATGAGCCAGTGCGCACAGCCCGGGTGCGGCGGCACGATCGCGGACGGCTACTGCGACGTCTGCGGCAATCCCCCGGCGGCCCAGGCGGCTCCCGCGGCCGCCGCGCCCGCGGCGAGCGTCCCGGCACCGCGCCCGTCCGCCGAGCGGCCCGACCGGTGCGGGCAGGCCGGGTGCACCGGCACGATCATGGACGGCTACTGCGACGTGTGCGGCTCGCCTCCCGCGCACACCGCGCGCGTCCCGGGCACGGGCACATCGGGAGGCGGGGGCACGGGCAGCGCGGCCACCTCGGGGAGCACGGCGACCGGCAGCACCCGGACGGGCAGCACCCGCACCGGGTCGACCCGCTCGTCCGGCCGCCGCGGCATGCTCGGCGCCGGGCTCGTCGAGGTGCCGCGCGTCCCCTACCGCGACCCGTCCAGCGCGGTGATGAGCGACCCGCAGGTCGCGGAGGCCAAGCGGTACTGCAGCAGCTGCGGCGAGCCCGTCGGCCGCGGGCGCGGCGACCGGCCGGGGCGGTCGGAGGGCTTCTGCCCCAAGTGCGGCGCCCGCTTCTCCTTCACCCCGAAGCTCAGCCCCGGCGACCTCGTCGGCGGCCAGTACAGCGTGCTGGGCTGCCTCGCCCACGGCGGGCTCGGCTGGATCTACCTGGCCAAGGACAAGAACGTCAGCGACCGCTGGGTCGTCCTCAAGGGCCTGCTCGACAGCGGCGACGCCGACGCGATGGCCGCGGCGGCGGCCGAGCGCGCGTTCCTCGCGGAGGTCGAGCACCCCAACATCGTCAAGATCTACAACTTCGTCCAGCACGACGGCGACGGCTACATCGTCATGGAGTACGTGGGCGGGCAGTCGCTCAAGGACATCCTGCTCGCTCAGCCGCACCCGTCCGGCGAGAAGCACCTGCCCCTCGCGCAGGCCATCGCCTACGGGCTGGAGGTGCTGCGGGCGTTCGAGTACCTGCACGCGCAGGGCCTCGTCTACTGCGACTTCAAGCCGGACAACGTGATCCAGTCCGAGGAGCAGCTCCGGCTGATCGACCTCGGCGGGGTGCGGCGGCTGGACGACCCGGACGGCGCGATCTACGGCACGGTCGGCTACCAGGCCCCCGAGATCGCCGACGCCGGCCCGTCGGTCTCCTCCGACCTGTACACGGTCGGCCGCGCCCTCGCCGTGCTGAGCTTCCCCTTCAAGGGCTACACCCGCGCGTACGTCCACTCGCTGCCGCCGCGCGAGGAGATCCCCGTCCTGCGGCGCTTCGAGTCCTACGACCGGCTGCTGCGCCGCGCCACGCACAAGGAGCCGAGCGCCCGCTTCCAGGACGCGGCGGAGATGGCCGAGCAGCTGACCGGCGTGCTGCGGGAGGTGCTGGCGGCCGAGGACGGCGCGCCGCGTCCCGCGCCGTCCGGGCTCTTCGGCCCGGAGCGGTTCACGACGCGGATGGCGGGGGGAACGCGTGAGGAGGCCGCGCTTCCGCCCGTCCCGCCGCCGGTCGCCGCCGCCGCGCTGCCGGCGCCGCTCGTGGACGGCGCCGACCCCGCGGCCGCGTTCGTGTCCGGGCTCGGCGCGCTGGAGCCGGCGCAGGCCGCCGAGGCGGCGGCGAACGCGCCGGAGCGCACGCCCGAGGTCAGGCTGGCGCTCGCCCGCGCCAAGATCGAGCTGGGCGAGGCCGAGGAGGCCGACGAGCTGCTCGACACGCTGGCCGCGGAGCGCCCCTCCGACTGGCGGATCGGCTGGTACCGCGCGGTCGGGCTGCTCGCGCGGGGCCGCGTGGACGACGCCGCCCCGCTGTTCGACCGGCTGTACGGGCTGCTGCCCGGGGAGGCGGCCCCCAAGCTGGGCCTCGCCTACTGCCGCGAGCGGTCGGCGCCCCACGACGCCGTCCGCCTGTACGAGACGGTGTGGCGCACCGACCAGAGCTACATCAACGCCGCCTTCGGCCTCGCCCGGGTGCATCTGGCGGCGGGCGACCGCCGCGCCGCCGTCGCCGCGCTCGACTCGGTACCGAAGATCTCCATCCGGTACGTGCCCGCCCAGGTCGCGGCCGTCGTGACGGCGGTGCGCGGCCGTCCCCCCGCCGAGCTGACGGCGGCCGAGCTGGTCGCCGCGGGCGACCGGCTCGCCGCCCTCGACCTGGACGCCGAGCGCCGCGACCGGCTCGCCGCCGAGGTGCTGGAGGCCGCGCTCGGCTGGCTCCTGGCGGGACCCGGCACGGCGGCCGGGCCCCGGGGCGGCTCCCTGTTCGGCGCCCCGCTCGCCGAGACCCCGCTGCGCCGCCTGCTCGAGGGGACGTACCGGGAGCTGGCGCGCCGCACCCGCGACCGGGACGAGTGCCGCCGGCTCGTCGACTCCGCCAACGCCGTACGCCCGAGGACGCTGCTGTGACCGACGACCCCACCGGAGCCGACCGCCCCACCGGTCCCGACGCCGGACCCGACACCCCCGGACCCGACACCCCGGGAACCGACGCGGCCCTGACCGACCAGGGGAAGCCCGCCGAGCTGTCCTGCCCCGCCTGCGGCGCCGTGGTGTTCGCCGAGGAGATCTTCTGCGAGGAGTGCGGGCACCGGCTCGCCGACGGACCGCCCGCCGAGGCCGCCGGGCGCGACGGCGCGACGGTCCGGCAGGAGTCCGCGCCGTCCGCCCGCCGCAGCACCGCGGGCCCGTGCCCGGGGTGCGGCGGGACGGCGATCGGCGCGGACGGCTACTGCGAGACGTGCGGCCTGCGCCAGCCCGCCGAACGCGACCACGTCGAGATCGAACTGCCGGCCGCGGCCGGCGGCAACGGCACCCGGCCGGTCGTCGCGGCGGGCGCGAGCGACCGCGGCCGCCGCTACAGCCGCAACGAGGACGCGCTGGCCCTCGCCGCGCACACCACCGGCGTCGCGGCCGTCGTGTCGGACGGCGTCGGGTCCTCGCAGCGCCCCGACGAGGCGTCCCGCGCCGCCGCCGACACCGGCGTCGCCGAACTGGTGGCGAGGCTGGACGCCGGGGAGGACGCCGAGGACGCCACCCGCCACGCGGCGCTGCGGGCGGCCGCCGCCGTCGCCGCGCTCGCCACGTCGCCGTCGGACGCGCCGTCGTGCACCTACGTGTCCGCGGTGACGCGCGGCCCCGCGGTCACGGTCGGCTGGGTCGGCGACAGCCGCGCCTACTGGCTGGCCGCTGACGGCTCATCCGGGGCGGGCGGGGAGGCCGCGACGGGCCCGGCACCCGACGAGGTGGACGAGGCCGAGGTCAGCACCGGCGACATGGCCGAGCTCGGCCCGTCCCGCCGGCTCACCGAGGACGACTCGTGGGCCGCGTTCATGGTCTCCACGGGCTCGCTGACGGAGGCGGAGGCGGAGGCGCACCCGAACGCGCACGTCATCACCGCGTGGCTGGGCGCCGACGCCGGGCAGGTCGAACCGCACGTGGCGACGTTCCGGCCCAGCGGCCCCGGCACGCTCCTGGTGTGCAGCGACGGGCTGTGGAACTACTTCCCCGACGCCGCCGACCTGGCGGCACTGCTGGCCGGCGATCCCGAGGGCGGTGAGCCTGAGGGCGGCGAACCCGGGGACGCGGGCTCCTCCGGCCCGGCGGCCGATCCGCTCGGCGCCGCGCGGACTCTGGTGCGCCGCGCCCTCGAAGCAGGCGGCCGCGACAACATCACCGTCGCCGTGATCCCGGTCCCCTCCCCCGGCGGCTCCGGCAGCCGCGTCCACGAGAGCATCTCCCAGACCACGGAGCAGCCCCGATGAGCGAGCCGCAGTTCACCCTCTCCATCGACCAGAACAAGTACCTGCCCGTGGGCGGACGCGAGATGCACGCCATCGTGTCGGTCGAGGCGGTCGCCGCCCCGGGCGGCGCCCCCGCCCCGTCCGCGACCCGGGCGGCCGAGGTCGTCATCATCGACACCTCGGGCTCGATGTCCTACCCGGAGACCAAGCTGCGCGCGGCGATCGCGGCCGCGCAGGTCGCGATCGACACGCTGCGCGACGGCGTGGAGTTCGCGGTCGTTTCCGGCTCCAACACGGCCTCAATGGTCTTCCCCCGGCACCAGGGGCTGGTCGCGGCGTCGCCGGAGACCCGCGCCGAGGCCAAGCACGTGCTGAGCCGGCTGAAGGCGTCCGGCGGCACCGCGATCGGATCGTGGCTGCGGCTGGCCGACGACCTCTTCGCCGGCCGCGACGGCATCAGGCACGCGATCCTGCTGACCGACGGCAAGAACCAGCACGAGACGCCGGAGCAGCTCGACGCGGCCCTGGCCCGCTGCGGCGGGCGGTTCGTCTGCGACTGCCGCGGCGTCGGCACCGACTGGGAGGTCGCCGAGCTGCGCAAGGTGGCGTCCGCCCTGCTCGGCAGCGTGGACATCGTGGCCGACCCGGCGGGGCTGGTGGCCGACTTCCGCGCCATGACGGAGGCGGCGATGGGCAAGTCCGTCGCCGACGTCGCCCTGCGCGTGTGGACGCCCCAGACGGCGCGGCTGCGGTTCGTCAAGCAGGTCTCCCCGTCGGTGGAGGACCTCACCGCCAAGCGCACCGAGTCGGGCCCGCAGGCCGGCGACTACCCGCTCGGCGCGTGGGGCGCCGAGAGCCGCGACTACCACATCTGCGTGGAGCTGCCGCCCGGAGAGGTCGGCAAGGAGCTGCGCGCCGCGTGGGTGAAGCTCGTCGTGCCGGGTCCGCCCGGGGAGGAGGCGCGGGTCGCCGCGAGCGCGAACGTCCTCGCCCAGTGGACCGACGACGAGGCGGAGTCCACCCGGATCAACCCGCGGGTCGCGGGCTACACCGGGCAGGCGGAGCTGGCCACGGCGATCCAGGAGGGCCTCCAGGCGCGCAAGGACGGCGACGTCGACACCGCGACGGCGCGGCTCGGCCGGGCCGTGGTGCTCGCGGGCGAGGCCGGCAACGACGAGATCACCGCGATGCTGCGCAAGGTGGTGGACGTCGTGGACGAGGCGACCGGTACCGTCCGGTTGAAGCGCGACGTCGCCAAGGCCGACGAGATGGAGCTCGACACGCGCTCCAGCAAGACGGTCCGGACACGCAAGGACGAGACGGTGACCACCAGGAGGAGCGAGGGCTGAGCATGGCGAGCTGCCCCAGCGGACACACCTCGCAGTCGCAGGACTACTGCGACGTCTGCGGCGAGCGCATCGGCGGCGCCCCCTCCGGCGCCGCCGCGGGCGCGTCCGCCCCGCAGCCGTCGCCGGGCGGGACTCCGTGCCCCGACTGCGGGACGCCGAGCACCGACCGCTTCTGCGAGGCGTGCGGCTACGACTTCGCCATCGGGGGCGGCAAGCCCACCCCGGCGGCGGAGACCGCCCCCTCACCGGCGCAGACCGCGCCGTATGAGGCCATGTCCCCTGAGTCCGTTCCGTCCGGGTCCCCTGCGTCCGTCCCGTCCGGACCGGACGTGGCGCAGCGCGGGCCGTCCGACCCGCGGCGCCCGCCCGCGCCTCCCGTCCCGGCACCGCCCGTGCCGGCGCCGCCCGTGCCCGCTCCCCCGGTCCCGGCTCCGCCGGTCCCCGCGCCGCCGGTTCCGACGCATCCCGTCCCGGAGCCGTCCGCCCCCGGGGCGGTGTGGACGGCGGTCGTCCGCGCCGACCGCGAGTACTACAACACGGTCATCGCCGAGGAGGGGCCCGACTCGGCGTCGCTGGCGTTCCCGCCGTACGCGCCCGAGCGGCGCATCCCGCTCACCGGGGGGCAGGTCCGCATCGGGCGGCGCAGCTCCTCGCAACCCTCTCCGCCCGAGATCGACCTGCGCGAGCCCCCCGAGGACCCCGGCGTCTCCCACGTGCACGCGGTGCTGCTGGCGAAGCCCGACGGCACCTGGACGCTGGTCGACCCCGGCTCCACCAACCGCACCTGCGTGAACGGCTCCACCGCCCCCATCCCCTACAACGTGGAGGTCCCGCTCACCGACGGCGACCGGATCCACGTGGGCGCCTGGACCACGATCACCCTCACCCGAGGCGAGGCGTCATGACGGCCGTCCAGCAGTCCCCGCCCGCGGGGCCGCCGAGCCCCGCGGCGACCGCGCCGCCCCCGGCCCGGGGCGGAGGCGGCGGGGACCTCCGCCCGGCCGCCGCGCCGACCGGTGTCGCGCGGCTGCTGCCCCGCACCGTCGCGGCCCGCGTCCGGGCGCTGACCGCGCTGTCGCTGGTGCTGCTGGTGGCGCTGCTCGGCGTCGCCTGGGCGGCGATCGGCGACGCCCGCGAGGGGGTGCGGGTCATCGGGCACGACGCGGGCCCGCAGGTCGTCGCCACCGGCGACCTGTACTTCCAGCTCAGCGACATGGACGCGCAGCTCGCGAACGCGCTGCTGATCGGCGACGCGGCGGGCGGCGGGCGCGAGCAGGCGCTCGCCCGCTACGACCAGAACCGGCGCAGGGCCGGCGACGCGCTGCTGAAGGCCGCCAAGCTCGCCGACGAGACGACCGAGAACAACACGGCCCGCGACCTGCTGGACGCGCTGGCCCGCTACGAGCGCCTCGCCGGGCAGGCCCTGCTGCTGGACCGGCAGAGCCCCCACGCGTCCGGGCCGCCGGCGCAGAAGGTCGTCGACCTCTACCGGCAGGCGACCGACCTGATGAAGCTGGACCTGCTGCCGAAGGCGTACAACCTGACGCTCGACAACGGCACGCTCGTCCGGCACACCTACGAGGACAAGCGGTCGGCGGTCCTCGCGGGCCGCACCGGCATCCTCGCCACGGGCCTGGCGCTCGTGGCCGTCCTCGCCGGATTCCAGCTCTACCTGGCCCGGCGCTTCCGCCGGCTGCTGAACGTTCCGCTCGCGCTGGCGACGCTCGGCACGCTCGTCCTTGTCGCGGCGGGCTCCCTCATGCTCACCGGCCAGGCGGACCATCTGCGCCAGGCCAAGGAGGAGGGATTCGACTCGATCCTGGGGCTCTCGCGGACCCGCGCCATCAGCAACAGCGCGAACGCCGACGAGACCCGGTTCCTGCTCGACCCCGGGCGGGCCGACGCCTACGAGCAGGTGTACCTGAGCAAGTCCCAGACCGTCCTTTACCTGAAGGCCGGGAACCTGACCCAGTACAACGCGGCCGTCCAGAAGGACCTGTCCTTCGAGCCCGGACGCGTGCCGTTCCTCGGCTTCCTGGGCGCCGAGGCCGGGCGGCCGGCGCGGTCGGCCGCGCAGAAGGCGCGGCTCGCGGACGGCATGAACAAGGTGCTCGCCGACTACCAGAAGGTCCAGGCGAACGACCGCCGGATGCGCGACCTCGTGGACGGAGGGCAGCGCGACCAGGCGGTCGCCGCCCGCGGTGCGGCCGCCGCCGACTTCACCCGGTACGACCGCTCCCTCCAGGCGCTGGTCTCCATCCACCAGAGGGCGTTCGACGAGGCAGTGAAGGAAGGGGACGGCGGGACGAGCGGCTGGTACGCAGTCCTGCCCGCCGCGGGCGTCGTCATCGCGGCGCTCGTGCTCATCGGCGTGCGCCCCCGCCTGGCCGAGTACCGGTGGTCGAAGTGAGGGCCCGGCGCCTCGCGGCGGCGGCGCTCGCGGCCGCGGCCGTCCTCGGCGCGGGGACGGCCTGCGCGATCGCGGACGCCCGGGAGGACTCCGTCGCCGGCAAGAAGGCGCTCGTCATCGGCGTGAACGGCGACCAGCCGGGGCTCGGCGAGCGCCAGGGCGACGGCTCGTTCACCGGATTCGACGTCGACATCGCCAAGGAGATCGCCCGGCGCCTGAAAGTGCGCGCCGGCGACGTGACGTTCAAGCGGGTCACGTCGGCGACCCGCGAGAAAATGCTCCAGGACGGCGACGTCGACCTCGTGGTGGCCAGCTATTCCGTCACGCCCGAACGCAAGGTGCAGGTGTCGTTCGCGGGTCCCTACTATGTGGCCCACCAGGACATTCTCGTCCGCCGTTCCGACGCCGGCCGCATCCGGAACATCGACGACCTGAAAGGGCGGCGGCTGTGCCGTGTCCCCGGGTCGGTGTCGTTCCCGCGCGTCCACGACGAGCAGGGCGTCGCGGCGCTGCCGGTCGAGGCGGGCGGGTACGCCGGGTGCCTCACCGAGCTCACCGGGGGGCGGCTCGACGCCGTCTCGACCGACGACCTGATCCTCGCGGGCCTCGCGGCGAAGGCGTCCGGGAGCGGCGGCGGGCTCACGATCGTCAACGCCCCGTTCACCGACGAGCCCTACGGCGTCGGCATCAGGAAGGGCGACGTCAACGGCTGCGAGGCGGTCAACAAGGCGATCACGGGGATGTACCAGGACGGCACCGCCCCGCGGCTGCTGGACAAATGGTTCCGCCCCGCCGGGCTGAAAGTCACCACCACCGTCCCGCAATTCGAGGGCTGCGTCTGAGAATTCGTCACCGAGCGCATGGGAAGTGTCACGCAATGGCACGGGACGGACCGGTGAGGCCGACCGGTCACTGAGATCAGTCGGTTACGTAAGTTTTGGTCGGCCCACGTGATCGTAAGTTATGGTCGCGATCAAAACCCGTTCCGGTAATCAGCGTCACGCCCGAGGAGTGCAATGACGACGGTCATCCTGGTGGTGATGTGCGTCGTGGTGGGGGCGCTCGAACTGTACGCGGGCAAGCAGAGCCGGGACCAGGCCAACGCCTTCACCCGCCGGATCGACGAGCTGAACGACCAGGTCACCAAGCAGAACAACGTCCTGGTCACCGTCGGCGAGCAGCTCACCGCGGAGCTGTCGCGGGTCAAGCAGGACGTGCTGCCCGCGCTCGACAACCGGCTCCGGCAGAACACCGGGCAGGTGGAGGAGCTGGCCGGGCTCGTCCACCAGGCGGACGACTACCTGCGGACCCAGGCGGGCAGGCTGCACGAGCTGGAGCAGCAGCGCATCACCCTCGCCGCGCTGCGCCGCAAGCTCGGCGAGGTCGAGACGTCGGTGCGGTCCGTCACCCGCGCGGGCGGCGAGACCGCCGACGGCAGGGTCGACGCGGCGCTCGGCCGGCTCGCGGAGCTCGAACGCGGCGGCGAGGAGATCCTGGAGCTGCAGCGCGCCCTCACCCGCACCCTGGAGGACGTCGAGGACGTCGTCGCCGAGCTGCTGCAGTTCACCGAGGGCGAGCTCGACGACACCGTCACGGCGGCGCTCACCGGGCGTCCCCGCGCCCACGGCGGCGCCGTCACCGCTACGGGGCGGCTATGGACGCGCGACGAGCAGCTGGAGGACATCCTCTGCGACATCTACGAGCGCTGCGTGCGCGCCAGCCGGCTGGACGTCCGGTTCCGCACCGCCGAGGACGCGAACGGCCCGGCGCCCGGCTCCCCGGAGCGCCGCCGCTACTTCCTCGGCGGCCACGCCAGCGAGGACCTCGCAGGGGTGTTCAGCGCGCTGCTGATCTCGGCGGGCGCCGGGGCGCGCCCCAACGGCGGGCTGTCGGGCGGCGAGGCCAAGCGCGGGCTCGCCAGGGTCGAGCCGGGCGTCCCGCCGGGCGTGGAGCCGGTTCGCGCCCCCGAGGACGAGGCGGCGCTCAAGGCGCTCCTGCGGACGCTGGCGGAGTGCTCGGGCGCCGTCGCGCAGATCGGCCCGCTCATGGCCGTCCGGACGCGGGACGAGCTGCTGTGCGCGGTGCTGACGGCCGCGCAGTCACTGGAGCTGGAGAGCGACGAGGTGTTCTGGGACCCGGCCGCCGCGAGCGTCCGGCTGCGGCGGCTGCCGTCCCATCAGCTGTGGGACCTCACCGGCTGGGCCACCGCGCCGTAGGCCCGCACGGCACGCTCCGAAGGGCCGCCGATGCGCACGTAGAGGGGGCACGTCAGGGCGCCGGTCCACGGGTCGGCCTCGACGCACAGCCCGATCCCGGCGGCGCGGTCGAGGAACACCGCGTTCTCCACCGCCCGCGCACCGCGCACCGCGTACGGCACGGAGTCGGCGTCGCCGGTGTCGAGGAGCTCCTCGAACGTCAGCCGCCGCGCGAACCGCATCAGCACGGCGGCGTCCACGACGCGGCTGCCGATCGCCGCCGACGGGCCCGCGACGACGATGCCGAAGCTCGGGTCCTCCCGGCCGCGTACGTAGATCTCGCGATCCGGTTCGAGGCCGCGGCGGCGGTCCGGGACGTGCACGCCGAAGCCGGCGTCGCCGTTCAGGTAGGCGGGCGGGCCGAACCCGGGCGCCGGCGCCCCCTCGCGGACGCGCAGCGCGCCCGCGGGCATCTCCCAGCCGGGCAGGTACACCCCGAGGCCCCGCAGCAGCAGCCGCCAGATGGGACGTCCGGTCACGTCGGGAGCGAACTCGCCGCGCGGGCCGCCGGCCCCCTGCGGCTTCGCGGCGTCACCGTCCATGAGAACCATGATCGGCGAACGGATCCGCCTGCGACAAGGCCCCGCACGGGGGCGGAGCCCTTACCGCGCGGCCCCTGCACCGCCGGTTCCGCGTCGGCTACGGTTGACCCACCCGGATCATGACGAGGACGCCGCCGTGAATCTGCAGGACATGATGGTGCACCGCGACACCTCGTCGCGGACCGTCGACAAGTATCTGATGTCCTACGAGGGCCGTGTCATCGCTGTGCGGCGGCACCCCGCCGTCCTGCTGCTGCCGGTGTCGGTCGTCGTGCTCGGGCTCATCGCGTGCGGCGCGGCGAGCGCGGTCACCGGGCAGGTGTGGCTCTGGTGGCTGTGGCTGATCGCCGTCGGCTACCTGACCTGGAAGGTGATCGCCTGGTCGGTGGACTTCTTCCTCGTCACCGAGCACCGGGTGATGGTCGTCAACGGCGTGCTCAACCGCAACGTCGCGATGATGCCGCTCGCCAAGGTCACCGACATCGCGCTGAACCGCTCGGTGATCGGGCGGATCCTCGGCTACGGCGAGTTCGTGATGGAGTCCGCGGGCCAGAAGCAGGCGCTCCGCAACGTCGGCTTCATGCCGTACCCGGAGCAGCTGTACCTGGAGGTCTCGTCCGTCATCTTCGGCTCCGTCGACGAGTCGCCGGACTGATCCCCCTCCGGGGTCAGGAGTCGAAGCCGAGGCCCATGCGGTCGAGGGTGCGGAGCCAGAGGCCGCGGCGTCCGGCGTTGCGGTCGGCGCGGGCGATCTCGCGCCGGGTCAGTTCGATGACGCCGTAGCGCAGCGGTTCGGGCGGGAACGGGACGGGCTTGGTGCGCACCATCTCCAGCCGCGTCCGCTCGGTCTCCTCGCCGGGTGCGAGGCCGACGCTCAGCAGGTCGAGCATGGTGTCGGCGCCGAAGCGGGTGGCTCCGACACCGAGGCCGGTGTAGCCCGCCGCGTACGCGAGCCTGCCGTCGTAGGCCGTCCCGAAGAAGGCGCAGAAGCGGCTGCACGTGTCGATGACGCCGCCCCAGGCGTTGCTGAAGCGGACGCCCTCCAGCTGCGGGAACGTGGCGAAGAAGTGCCGGGCCAGCGTCGCGTACGTGGAGGGGCGGCGTTCCAGGCCGGGGTGGAAGCCGTTGCCGAAGTGGTAGACGGCGTCGTAGCCGCCCCACAGGATCCGGTCGTCGGCGGTGAGCCGGTAGTAGTGGAACTGGTTGGCGCTGTCGCCGAGCCCTTGCCGGTGCCGCCAGCCGATGGCCTCGCGCTGGGCGGCGGAGAGCGGCTCGGTGACGAGCGCGTAGTCGTACACGGGGACGACGTAGTGGCGCAGGCGCCGCAGGACCGGCGGGAAGGCGCCGGTTCCCAGGGCGACCTTCCGGGCGGTGACCGTCCCGAGCGGACCGGGCTCGCCGCCGTTCCGGCGCGGGGGCGCGGCGGCCGTGAGCCGGAGCCCGCGGGCGTCGGAACGCATGGCCGTGACGCGGGTGTTCTCGAAGACGCGGACGTCGAGGGAGCGGCAGGCGTCCGCCAGGCCCCAGGCGAGCTTGGCCGGGTGCACCATGGCGACGGCGTCGCGGTCCCACAGGCCCGCGAGGTAGGTGGGCGAGTCGACCTCGGCGCGGACCGCCTCCGGGCCGAGCAGGATCGGTTCCCAGCCGTGCTCGTAGGCCTTCTCCGCCGCCTCCTGGAGCAGCGGGACCTGCCACTCCTCGGTCGCGACGCTCATCTCCCCGGTGGGCTCCCATTCGGCGTCGATGCCGTGGCGGGTGAGGGTCTCGCCGATGGCGCACAGGTTGTCCCAGCCGAGGCGTTCAAGGGTGTGGACGTCGTCCGGCCAGCGTCCGAGGCCGTTCTCCAGGCCGTGGGTGAGGCTCGCGGCGCAGAACCCGCCGTTGCGTCCGGACGCGGCGGCGCCGATGCGGCCGGCCTCCAGCACGACCACGTCCAGGGACGGGTCGCGCTCCTTGGCGAGCAGCGCCGTCCACAGGCCGCTGTACCCGCCGCCGACGACGGCGAGGTCGCATGCCAGCGCACCGGTCAGGGCCGGGCCCGCGGCGGGGCGGGCCGGGTCCTGGAGCCAGATGGGCTCCGGGGCGGCGTCGGCGAGCGACTGGGCCACGTTCACGTTCGCGTCCGCGCGCGGGCGCTACGCCGCGCCGACACCACCGCGATCACCACGCCGACCCCGAAGATGATCGTCCCCATCACGTTGACCTGCGGCGGCGTGCCGGTCCTGGTGGAGCCGTAGATCCACAGCGGGAACGTCACGGTGGCGCCGCTGGTGAAGTTCGTGATGACGAAGTCGTCGATGGACAGCACGAACGCCAGCAGCGCGCCCGCCAGCACGCCCGGCATGATCATCGGCAGGGTGACCAGGCGGAACCGCGTCCACGGGCCGGCCCCGAGGTCCTGCGCCGCCTCCTCCACCGAGGGGTCGAGCCCGACGACGCGGGCGCGGACCGTCACGGCCACGAAGGCGATCGAGAACATCACGTGCGCGAGGAGGATCGTCAGGTAGCCGCGCGGCAGGTTGAACGTGACGAACATCGACAGCAGCGACGCGCCCATCACGATCTCCGGGCAGGAGATCGCCATGAACAGCACCAGGTTCGTCGAGCCCTTGCCGCGGAACCGGTAGCGTCCGAGCGCGAGGCCCGCGAACGTCCCGATGACGGTCGTGATCAGCGTGCTGAACACCGCGATCGTCAGCGAGTTGACGACCGCCGCGGTGAGGTCGCTCTTGTCGAACAGGTGGGCGTACCACTTGAGCGTGAAGCCCTGCCACTGGAAGTTCTGCTTGCTGCGGGTGTCGTTGAACCCGAACAGGATCATGATCGCGATGGGCAGGATCAGCCACGCGATCAGCGCGAGGGTGTAGAGGTGCAGGACGGAGATCCGGCGCCTGAGGGGTGCGCGGCGCGGCCGCGGGGGCTGCTTGGTGAGGGTCACCGGGGCCTCGGTATGCGTCGTCATCGGCCGGCCGCCTCCAGGACGTCCTGCGTGCCGAGCGTGCGCGCGTAGGCGAAGATGCCGACGAGCAGGATCGCCATCAGCGCGAACGACAGCGCGGACGCCATCGGGTAGGCGCTGTTGTTGAAGTACTCGGTCTGGATGACGTTGCCGATCATGGTGTTCTGCGGTCCGCCGAGCACCTCGGCGTTGACGTAGTCCGACGACACCGGCACGAACGTCATGATCACGCCGGCGAACACGCCGGGCAGCGACAGCGGCAGGATGACCCGCAGGAACGCCTGCGTGCGGCTCGCGTACAGGTCGTAGGCCGCCTCCACCACGCGCGGGTCGACCCGTTCGAGCGCCACGTAGATCGGCAGGGCCATGAACGGCAGGAAGTTGTACGCGAGCCCGGACACCACCGCGGCGCCGGTGTCGAGGATGTGGAACCCCTGCGGCAGGACGCCGTGGTCGCGCAGCGGCCCGAGGATCGGCCCGTTGTCGGTGAGGACGAGCTTCCACGAGACCGTCCGCAGGATGAACGAGACGAAGTACGGGAGCAGCAGCATGAACAGGTACGTCGACTTGGCGCGCCCGCCCCGGAACGCGATCCAGTAGGCGGCCGGGTAGGCGAGCACGATGCACGCGATCGTCGCGAGCAGCCCGTACCAGAGCGACCGGACGAACTTGTCGCCGTAGGTGCTCAGCCCGTCGGTGTAGTTCTGCCAGTGCAGCGTCTGCTGGAAGCCGTCGATGAGGTTCCCGGTCTGCAGCGACAGGGAGACCATCAGCACGAGCGGGACGAGGAAGAACGCCGCCAGCCACAGCCCGCCCGGCAGGATCATGAGGTACGGCGCGAGCCGCCCCCGCGCCCCGCCCATCACGAGCCCTTGGAGATCGGCTCGAAGATCTTCTGGTACTCGGCCTCCTCGGCCTGCGTGAGCCGCCGGTAGTGCCGCAGCCGGGCCAGGTCGGCCTGCGAGGGGAAGATCAGGGGGCTGGTGCTGAGCCGGATCAGGTCCTTCTTGTCAGAGCCGCCGGCCTGCTCCGCCTTCTGCGCGATGAGCTTCTGGGTGGCCGGGATCGGCGGCATGTAGTTGATGAACTCGGTCAGCGGCGCGTTGTTCTCCGGGACGTAGAGCCAGTTCATCAGCATCAGCGCGTCCACCGGGTTCTCGGCGGTCTTCGGGACGCACAGGTTGTCGGTCCAGATCGTGCCGCCCTCCTCGGGCACCACGAACTTCACGTCGGGGCTGGTCAGGCTGTACACGTCGCCGGACCACGCCATGGTCATCCACACGTCGCCCTTGCTGACGGCGTCGACGTAGTCCTGGCTGTAGTACTTGCGGACGATGCCCTTGTCGCGCTGCTCCCGCAGCTTCGCGGCGGCCTTCTCCCAGTCCGCCTTCGTCGACTTCTCCGGGTCGATGCCGAGCAGGAACATCCCGAAGTTCCCGAGCTCCTGCGAGTCGCCCATCATGCCGACCTTGCCCTTGTACTTCGGGTCGAACAGCTGGGCGATGCTGGTGATCTCCTCCTTCACGTACTTGGTGTTGTACGCGATCCCGGTGACGCCCGACTCGTACGGGATCGTGAAGGCGTTGCCGGGGTCGTAGGAGGGGTTCTTGAACGACGGGCCGGCGTTCGCCTGGAAGTTCGGCAGCTTCGACAGGTCGAGCGGCGCCAGGTAGCCGAGCTGGCGGCACTGCTCCAGCTGGATCCCGTTCGTCATCACCATCAGGTCGAAGCCGATGGACTGGCCGGCGGCCAGCGGCGCCTGGATCTTGCCGAACCAGGGGCCCATCTCCTGGATGACCTCCTTGTAGGTCACCTTGACGCCCGTCTCCTTCTCGAACGCCTTGATGGTCTCCCTGTCGTCCTGCATGTAGCCCGGCCAGTTCGCCCAGCTGAGCGTGCCGTTCTTGGTCTTGCCCGCCCAGTACTTCTCGACGTCGCTCTGGCTGACCTTCTCCTTGCCGCCCTGGCCCTTCACCCCGCACGCCGACAGGGCGAGCCCGGCGCCGGCCGCGCCCATCAGCCTGAGGACGTCGCGGCGGGCGGGGCCGCCCGCGCTGGAACGCGCCAGGCGCGGCCTGGTGAGTCCGCGCAGGAAGGCGGGGTCGAACTGGCTCACTGTGGGGCTCCTATGGCGTACGAGTGGCACGGGTCCCACGACAGCCAGACGCTGTCGCCGCGCGCGGCGACGTCTTCGGCGGACGTGGCGTTCTGGAGGAACACCACGACGTCGGCGCCGGCCGAGGTGGTGATGTTGTAGTTCGTCGACGTCCCGAGGTACACGACCTCGGTCACGGTCCCCCGGACCGCGCACAGCCCGTCACCGGGCTTGTCCAGCCCGATGCAGATCTTCTCGGGGCGGACCGTCAGCTCCACGCGGTCCCCCTCGGCGGCCTCGCGGCCGTGCCGCATCGGGACCTCGATCCGCCCGTCCGGGCCGTGGGAGAGCACCGCGCTGCCCGGCTCGGTGCCGGCGACCTCCCCCTCCAGCAGGTTGGACGTCCCGATGAAGCCGGCCACGAAGCGCGTCGCGGGATGCTCGTAGATCTCCCGCGGCGTGCCGAGCTGCTCGATCACCCCGTCGTTCATGACGGCGACGCGGTCCGACATCGTCAGCGCCTCGCCCTGGTCGTGCGTCACGTACACGAACGTCACGCCGACCCCCCGCTGGATCCGCTTCAGCTCGACCTGCATGGCCTGGCGCAGCTTCAGGTCGAGGGCGCCGAGCGGCTCGTCCAGCAGGAGGGCCCGGGGCTCGTTCACCAGCGCCCGGGCCAGCGCGACCCGCTGCTGCTGGCCGCCGGACAACTCGGCGGGACGGCGCTTCTCCCGTCCCGTCAGGTCGACGATCTCCAGCATCTCGCCCACCCGCCGCGTGATCTCCGCCTTCGGAACGCCGCGCCGGCGCAGGCCGAACGCGACGTTCTCGAAGACGCTCATGTGCGGGAAGAGCGCGTACGACTGGAACACCATGTTCACGTCGCGCCGGTTGGCCGGCACGTCCGTGACGTCCTGCCCGTGCAACCGGACCCGGCCCGCCGACGGCTCCTCGAAGCCGGCGATCATGCGCATGGTCGTCGTCTTGCCGCATCCGGACGGGCCGAGCAGGGAGAAGAACTCCCCCTCCGCGATCGTCAGGTCGACGCCGCGGACGGCCGCCACGGTCTCGCCGTAGGCGTGGTACGACTTCTCGACGCCCTCGAGCTCGATGGCGGGGACGGCGCTGGCCGGATCGTCGCGCGGCGCCGCGACGGGTCGGGTCTCGGTCATGGGCGGGACTTCCTTCACGGGCTCCGGTCGGCGGCGCTCAGCCGCCGATGTAGTGCATGACGTGCTTGACGCGGGTGTAGTCCTCGATTCCGTACATCGACATGTCCTTGCCGTAGCCGGAATGCTTGAAGCCGCCGTGCGGCATCTCCGAGACCAGCGGGATGTGGGTGTTGACCCACACGGCCCCGAAGTCCAGTGCCTTGGTCATCCGCATGGCGCGGCCGTGGTTCTGCGTCCACACGCTGGCCGCCAGCCCGTACTGGACGCCGTTGGCCCACTCGACGGCCTGCGCCTCGTCCGAGAAGCTCTGGACGGTGATGACCGGACCAAACACCTCGTTCTGCACCATCTCGTCGTCCTGGCGGAGGCCGCCGACGACGGTCGGCGCGAAGAAGTAGCCGCGGTCACCCACGCGCTCACCGCCGGTGAGGACCTTCGCGTGGCTCGGCGCCCGCTCGATGAAGCCCTGGACGCGCTCCAGCTGGTTCGCGTTGTTCACCGGCCCGTAGAAGGCGTCGGCGTCGCTGGGAGGCCCGACGACCGTCCCCTTGGCGGCCTCGGTGAGCGCCTCGGTGAACTCCCCGTGCAGCCGGTCGGCGACCAGCACGCGGGTGGCGGCCGTGCAGTCCTGGCCGGCGTTGAAGTACCCCGCCTCGGCGATGCCCGTCGCCGCCGCCTCGACGTCGGCGTCGTCGAAGACGATCACCGGCGCCTTGCCGCCGAGCTCCAGGTGCACCCGCTTGAGGTCCTTGGCCGCCGACGCGGCGACCTCCATGCCGGCCCGCACGCTCCCGGTGATGGACACCATCTGCGGCGTCGGGTGCTCCACCAGCGAACGCCCGGTCTCGCGGTCGCCGCAGACGACGTTGAAGACGCCCGGGGGCAGGAACTCGGCCGCGATCTCAGCCAGCATGAGCGTGCTCGCGGGGGTCGTCTCGGACGGCTTGAGCACGACGGTGTTGCCCGTCGCCAGCGCCGGCCCGATCTTCCAGACCGCCATCATCATCGGGTAGTTCCAGGGCGTCACCTGGGCGCACACCCCGATCGGCTCCCGCCGGATCGAGGAGGTGTGGTCCGCCATGTACTCGGCGGACGCCTTGCCCTCCAGCACCCGGGACGCGCCGGCGAAGAACCGGAGGTTGTCCACCATCGGCGGCACCTCTTCTTCGAGCGTCATCTGGAGCGGCTTGCCGGTGTCCCGGCTCTCCGCCCTGACGAGCTCCTCCGCCCGCTTCTCGACCGCGTCCGCGAAGCGGAGCATCGCGAGGCTCCGCTCGCCCGGCGTGGCGTCGCGCCAGGCGGGGAACGCGTCGGCCGCCGCGCGGAACGCGGCGTCGACGTCCTCGGCGCCGGACACTGGCGCCTCCGCGTACGTCTCGCCGGTGCTGGGGTCGACCACCTCCAGCGTCCGCCCGTCCTTGGCGTCGACGTACTCTCCGCCGATAAAGTTGCGCAGCCGCTCGCCGCTCATCCTCAGGTCCCTCCTGGGCATCTTCGCCCGTTGTGTCCTGTTGGCCCGACCCTGACAGAGGATTCAGCCCAACACAAGTGATTCCGTTGTTACGATCCAGTTTCACGACTGATTCACTTGACCCAGAGGCCTCACACCCTCGATGCCGCAGCTAGGAGATCCTGATGGAACGGGCCCCCCGCGTCCAGCTCGACGAGACCGCCAAGCAGATCATCGAGCAGCTCCAGCAGGACGGCCGCCGCTCCTACGCCGCCATCGGCAAGGCCGTGGGCCTTTCCGAGGCCGCCGTGCGCCAGCGCGTGCAGAAGCTCCTCGACACGGGGGTCATGCAGATCGTCGGCGTCACCGACCCGCTCATGCTCGGCTTCCACCGGCAGATGATGATCGGCGTCAGGTGCGAGGGCGACCTGGAGAAGACCGCCGACGAGCTCGCGGCGCTCGACGAGATCGACTACGTGGTGATCACCGCCGGCTCGTTCGACATCCTCCTGGAACTCGTCTGCGAGGACGACGAACGCCTTTTGGAACTTCTCGGCCGAATCCGCGCCATACCCGGCGTTGTCTCCACCGAGAGCTTCGTCTACCTCAAACTTCGCAAACAGACCTACTCCTGGGGAACCCGCTGACTCCATCAGACACCCGACGATTCTCGTTCTCTGAGGGGATGTTCTGGCAACACCTCGCGGCGTACTTTTAAAGGCCGCAAGGAAGGGAGACCGGCCATGCCCGAGTCGGTTCGCCAGGACCTTCCGGTCGATCCCGCCGACGATCACATCGCCTTCCGGACCTCCGCGGAGCAGTTCCTCGTGATCCGCACGGCGGCCGAGCTGATCGGCTGGACGGTCACCGACTACGTCCTGTCAGCCGCCCTGGACCGCGCCGAACGCGACCTCTACGAACACGCCGCCGCACAGGAGGCGGCGGCACCCGCCCCCGACCCGATCCCTCCCTACACGGCCCTTCTGCTGGCCCTGACCTGACCCGCCATGCCAGGCCGAGGGAACCCGTTGGCGGAGGACCGCGAAGGCAACGAGCTGACGGACTTCCTCCCGGCCGCCCATCCCGTCCCCAGTGACGCCCCGATGCCCGCGGCCTTGGCGGCGGTCTGGCACGACCATCACCTCCTGCTGGTCTACGACCGCCACCGCCGCCAATGGGAACTCCCGGGCGGAGCCATCGAGGCGGGCGAGTCGCCCCTGGAAGCGGCGGTCCGCGAACTCCATGAGGAGACCGGCCTCCACCTCCCGGGTCTGACCCTCGCCGGCTACGCCCGTTTCCGCCTGGTCTCGCCGCTCCGAGAGGAGTACGCGGCCATCTACACGGGCGAATCCCCCACCCGCCCCAGCGCCTTCACCCCCACCGACGAAATAGCCGCGATCCGCTTGTGGGACCCGACCACCCCCCGTCCCCACGACGCGCAACCCCTCGACACGACCCTGGCCCTGATGACCCCACCCGGCCGGCTGGTGCGCGGGGCTGGAGAATGGGGGGATGGCTGAAGCTGCGAGCAGGGCTTGTCTGTTCTGCGAGATCATCAAGGGAGAGCGTCCCGCGCACATCGTGCTCGACGCACCGGACGCGATGGCGTTCCTCGACACTCGGCCACTGTTCAAGGGGCACACCCTCCTGGTCCCCCGGACGCACTACGAGACGCTCACGGACCTGCCCGAAGACCTCCTCGGACCGTTCTTCGCCCAGGCCCAACGCCTGGCGAAGGTGATGGAAGACACCCTCGAAGCAGCCGGCTCGTTCGTCGCCATGAACAACCGGATCAGCCAAAGCGTCCCGCACCTGCACGTCCACGTGGTCCCCCGCAACCCGAAGGACGGCCTCCGCGGCTTCTTCTGGCCCCGCCAGAAATACGCCTCCGAAACCGAAGCCGCCACCTACGCAACCCGCCTCTCCCAAGCCCTAACCACCCCCACCTAACAACCCCAACCCGCAAAACCACCCGCCCCCAATACACCCCACCCCGAATCCCCCACCCCTCCCCCACGCCAGCGCCCCCTCTCGAAGCCAGCGACACCCCCTCGGCCTTGGCCTTCTCGACCAGATCGGCGGCGAGCTGGACCTCCAGCCCGCCCTACGGCTCGTCCTCATCGTGGTTGGTCACGTGTGATCCTTCCCGGCCAAGGCAAAGGCCCCAGCCTTCCGGATCACCACCCCACCCACACGATCTTTAGGACAGTCCCGCCCAGCGCACTCCACCGCGGTGGGGCGACTCTTGGGGTGGCGGGTCTAACGGCGTCCTTATGCGGTTGGCTCTAGCGTCTGGTTGTCATGCGGCTGGAGCGTGTCGCCTTTCGATACCGTCGGCGGGATCCGTGGGTGTTCCGGGACGTCACGTTGTCGCTTCCGGAAGGAAGTGTGACCGAGGTGACCGGGCATAACGGCGCGGGGAAGTCCACTCTTCTCCGCGTGATGGCCGGCCTGCGCAGGCCCCGTGCGGGCGCCGTCAAGGGCCGTCCCGCGAGGGTCGGCTACGCGCCTGAGCGGTTCCCGGTGGACCAGCCGTTCAGCGTCCGCGCCTACCTGGGCCACATGGCGGCCATACGACGCGTCCCCGCCGCCGCCTGCGACGCCTGGGCGGAGCGGTTGAGCTTCGACCACCTCCTCGATGTCCGACTGCCCGAGTTGTCGAAGGGCAGCGCCCAGAAGATCGGGATCGCGCAGGCGCTCATGGCGGACCCCGAACTGCTGGTCCTCGACGAGCCCTTCGCCGGCCTGGACGCCGCCACACGCGATGCGCTTCCCGAGCTGATCTCCGAGTTCGCGGCGCGCGGCTCCACCGTCGTCGTCAGCGACCACCAGCGCTGCATCGAGGCGATGCCGGGCGTCGACCGCCTGCACGTCGCCGACGGCTCCGTGACCCCGCTGGCGGCCGGGGACGGAAGCTCCTGGACCGTCCTGGAGGTCGAGGTGCCCGCCGACGAGGCCGACACCGTGGAGACGAAGCTGCGCGCCGACGGCTACCGGGTCCGAAGGCCCGCGGAGTGATCGCGCTCGTCCGGTTCCAGGTGGCGGGATACCTCCGCTCGCTGCGCGTCCTGCAGCCGCTGATCGTCGTGGCGCTGATCGTCGCGCTGGTCCTTTCGCAGGGGCCGGGCGGCCCGGACGCCGCCGCCCTCGCCGTGCGGACGCTCGCGGACGTCGCGGCGATCCTGTTCCCCGTGTGGGCGTGGGCGGCCCGCGCCCTCCTCGACACCCAGCCCGACGAGCAACGCGCTCTGACCGCCACCGCGGCCCGCCACCCGTCCGCGCCCACGTGGGCCGGTCTGCTCGCCGCTTACTGCGTGAACGTCTCACTGGGCGCGCTGGCACTGGCCGTTCCTCTCATTCAGGCCTTCCAGGTCGGTTCGCCAGGGGAAGCCATCTTGGCGGGCTGCGCGTTGAACCTCCTCGTCGCCGTCCCGGGCACACTGCTGGGGGCATGGACGAGCCGCGCCCTCATCCCCGATCCCGGCGTCTCGCTGCTGGCGCTCCTCGGCGGCGCGACCGCGCTCCTGCTCCTCGGCATGGGACGGCTCTCCTGGCTCTCCGTCCCGATGATCGGCTGGATGCACGCGGCCCACGACGGCCCGAGCGCCTTCGTCTCGCACTTTCCCGCGACCGCCCTCCACGTGCTCGTCTGGTCCGCGGTGGTCGGCGCCGCCTACCTCCTCACCGTCCCCCGCCGCACCCTCTGAGAGCCCGGCGGGGGTCGTCCGCAGGACGGCCCAGGGGTGGCCTCTTCCGCCACGTTCGCGGCCGGGAGAAGCCCGCCCCTCCAGGAGCGGTGTGGCCTGTGTCAGGCGGCTTGGACGGTCAGCCATGTCTGCTCCAAGGGGGTGTCGCGGCGGTTGCAGAAATAGACGCGGCCCGGGTCGCCCCAGTACCAGCCGAGGCGGTCGTCGGAGTCGAGCTGGAGGAGGAGGTGCCACTCCCCGACCGCGCGCTGCTCGTCGGGTGTAAGGGCCGGCGGGTGGAGGGAGTTCAGGGTGCGGCCGGTCGAGGCGTACAGGCAGTCGGGGCCGAGCGGACGCTGGACGAGCGTCGGCCAGCCGCCCAACTGGTGGGCGGGTGCGTCGTCCGGGCAGGTGTGGCGCGTCCAGGCGGCGTGCAGTTGTTCGTACACGGGCACGATGCCGTCGTAGACGCTCTCCAGGCGCTGGATGACGGCTTCCTGGGGAGAGGGCAGGGAGAGGAACGGAGCGGCGCCCAGTGTGGTCTCCGGGTAGGAGACGCTGCCCGGTGGCGTGGCCGTAGGGCGGAGGTCGCCGGTGAGGACGCGCCAGCCGCCGCGGTGATCGGGCTCGTCGCCCCAGGGGCGGGGAATCTCGCTCGCGTAGTAGAACGCGGCGCGGCAGGCGGGCAGGCCGGGGATCTCGGCCAGGCGGGCGAGGCCCGCGATGTCGATCGCGCCTAAGAAGTCGAGCGGGCGGCCCTTCCACGTCGGCCACGGCTCGCCCGGCGGCAGCAGCGGCGCGCCGCCGAGGCGGACGGGCACCTCGCCATGGCCGGACAGGCGCAGCGCAGGCTTGATCAGGGGCAGCAGGAGGGCCGTGATCTCGGGGGCGAGGAAGGAGTCGAACAGGGCGCGGAGCCGTCGGTACTGTGCGGCGAAGGGGTCCATGCACGTAGCGTGGCGCGGACCTCACCCGGCGCGCAGCATCCCGCGAAATTGTGGATAACCGCGTCAGCGTTCGAGCGCGGCCGACAGCTGCAGCAGGAAGCGGTCGACCTCCTGCTCGTCGTAGCCGGGCCCGAGCCGGACGGTGCGGAACGCGCTCTCCCGCACGTCGCGGGCGGTCACGGGCGGGGCGACGCCGCGCAGCCCGGCGATCACGCGGTCGAGGAACGCGTCCACGTCCCGCACGTCGTAGCCGGGGCGCAGCCCGGCGCCCGAGAACCGCGCGTTCTGGATCCAGTTGATCAGCCAGGCCGGCTGGGCGCGCGTGCGGCCGGGTCGCTCCCCGAACGGCGCCATGGCCTGGAGCTCCCTGATGCACTCGCGGAGCAGCTCGTCCACCGCGCGATGCTCGTAGCCGCGCAGGACGGTGGTGAAGCGCGCCTGGCGCACCTCGTCCGCGGCCATCTGCGGTCCGCCGCTCAGCGCCTGCGAGACCCGCTTCAGCAGGGCGTCGACCTCGTCCCGGTCGTAGCCCCGCAAGACCACCGGCAGCCGTGTACCCGTCTTCACCGGCACCGCGCTCCTCAGCCGTGTCCCCTGCGCCCCGCGCGGCGCCAGGGACGCACCGGCGGCGCGCTCAGTCCTTGGTCGCCGCGGCCAGCTGCCCGCAGGCCCCGTCGATCTCCCTGCCCCGAGTGTCGCGCACCGTGACCGGGACCCCGTGGGCCTCCAGGCGGCGGACGAACTCGCGCTCGTCCTCGGGCCGTGAGGCGGTCCACTTGGAACCCGGCGTTGGGTTCAACGGAATCAGATTGACGTGCACGAGGTGCCCGCGCAAGAGCCTTCCGAGAAGATCGGCCCGCCACGCCTGGTCGTTGACGTCCTTGATGAGGGCGTACTCGATCGAGACGCGGCGGCCGCTGCGGTCGGCGTAGGCCCAGGCCGCGTCCAGCACCTCGGCGACCTTCCACCGGTTGTTGACGGGCACGAGGTCGTCGCGGAGCTCGTCGTCGGGCGCGTGCAGGGACACCGCCAGCCTGACCGACATGTCTTCCGCGGCGAGCTTCTCGATGGCCGGAACGAGCCCGACCGTGGAGACCGTCACCGACCGCTGGGAGATGCCCAGGCCGGCGGGCGCCGGATCGGTGATGCGCTTGACCGCGCCTATCACGGCCTTGTAGTTGGCCAGGGGCTCGCCCATGCCCATGAAGACGATGTTGGAGACGCGTCCGGGACCGCCTGGGATGCGTCCACGGGCGAGTGCGCGCGCGCCGGCGGCGACCTGCTCGACTATCTCGGCCGTGGACAGGTTGCGGGTGAGCCCTGCCTGACCGGTCGCGCAGAAGGGGCAGTTCATCCCGCAGCCCGCCTGGGACGAGACGCACATCGTGGCCCGGTCGGGGTACCGCATCAGGACCGACTCGAACAGGACGCCGTCGAAGGCCTTCCAGACGGTCTTGAGGGTCGTCCCCCCGTCGCAGTCCATCTCGCGTACGGGGGTCAGCAGCGACGGCAGCAGTTCGGAGACGAGGCGTTCCCGGACGGCGGCCGGCAGGTCCGTCATCTCGGCGGGATCGTCGACGAGGCGCGCGAAATAGTGGCGCGACAGCTGGTCGGCGCGGAACGGCTTCTCCCCCAGCGCGGCGACCGCCTCGCGGCGCTCGGCCGTGGTGAGGTCGGCGAGGTGCTTCGGCGGCTTGCCGCGCCTGGGGGCGGCGAAGACGAGCTTCGCCGGGGTCTTCTCGGACGCGGCGCCGGTCGCGGCGGGCTGGGTGGTAGACATGGTGCTTCCAGTGTCGCAAACACCCGCGCGTGCATCGTCCGTCCGGGACGCCCGCCATCCCCGGACGGCGCCGCTCCCGCGGCGGGGGACGCTTCCAGCACCGCCATTCCCGAACGGCGACATCCCTGCACACGGTCTTGTCTGCGGCTAAGGTCTCGATCATGTCGGTATTGCGCAGGGGCGCGGCCTCGCCCCGGGGGTCAGCGGCCACGGTCGTCCACGCGGCGGCCAGCCCGTACGGCAGCCGGCGGCTCACCGTCGAGACCGACGGCGAGGTCACCGCGGCCTACCTGAAGGACGCGCGCGACTCGGTGGTCGGGGCGGTCTGGGTCGCGAACCACCGCGAGGCCCCGCGGGAGCTGGACGTGGCGCGGCTCGACGCGGGCCTCACGCCGCTCCTCCCGGAGACCCATGTGCGCCACCCCGCGGGACGCCCCCCGCTGGACGCCGAGGCGCTGGAGGTCGTGTGGTTCGAGGAGGGCGACGGGGTCGCCGTCCTGGAGGCGGGCGACCCGCTGCTGGTGATCCCCGGTTGGTCGGACATGGGCCGCGGCATCCCGGGCTACGCGCGCGACGCCACGCTACAGAGCCCCTTCGCCTTCCCCTTGGACGAGGAGATCGAGGACTTCGGGCCGCGTATCGACCTAGCGCGCGAGCACTGGAAGAGGTGCCGCGCGGACGGTTCTTGGGCGGAGTTCCAGCAGTCGGTGCTCGGCCACCTGCTGCAACGTCTCGGCCCCAGCGGCCACTACTGGCACGATGTCGGACGGCAGTTGGCGAGCGGCAGGCCGAGCATGGCCCCGACCGTAGGTGTGTCGGAGCGGCCCGCAAGGGGCGGCCGGGAGTTCACGGTTCTGAGCACGGTCGGAATGAGCCGCCAGCGGATGCCCACAGTCGAGCTGTACGAGGACGACGTCGCCCCATACGGACGCATCGAGCTGGCCGTCGCCAGCACTCTGCCCAGCCAGCGCGCGGGGAGCATCTTCCCGTGGCTGGCGCAGTACCCGTGGCGGTCGGTGACCTGGTTCGCCCCGGGGGACGTCGTGAAGTGGTACCACGAGGCGCGCACGTTCCCGCTCAGCACCGGTGAGGCGTCCTGGGAAGGGGTGCTCCTCCTGGACGACCCGAACCGTCTCGCAGGTCCCGGGGCGCCTGCCATGACCGGGCTGACGCTCAACGGAGACGCCGTCCGATGGCTGTGGCTCGTGCCCATCACGGGCGAGGAGCACCGCTTCGCCAAGAGCGAGGGGTCGGACGCGCTCATACGGCGTCTGGCCCAGCAGGGCCGCTCCTGGATCGTCTCCTAGGCGACTCGTCTCTGGGACTGCCCCAGAAATGGCCCGCAGCCGGGCCAGGGACTCTCGTCCCCTGGGGTCGCTTTAGCTGGGGACGAACAGTTCCAGCAGCAGCCAGACGACGGGAGCCGTTGCGACGAGGGAGTCGAGGCGGTCCATGACCCCGCCGTGTCCGGGCAGGAGCGTTCCCATGTCCTTGATGCCGAGATCCCGCTTGATCATCGATTCGACGAGGTCGCCGGCGGTCGCGGTGACCACGGCCGCGAGCCCGATGATCACGCCCTGCCAGACGTGGCCGCCGTCCAGGAGCCACCACACCAGCCATCCGCCGACGGCCATGCAGGTGAGGGCGGACCCGGTGACGCCCTCCCAGGTCTTCTTCGGGCTGATGGTGGGCGCCAGCTTGTGCTTGCCCAGGAAGGATCCGGCGAAGTAGCCGCCGATGTCGCTGGCGACGGTGGTGGCGATGAAGATGACGATGCGGTGGTCACCGTCCGCCGGGCGCATGAGCAGCGCGACGATCCCGCCCATCAGCACCAGGTAGCCGGCCACGAGCGACCCGGCGGTGACGTCCCGCACGTATCCGGAGGCGCCCTCGGCCATGCGCGTCATCAGCAGCGCCAGGACCGTCAGCGAGACCGCCGCGACGGTCGCCGTCGCGCCCCACACGTAGGCGACGACGGGCGTGCCGACCATGCCGGTCGCGACGGGGATGAACGGGACGCGGATGTCGCGGCTCTTGAGCGCCTCGGTCAGTTCCCGCATGCCGAGGAACAGGAACACGACCATCACGCCAAGGAAGATCTCCTTGATCGTGTACAGCGAGACCAGCACGAGGGCGCCGAGCGCGACGCCCACGCCTATGGCGATCGGGAGGTTTCGCCCTGTCCTGCTCGGAGGCTTTCCGGCGGACGTCGCGCCACCGGAAGGAGTCGCGCCGCTAGGAGGAGAGGAGTCGCCGGAGCCGTCCGGCCCCTGCCCGGGGGGCGAGTCCAGTGCTTCTCCGGGGGGTGGGCCGGCCATGTCGACCTCCGGCTCGTCCGGGGAGCCCGAGGGCTCCCCGGCGTCGTCGAGTTCCATCAGACTTCGAGCAGTTCGGCCTTCTTGTGCTCGAGCAGCTCGTCGATCTGCGCCACGTAGCGGTGCGTCGTGTCGTCGAGTTCCTTCTCGGCACGCCTGACCTCGTCCTCGCCGACCTCGCCGTCCTTGGCGAGCTTGTCGAGGGCGTCCTTGGCGCGGCGCCGGATGTTGCGGATGGAGACGCGGCTCTCCTCCGCCTTGGTGCCGGCGACCTTGATGAACTCCCTGCGGCGCTCCTCCGACAGCTCGGGGAAGACCACCCGGATGACGTTGCCGTCGTTGGTGGGGTTCACGCCGAGGTCGCTGTCGCGGATGGCCCTCTCCACGGCCTGCATGGACGACTTGTCGAAGACCTGGACGATGACCATCCGCGGCTCGGGCAGCGTGAACGACGCGAGCTGGTTGACCGGCGTCGGCGTCCCGTAGTACTCGGCGGTGATCTTGTTGAACATCGCGGGGGTGACCCGGCCGGTGCGGATGGCCTGGAAGTCCTCCTTGGCGACCGCGACCGCCTTCTCCATCTTCTCCTCGGCTTCGAGGAGGGTCTCGTCGATCACTGTGACTCCCGTGTCATCTGGTCGGCCCTGGTCCTGCGGTTCCGCGCCGCGTCCGGCGCGGTCCGGGGCTGCGGTCAGCCCTCCGCCGGGCTGACCAGCGTGCCGATCTTCTCACCCCGGACGGCCCGGACGATGTTGCCCTGCCCCATGAGGTCGAAGACCACGATGGGGAGCGCGTTGTCCATGCAGAGGCTGATGGCCGTGGCGTCCATGACCTTCAGGCCCCGCTGTAGAACTTCACCGTATTCCAAACGGTCGAACTTGACCGCGTCTGGATTCTTTCGGGGATCGGCATCGTAGACACCGTCCACTTGCGTGGCCTTCAGCACCGCCTCCGCACCGATCTCCAGCGCGCGCTGCGCGGCGGTGGTGTCGGTGGAGAAGAAGGGCTGGCCGAGCCCGGCGCCGAAGATGACCACGCGGCCCTTCTCCAGGTGCCGGATGGCGCGGCGCGGGATGTACGGCTCGGCCACCTGGCTCATGGTGATGGCGGTCTGCACGCGGGTGTCGAGCCCCAGCTTCTCCAGGAAGTCCTGCAGGGCCAGGCAGTTGATGACGGTGCCGATCATCCCCATGTAGTCGGCGCGGCCGCGGTCCATGCCGCGCTCGGCCATGACGGCGCCGCGGAACATGTTGCCGCCGCCGCACACGACCGCCACCTGCACGCCGTCCCGGACGGCTTCGGCGATCGCCTCGGCGACGTGCTGGACGACCTCCGGGTCGATGCCGAGCGGGTCGCGTCCGGCGAAGGCCTCGCCCGAGAGCTTCAGCAGCACCCTCTTCCAGCCCGAGCGGGGTGCGTGCTGGCGGGACGACGAGGCCGCCGTCGCGCTACTGGTCGTCTTGTCCGGCACGTCGGCGGCCTCCTCGTTGCGTCGCTGCTTCTGACGGGTACTCGTCTCCAGAGTGCCCTTACGCCTGCCCGACCTTGAACCGGGCGAAGCGGACGACCTTGACGCCGGCCTCGTCGAGGACCTTGGCGATCGTCTTCTTGTTGTCCTTCACGAACGCCTGCTCCACGAGCACGAAGTCGCGGAAGTAGGCGTTCACCCGGCCCTCGACGATCTTCGGGATGGCCTTCTCGGGCTTGCCCTCGTCGCGGGTGAGCTGCTCGGCGAGCGCCCGCTCCTTCTCGATCGCCTCGGCGGGGATCTCCTCGCGGGTGAGGTACTTGGGGGCCATCGCCGCGATCTGCTGGGCGACGTCCTTGGCGACCTCGGCGTTCTCGGTGTCCAGCTCGACCAGCACGCCGGTGGTCGGCGGCAGGGACGGGTCGGACTTGTGCAGGTAGCTGGCCACGTAGGCGCCCTGGAAGTGGGCGAACCGGCGCAGCTCCAGCTTCTCGCCGATCTTGGCGCTGTTCTCCTCGATCAGGGCCTGGACGGTCTTGCCGGGCTCGATCTCGGCGGCCAGCACGGCGTCGGCGTCGGCGGCGCCGCTGCCGGCGGCGAACTCGACCAGGCGCTGGGCGAGCTCGATGAACTGCGCGTTCTTGGCGACGAAGTCGGTCTCGCAGTTGAGCTCCAGCAGCGCCCCGTCACCGGAGTTCGCAAAGTGCTCGGCGACCAGTCCGTTCGCGGCGGTGCGCTCGGCGCGCTTGCCGACGTCCTTGGCGCCCTTGAGGCGCAGCAGCTCGGTCGCCTTCTCGAAGTCGCCGTCGGCCTCGGTGAGGGCGTTCTTCACGGCCATCATGCCGGAGCCGGTCAGGTCGCGCAGCCGCTTGACGTCAGCGGCGGTGAAGTTGGCCATCGCTCTCTTCGCTTCTCTCGTCGTTGGTCGTGGGACCCGCGACGGTCCCGGCGGCTCCGCACGGGAGCCGCCGGGACCGCGGGATCAAGCCTGCTCGGCCTCGGCGGCCTTCGGGGCCTCCTCGGCCGGGGCCTCCTCTGCCGGGGCGGCCTCGGCGGCGTCGGCCTGGGCCTCGGCCGGAGCCTCGGCGGCGGCCTCAGCCGGAGCCTCGGCGGGGGCCTCAGCCGGGGCCTCGGCGGGGGCCTCAGCCGGAGCCTCGGCGGGCGCCTGCGCGGCGTCCTCGGCCTCGGCGGGCTTCAGCAGGTCGCGCTCCCACTCGGCCAGGGGCTCCTCGCCGCCGGCGGCCGCGGCGGGCTTCTCGTCGCCACCGGACGCGGCGCCCGCGCGGGCGATGAGGCCGTCCGCGACGGAGTCGGCCACGACGCGGGTCAGCAGGCTGACGCTGCGGATGGCGTCGTCGTTGCCCGGGACCGGGTAGTCGACCTCGTCGGGGTCGCAGTTGGTGTCGAGGATGGCGACGACCGGGATGCCGAGCTTCTTGGCCTCGTTGACCGCGATGTGCTCCTTCTTGGTGTCCACGATCCAGATGGCGCTCGGAACCTTCGCCATGTCGCGGATACCGCCGAGGGTGCGCTCCAGCTTGTCCTTCTCGCGGCGCAGGCCGAGGAGCTCCTTCTTGGTCATGCCGGAGCCGGCCACGTCGTCGTAGTTGATCTCCTCCAGCTCCTTGAGCCGGGTGAGCCGCTTGTGGACGGTGGAGAAGTTCGTGAGCATGCCGCCCAGCCAGCGCTGGTTGACGTAGGGCATGCCGACCCGGGTGGCCTGCTCGGCGATGGACTCCTGGGCCTGCTTCTTGGTGCCGACGAACAGGATCGTCCCGCCGTGGGCCACGGTGGCCTTGACGAACTCGAAGGCGCGGTCGATGTAGGACAGCGACTGCTGCAGGTCGATGATGTAGATGCCGTTGCGCTCGGTGAGGATGAAGCGCTTCATCTTCGGGTTCCACCGGCGGGTCTGGTGGCCGAAGTGGACGCCGCTCTCAAGGAGCTGCCGCATGGTGACGACGGGTGCCATTGCCCGTGTTCTCCTTCTCTGGCCCTGCCGGGCCGCATTTGGTTGTCTGCCTGCGCCCGGGTGCTGCCCCACCGTCGCCGAGGCGACGGACCGAGGGACTGCGCCCCACCAGGATTGCGGTGGCATGCGGACGCGTGAAATCAGCCGCCGGGATACCTCCAGGCGGCTGTGACCCGTCTCCGGGTCTGGGCCCCGCCCGCTCTGGGAGCGGCTTCTCGCCTGCCCGCCAAGAAGCGGGACGACGACGGCCTGGCCCTGACCGGTGCCCTTTCGGACACCCCTACAGATTATCAGGGCGCGAAGGTGTCCGGGCCTCATCGATCCCCGCGGTTATCCACAGTTCGCGGACCCTGTCGACGGGGCGCTCCTCCGCCGGGCAGGGTTCGGTCCATGACCGTGTTCTCGCTGCTCCTCACCTGCATGATCGCCATCGGCTCTCCCGGCCTGGACGCCTGGCGCCGGCCGTTAGGGCCGCCCGCTCCCCGGGTGGTCCGGGGCTTCTCGCCGCCGGCCGTCCCGTGGGGCGCGGGCCACCGCGGCGTCGACCTCGCGGCCCGTCCGGGGCAGGCCGTCTACGCCGCCGGGCCGGGACGCGTCGCGTACGCCGACGACCTGGCCGGACGGGGCGTCGTGGCGATCGACCATGGCGCCCTGCGGACCACCTACCTGCCCGTCCGGCCCAGCGTCCACGTCGGCCGCCGCGTCACGTCCGGCACGCGGATCGGCGTCCTGCAGCGCGGGACGCTCCACTGCCCCACGGCGTGCCTGCACTGGGGCCTGCGCCGCGGTGCCCTGTACCTGAACCCGCTGAACCTCGTCCAGCATCAGGTCCGCCTCCTGCCCCTCTGGCAGCGGCCCTCCCCGTCGGCGGCTCCCCGCGCGGACGATCCGCCGTCTCCGCAGCCGAGGATGGCCTTGCGCGGCGCTGCCACGGCCACGGGCGGCGCGCTCACGGGCATGGTCCTGTCCTTCGCCCTGGTCTTCGCCTGGCACCGGACCCGCATCCGCTTCCGCCTGCACCGCCGCCGCCGTCAGCCACCGGGCGTCATCAACCTCTCCCAGGAACGCCGCCTGCGGCGCGCTCCCTGACCCGCCTCTCACTCCTGCCGCCCGGCTCCGCCAGCCGGGCGGCAGCCCTGCTCCAGCCATCAAGCACTTACGACCGGTTCGACGGGGAGGAATGCTGCGGCTAGGGAGCCTGTCTCGAGTCACGACCAAGGCCGCAGCAGCCGACACCATCCTTGCCAGCCGATCCCAGACCAGCCAGCACAAGACTCACAGGCCTGTCTCGAAGTGGCCCTCGGCCACGCGCGCGAACGCGTGACCTGGCCGGTGGAGGGAAGCCGGAGGCGAGCGGAACCGGGCAGATCGCGAAGCGATGCCGCGTTCGCCCAGGCCCGGTCACGTAGCGAGCCGCAAGGCGAGCGAAGTGGGCCGGGACTGCGTTAACACAGCCGCAAGGCGAGCGAAGTGGGCCGGGACTTTGAAAGACGATCTAGTCGGAGCGGGTTCCTCGGGGGTGGGCTTGGCGGTGGACCTGCTTCAGGCGTTCGGCCGACACGTGCGTGTAGATCTGGGTCGTCTGCAGGGACGCGTGGCCGAGGATCTCTTGGACACTCCGGAGATCGGCGCCACCCTCGAGAAGGTGGGTGGCGGCGGAGTGGCGCAGGCCGTGCGGGCCGAGGTCCGGGATCCGCCCGACCTCCGAGATCCTCGTGTGGACGATCCGCCGGGCGCTCGTCGGGTGCAGGCGGCCTCCGCGCGCGCCGAGGAAGAGGGCCGGGCCGCTGTGGTCCGTCGCGAGCGCGGGGCGCCCTGCGCGCAGCCAGTCCTGGACGGCGCGGGCAGCGGGCTCTCCTAGGGGGACCGTCCGCTCACGCCCGCCCTTCCCCAGCACTCGCACGGTCCTGCGACCGGTGTCCAGGTCGTCTATGTCGAGCCCGCACAGTTCGCTCACGCGGACACCCGTCCCGTAGAGGACCTCCAGGACGGCCAGGTCGCGGAGCCCCAGGGGGCCTTCGGGGTCCACGGTGTCGAGGAGGTGTGCCGCATCGTCCTGTGTGAGGACTGTGGGCAGGTCACGCCGCCGCTTGGGTGTGCCTAGGAGCAGGCCAGGGTCGTCCTCAAGGAGCCGCCGCCGGTGGAGATGGCGGGTGAAGGCGCGGACCGCGGCCGTCCGGCGAGCCAAGGTCGCCCGGGAACGGCCGAGAGCGTGCTGACGGGCGAGCCATGCCCGCAGGACCGTGACGTCCAGTTCTGCCGGCTCCGTCAGACCGGCAAGGGCGGCATAGGCGCAGAGGTCTGCCAGGTCGCCGAGATAGGCCCGCAGGGTGTGGGGCGAGACGTCCCGTTCGGCGCGCAGATGGCGCCCGAACTCGGCGACGGCGTCCTCCAGCGCGTTGGTCACAGGCGCCACGCTGCGCCAAGGTCACGGCCGAAGCAAGCACCGACCCCCGGTTTCGAGCGAATCACCCGGAATGCCCGCAGGGCGTTATCCACAGAACGCTGTTCTATGACTACTCTCCGCCACGCTCCGGCACCGTCGAAGGCCGGAGGTGAGGCCTATGAACACCCACATCGATCTCGGCCGCCGCGGCGAGGACGCCGCGGCCGCGTACCTGGCCGGGCTCGGCTGGACGATCCTCGACCGCAACTGGCGGTGCAACGAGGGCGAGCTGGACATCATCGCCCACGACGGGCGAAGACACGTCGCATGCGAGGTGAAGACCCGCAGGTCGGCCCGATTCGGTGATCCGTTCGAAGCGATCACCACCGACAAGGCCGCCCGGTTGCGCCGGCTGGCGTGGCGGTGGGCGGCCGCGCACGGCGTCCGCGGCGCACAGATCCGGGTCGACGTGCTCGGCCTGATCGGCGACGGCGACGACTTCTCGATCGATCACCTCCGGGAGGTGTGCTGAATGACGCTGGCGAAGACGCGCTCGGTCTCCCTGGTCGGTGTCGACGGATTCGTCGTGGACGTCGAAGCCGCCATCACCAGCGGAGTGCCCGGCCTGCACCTCGTCGGCCTCCCCGACACCGCCCTCAGCGAGGCCCGCGACCGCGTCCGGGCGGCGATCTTCAACTCGGGCGAGGACTGGCCCAACCGCCACGTCACGGTCTCGCTGTTCCCCGCGAGCATGCCGAAGAAGGGCTCGGCCTTCGACCTGGCCATAGCGATCGCGCTGCTCGGGGCGGCGGAGGTCGTGCCGCCGCGCGGGTGCGCTGACCTGGTGCTGGTCGGCGAGTTGGGCCTGGACGGGCGAATCCGCCCCATCCAGGGCGTGCTGCCCGCGGTGCTGGCCGCCGCCAACCGCGGGTGCCGCACGGTCGTGGTCCCGCGCGCCAACGCCGCGGAGGCCGAACTCGTCCCGGACATGAAGGTCGTGCCGGCGGGCACCCTCCGCGAACTCCTGTGCTTACTGCGCGACGAACCGCCGCCCGTCGAGGATGACGGAGAGGAGGAGGGTGCCTCCGCGCCCGCGAATGGTTTCGCCCTGCGGCAGCAGGAGATCGCGCCCGACCTCGACCTGGCCGACGTCCGGGGCCAGGCCGAGGCCCGCCGCGCCCTGGAGATCAGCGCCGCGGGAGGGCACCACCTTTTCTTCGCGGGCCCTCCCGGGTGCGGGAAGACCATGCTCGCGGAACGGCTCCCGACGCTGATGCCGCCGCTCGAACCGGAGGTCGCCCTGGAGGTCACCGCGATCCACTCGGTCGCCGGAACCCTCCGGCCGGGCCAGCCGCTGATCACGCAGCCGCCGTTCTACGCGCCGCACCACACCGCCTCCCGCGCCTCGATGGTCGGCGGCGGTTCGGGACGCGTGCTCCAGCCGGGCGCGGTGTCCCTCGCACACCGCGGGATCCTGTTCCTGGACGAGGCCCCGGAGTTCATGGCCGGGACGCTCGACGCCCTCCGGCAGCCGCTGGAGGAGGGCGAAGTACGGATCAGCCGCATCGAGGGCATGGCGCACTTCCCCGCACGGTTCACGCTCGTGCTGGCGGCCAACCCGTGCCCGTGCGCCGCGGCGAAGCAGATCGACTGCTCCTGCGCCCCGGGCGTCCGCCGCAAGTACGCCAGCCGGTTGTCCGGCCCCCTCCTCGACCGCATCGACCTCAAACTGGAGCTCACCCCGGCCAGCCGGGCCGAGCTCCGCTACGACCTGGAGTTCGCCGAGTCGAGCAAGGTCGTGGCCGAACGGGTCATGTCGGCCCGCGAGCGAACGATAAGGCGCCTGGCCGGCACCCCGTGGCGGTCCAACTCCGAGGTCCCCGGGCCGGAACTGCGCCGCCGCTTCACCCCGGCCCAGGAGGCGATGCAGGGGGTCGACGAGGCCCTGCAACGAGGCACCCTCAGCGCACGCGGCCTCGACCGGGTCCTGCGGGTGGCGTGGACGATCGCCGACCTCGCGGGCCATGACGAACCCGGGCCCGACGACGTCGGCGGCGCGCTCACCCTCTGGTCGGCGGGGCGCCAATGAGCGACGAGCGAACCGCCCGCGCCACCCTGACCGCGGTCGCCGAGCCCGGCGACGCCTTCCTCAACCGCATGATCGACCACTGCGGCCCCGAAGAGTCGCTGGAGGCGATCCGAACCACGCGCGTCCCGCCCGGCGTGCCGACCACACCCCAGGAGGCGCGGCGTCTCGACACCTGGCGGATCCGCCTCATCGCCGCCGAACCCGACCAGGACATGGCCGTGTGCGCCCGGTTCCGCGGCCGCCTCATCTGCCCGGGAGAGCCCGAATGGCCGACGACCCTCGACGACCTCGGCACCGGGCGCCCGTACGCCCTGTGGCTGCGCGGCCCCGGCGACCTGCGCAACAGCTGCCTGCGTTCGGTCGCCATCGTCGGTTCCCGCGCCGCGTCCCCCTACGGCCTGCGCGCCGCCGCCGACTTCGCCTCCGAGCTCGCCGACCGGGGGTGGACGGTGGTCTCCGGCGGCGCCCTCGGCATCGACGCGGCCGCCCACCGCGGCTCCCTGGCCGCCGACGGCCCGACGGTCGCGGTCCTGGCGAACGGGGTGGACGTCCCCTATCCGGCGTCCAACGAGGGGCTCTTCGCCGAGATGGCGCGGCGAGCGCTGCTGGTGAGCGAGTCGCCGCCGGGCACCCACCCGCACCGCCTCCGTTTCCTCGTCCGCAACCGGGTGATCGCCGCGCTCTCCCGCGGCACCGTCATCGTCGAGGCGGAGGCGCGCAGCGGTGCCCTCAACACCGCGAGCTGGGCCGCCAGGCTCGGCCGCGTGGTGATGGCCGTCCCGGGCCCGATCACCTCGCGCTCCTCGGTCGGCTGCCACCGCCTCCTACGTGAGGAGGGCACCACCCTCGTCACCCGCCCCGAGGAGATCATCGAGGCCGTCGGCCGCATCGGCGCCGACCTGGCCCCTCCCCCGGCCACCCCCGTCCTGCCCCGCGACCGCCTGGAACCGGTCACCCGCTCCGTCCTGGAGGCGTTCCCGGCCCGCGGCACCACCGGCCCCGCCCAGCTCGCCGTCAAGGCGGGCGTGGACCTGAACACCGTCAACGCCAAACTCGGCCTCCTCGCCGCCGGCGGCTTCATAGAACGCACGCCCTCCGGCTGGCGCCTGACGAAATCCGGCAAGTCGAACAGCCCACCCGAGCCGCCCCCACCCGCTCGCCCGGACGCCGGCAACGCCCCCTCCCAGGAGCCCTGATGAGCCACCCCGATCCCCCATGCTCACCCGCCAAGAGCGGACCGAAGCCCTCAGAGGAAGCAGCACAAAGCCCCACCCACCAAACGCATGGGCCCGAAAATCCGCAGGTGATGGCCGCCCCCCCACACGAGACCGGACGGCAGAGGATCTCGCGGCGATCACGTTGGCAGACCGCCACAGCACGCGCTCGGAACCCCGTCGAACACAGAACGGACCGCAGAGGCTCTCATCGCGATCGCGCTGGGAGACCGCCACAGCACGCGCCCGGAACCCCTCGGGTACGAACCGGACGACAGCGGAACTCATCGCGATCGCGTTGCCAAACCGCCACAGCACCCGCCCGGAACCCCTCGGGTACGAACCGGACGACAGCGGATCCCATCGCGATCGCGTTTGCAGACCGCCACGGCATGCGCCCGGGACGCCGTCGGGCGTCGAAGCGGGCTACTGGTCGGCGGGGAGTTCGAATTCGCTCTTCGCCAGTTCCTCGACGTTGACGTCCTTGAACGTGACAACGCGGACGTTCTTGACGAAGCGGGCCGGGCGGTACATGTCCCAGACCCACGCGTCCTGCATGGTGACCTCGAAGAAGACCTCGCCGTTGTCGACGCTGCGCACCTGGAGGTCGACCGAGTTCGTGAGGTAGAACCTGCGCTCGGTCTCGACGACGTAGCTGAACAGCCCGAGGACGTCGCGGTACTCGCGATAGAGCTGAAGCTCCATCTCGGTCTCGTACTTCTCGAGATCCTCCGCGCTCACGCTCGTGCCCCTTCCGTGCGGTCCTGGTCGGGGAGTTCCCCCTCGGTCTCCTCCTCCAGGACCACATCTCCATTGTTGCGCAAGGCACGCCCGACATTGACGTAGGAGAACCGATGCTCAGGACACGGGCCGTGCGCGGCGAGCGCCTTGCCGTGCGCACGGGTCACATAGCCCTTGTGGACGTCGAAGCCGTACTCCGGATACCGCTCATGGAGATCCACCATGATCCGGTCCCTGGTGACCTTCGCGACGATGGACGCCGCGGCGACGCAGGCCGCAACCTGGTCGCCCTTGATCATCGGAAGCCCGGGGACGTCCAGCCCCGGCACCGGGAACCCGTCGCTGATCACATACGCGGGACGCTTGTCGAGGGCGGCCAGCGCCCGCCGCATCCCGGTGACGTTGCACCGGTGCAGCCCTATCCGGTCGATGTCGTGGCACGGGATCACGATGGCGCTCCACGCGTAGGCACGCTCGATGATCTCCGCGTACAGCCGCTCCCGGCGCGCGGGGGTGAGCAGCTTGGAGTCCGTGAGGCCTTCGATCTTGCCCCGTCCGCCCTGGAGGATCACCGCAGCGACGACCATCGGTCCCGCACACGCCCCCCGCCCCGCCTCGTCGACGCCCGCGACGGGGCTGAAACCGGCGTGACCGAGAGCCCGCTCGTACGCGAACAGCCCTGCGTCCCGGCGCGGCGTGAAGCGGAGTGGACGACCGTTCATGCTCCGCAGCGTACGTCCCACCAAGCCCCGACCGCTCCCCGAACGCGCCCCTTACTCGCGTATGCCCCACCCCACCGAATCCACCCAACCCAGAACGCAGCCCACCCCAGGCTCGCTCCGCTCAAAACGCGAGCAGCGCCCATATCCACGCACCCGGCAAACCGTCACCGGAGCAACGCGATCCTGTGGACGTCGATTGGGCCGCCGACCTCAGGCACCAGGCCCGAGTCAGGCACTGGCCGGAGCCGCCGAGCGACTCAGCGAGCCCCCAGAAGCCGCGTCCAGACCTCCCGATCACGCGGTGGCCGAACATTGCGTCAAGCCGCCCCACATGGACGCACCTCAGCCGCCACCGCCCGAGGCCCCCGCACCACCCCGCCGCCTCCAGGCACCGCGCCCAGAACCCCGGGTTATGCAGCCGCCAGACCTGCCGTCGAGCCGACCGGCGCAAGGACGCGGCCCAGCAGTGACAGGCCCAGGCCCCGCACCACCCCGCCGCCTCCAGGCACCGCGCCCAGAACCCCGCGTTATGCAGCCGCCAGACCTGCCGTCGAGCCGACCGGCGCAAGGACGCGGCCCAGCAGTGACAGGCCCAGGCCCCGCACCACCCCGCCGCCTCCAG